>CAYGFQ010000017.1:0-14179 GCA_964349285.1 uncultured Candidatus Saccharibacteria bacterium | reverse complement strand
TTTCAGTATTATTTCGCCAGTGTCCGTCGACATGGTCAGCTACCAGGGGGACTCGTTTTGTTGTAGGATTAATTTTTGACCATCCGCACAGAGAACATTTATTTCCATATTTCTCTCTCAGGTAACGCTTAATGTGATCCGAGACAACGCCGATACTTTGAAGTCCGTCTACTTCGCTGTTTTTCCATCTCTTGATGTACAGATGGTATTGATATTTACTCTGGCAAGCATTACTGCAATATTTATAACTTGCTCGAGATGGTTCTTTACCACAAGAAAGACACTTACCTCGTGGTTTTTTTGGCATTGGCATTTGCTTAGATTGTATCTAGGTTACGACCTATTCGTCAACTTGAGATTGGTCGTATATTAACTATGGAGCCGATGGCCGGGATTGAACCGGCGACCTCGCCATTACCATTGGCGTGCTCTACCAACTGAGCTACATCGGCGACCAGGGCATAGTAGCTGATTACTGCGCTTCTTTCAATTTTCACGGTCGGGGTATACGCTTTACCTCTATGTGTGGCATCGTCGGTTATGTCGGCCCCAAGAACGCAACTCCGTTCCTACTTGACGGACTTCGCGCTCTTGAATATCGCGGGTACGACTCCGCAGGCCTCTATGTGGTCGGTGCTGGTTGCGTGAAGCGTGCAGGAAATGTTGCTGAGCTTGCTAAAGCAGTACCAGAAAGTTTCTCCGGAAATGCAGGTATCGCACACACGCGTTGGGCAACCCATGGCGCTCCGACAGAAGTAAACGCCCATCCACATGCAGATCCAACCGGAACCGTGTGGATCATCCATAACGGCATCATCGAGAACTATGCCGAGATAAAGGCAAAGCTCGAGAAGAATGGTGTTTCCTTTATCTCAGAAACGGATACCGAGGTTCTCGCTGCGTTAATCGGCTCAAAGTACACGGAAGGTACTTCTCTTGAAGACGCCGTCTGCAACGCCTTGAAAGAAGTGCGTGGTACCTACGGCCTTGCTGTTGCTTCAACTCGTGAGCCGCAAAAACTCGTTGCTGCACGTCTCTCAAGCCCGGTGCTGCTTGGTATCGGCAAAGATGAGTACTACATCGCCTCAGACGCGACACCAGTCTTAAAGCACACGCGCGAGGTCGTCTATCTGGATGACGGCGATGTGGCAGTCCTCACAAGAGACGGTTACGAAATCCGTACTCTCTCGGGGAGTCCCCTGAATAAAGAGGTGGAGACCTTGGAGTGGGACGTCGAAGCCGCACAAAAGAAAGGCTACGAGCATTTCATGCTCAAAGAAATGATGGAAATTCCAGAAGCCATCGAGAACACGATGCGCGGACGCCTGCTCCTCAAGGAAGGAGATGTGAAGCTCGGAGGACTTCGTGACGTCTTGCTGCGCCTCAAGTCTGCAAAGCGCATCATGATTACCGCATGCGGAAGTGCTTCGTATGCCGGACGAGTGGGCGAACTTTTGATTGAAGAGTTCGCAGGAATTCCGGTTGAAGTGGAACTTGGCTCTGAACTGCGCTATCGCAGGAACACCATGGACGCTGCTGACACCCTACTCCTCGCTATTTCGCAGTCGGGTGAGACGCTGGATACGCTTGAAGCTATTCGTGAAGCAAAGCGTCATGGCCTCATGGCACTTGGTGTGGTGAACGTTGTTGGCTCTTCGATAGCCCGCGAAACAGATGCCGGAGTCTACAACCACGCAGGGCCCGAGATAAGCGTCGCCTCAACGAAAGCCGTCATCTCGCAAATGACGGTACTTGCGATGATTGCCATCATGCTCGGCAGAGACCGCTCCCTCTCCCCTTCCGAGAGTCGCAAACTCGTTGAGGAGCTCGCACGACTCCCGGAACTTGCGCGCGAAATTCTCGACCGTCGCGATGCCATTCAAAAGATTGCGAAGAAGTATGCAGACGTTACGGGTGCGTTCTATCTGGGCCGCAAGTTCCAGTGCCCCATCGCCTATGAAGGGGCTATCAAACTCAAAGAGATTTCCTATATACACGCTGAAGGCTACGCCGCTGGCGAGATGAAGCATGGTCCGATAGCGCTCATTGAGCCCTCTTTCCTCTCGGTCGTACTTGCACCCCGCGACTCTCTGTACGAAAAATCAAAATCGAATATTCAGGAGATACGGGCACGCGGCGGCAAAGTGCTCGCTATAACAACCGATGGAAATGAAGCAGACATCGGTGCTCTTGCAGACGACGTTATCTCCGTGCCGCAAACCCACGAAGCACTCCTCCCTATTCTTACCTGTATCCCGGTCCAGCTTTTTGCCTACTACGTCGCCCTCTCTAAAGGTCTTCCGATAGACAAGCCCCGTAACCTCGCAAAATCAGTCACGGTTGAGTAGCAACCAGAGCGGGTGCTCTTCACGGTATACTGGCGTGAGCGGTACCAACCGCTCTTATCCTGCATTACATCATCATGAAGACACTTACTGCCTCAGTACTCGCTCTTGCGTTTGTTATCGCACTTCCGGCACATGCCTATGCGGCCTCTGGAAGCTCCTCTGCTTCAGACACTGCCACTATCTCGTGCATGAAGTCACTTGTTGCGACGCGTGAAGCGGCACTCAAGTCTGGATGGGCTGCCTTTAGTAGCGACATCGCTGATGCCTACGAGGATCGCGAAGCAGCACTCGCTGATGCTTACACCAACTCAACCCGAGCCGAGGTGAAGAGTGAAGTGAAGTCAGCCTGGAAAGCATTCAAGGCCGCCGTCAAATCTGCACGTGGCGATTGGAAGGAGGCCCGCACCGATGCCTGGAAGACCTTCCGAGGTTCCCTCAAGTCCTGCAAGGGATCTTCTGATCTAAGCGACGCTTCAAATTCAAACGCCGAGGCTGCTCAGTAGCCTCTCCAAAGCGCACCCCGTGGGACCTCGTGTCCTGCGGGGTGTTGCTATACTAGGAGACATGCATGATCTATTTCGTAGACTTGCCCACTGGACGAGCGCTGTCGCTGGTTCTCCTTGGGCATTTACAGTCGCACTCCTTCTTATTCTCGTATGGGCATTCACCGGTCCTATATTCGGCTTCTCAACGACATGGCAACTCATGGTGAACACGGGGACCACCATCCTTACCTTCCTCATGGTCTTCCTTATTCAAAACACTCAGAACCGTGATGCACACGCAGTTCACTTAAAGCTCGACGAACTCATCAAGGCAATCGAGGGGGCACGCAATCAGCTCATCGACATTGAGGATGGCAGTGATGAAGTCATCAACACCTTCGAGCGTGAGTTCGATACGATACGCAAAGAACAAAACGGCGAAAAGAAGTGAGTGTTCGCGTGCTACCATTTCCTACAGTATGACCGTGTCTGATCTTCTCCGGAGGCATATTTTCGGTATTTCCCTCCTCTATAGTTTCCAGACCGGACTCATTCTCTACTTCAACTCCTCGCTCCTTGTTGAGCGCGGATTCAGCGAACAGGCAGCAGGTGCACTCTTTAGCGCAGGCTATGCACTCATGCTCGTCTTCCTGTTCTTTATACCGCGTATTCTACGCGTCGTCGGAAATCGTCGTACGTTCTCCGGAGGTCTCCTGGTCCTCGGCGCTGCACTTCTGGGAGTCTCGACACTAGATAACCAGCTCGTGACCGCCATTTTGCTCCCGCTTGCGCTTGCACTCATCACTGTCCTCTACGCAGTACTTGATCTTGCACTTACCGCAGTCTCAAGTGACGTGCACAAAGTCGCTGGCCGCCGCGGACTCTACACAACACTCGTGCACGTCGGCTACATCGCTGCGCAGCTTCTCTCTGCCTATCTCCTCATCACGGGCCAGTTCTCGCTCCTCTACGGAATAGCCGGGACACTCTTTATCGTGCTCGCCGGTATTTCCTATACCCTCCTCAATCGCTTCAAAGACCCAGTGTATGAAAAGGCAGACTGGCCAGAGGTGGTACGTCGTCTCGTCTCATCAAAAGATCTCCGCAACACCTTCTTTGTACAATTCCTCCTCTCTTCTTTCTACGCGATTATGGTCGTGTATACCCCGCTCTACCTCCTTGATCACGTCGGCATCCCCGTCGAAGAGCTTGGTCTCATCTTCGCTATCATGCTCCTTCCGTTTGTCATTCTCATGGTGCCCGTAGGTCGTCTTGAAGATTCTGTCTGGAACGAGCGCGAGGTGCTTATCACTGGCTTTGCCGTCATTGCGTTTGCGACCGTTGCTCTCTCGCTCATCACCTCAGTAAGCGTAGTTGTTTGGGCACTCGCCCTCTTTGCAACGCGCGTTGGTGCAGCCTTGGTTGAAATAGGTGTTGATGCCTATTTCTTCAAGCACGTACACGGTGGCGACTCAGGAGAGGTGAGCGCCTACCGAATGATTACTCCACTTGCCTTTATGGTAGCCCCCTTGCTCGGCGCCATTCTCATCTCGTTCGCCCCCTTCCATTTCATATTCATACTCCTCTCGGGCGTCATGCTTCTTGGCATACTCCCCTCGCGTGCGTTGAATAATGTTGCGAAGTAACGAGTGAAGCTGCCGGGGTGCCGACAGCTTCGTTCGCGTGGGTAGTGGTAGTCTGCTTTATTCAAGCGCCAGAGCATCGTTCAATGCTCGGAGTGCGTTATAGAACCGCTTCTCATGCACGAACTGCTCGCCTCGTTCGATCTCCTTTCGGATTTCGACTGAGGCGCGGCGTTTCGCGCGTTCAAAGAGTGTCGGCAGCGACTCGATGTGCTCCTGTCGTTTGCGCTCCTCGCCTGCATACGCTTCCTGCACCGCAAGGTACAGGATGCGAAGGGGCGTGGTCGCATTCTCGGGAGACATAAAGAATTTGCCGCGAACGATGGCTGCCTTCGAGTGGAAAACGAGCTCCGCTCGACGATCACCGTTCTGGATAAGGCATCCATTCACTAGAAAATGCTCGTGGGGCGTGAACGAGAGCTTCATAACCATGGTACTTCCCCATGCTCTAACCAGGCCTTTTTGCCCGGCGACGGCATTCTAGCCCAAGAGTGACGTGCGTGCTACTAGTGCCTAAGTGAAGGCTAGTGCCCGTGTCCTGGCATAATCACACCATCATATATCTCCTTGTTTTTCTCTCCAGTCACCTTTAGAACTCCCCATGCTCCTTTTTCCATACGCGCAAGTGCGTGGTCAACAAGAACATAATTGCCTGGCACTTGCGTATCAAACTCAACAACCGTCGCCCCTCCAGCAGGGACGAGCGTCGTTTGAACGTCACTATGTGGGTCTGCAGTGAGAGATCCCTCCGAAAAGACTTTGTCGAATATTTCTCCAATGACATGGAAAGAAGAAACAAGATTTACTCCTCCGTTACCTACATACATACGTACTGTTTCGCCAGTCTTTGTTTGCATTTGATCTACAAGTCCCCCCGTCTTCCCATTGAAGAAGATATAGGTTGGGTTTCCATCAAGCATCGCCTGTGCATCAAAGAGCTGAAGACCTTTGCGCCCCATTCCTCCAACTGAGTAGTATTCTCCCTGCATTACATAATATTCGTGATCAACTTTTGCTAATCCTTCTTCCGGCTCAACAAGAATGAGGCCGTACATTCCGTGGGTCATGTGGTTTGCCACGTTTGGAGTTGCACAATGGTATACAAATATACCAGGATGAAGTGCTTTAAATGTTACTGTTGCTATTTCTCCCGGAGCAACCATGGTGGACACTGCACCACCTCCGGGACCCGTCACGGCATGGAGGTCAATATTGTGATGATGGAGACTTGTCTCGTTGTTTTTGAGCGTGAGTTCTACCGTGTCTCCTTCTCGCACTCGAATAAACGGCCCAGGAATCTGCCCGCCGAACGTCCAGTAGTTAACAAATACCCCTGGTGCCATTTCAGCGATTACTTCTTTCGTTTCAAGCGCGACTTTCACAGTTGCAGGTTCTGTGCGTTCAATCGGCGGAGGAACGTCATTTGGATTGCGTGCAATGTCCGATACTCGTTCAAGTTTATCGAAGTGGGTAAACAGATTCCATACGTTTTCGAATGGAAGAACTGGTCCCTCTGCAGGACCATAGGTTACGAGCGAGAGCGGATATTCAAGCCCACGTGGAAGGCCATTAGGCACATAGAACACAATGGAAACTGCAATAAACACAACGACGAGCGCGACACGCATCCAGTGCCATCGCAGATGGCGCAAAGAAAGATAGATGAAAAGTGCAGCAAATACGAATGCAACGAAAAGCCCCGCAACCTGTACAAAGTAGGACCACGTATACCCAAAGAGTTGCAACATAGCTAAAACGGAATCTTACACTCCTCAAAACAATGAGCGTTGCGGTTCAGTTTATAAATACGCTCTCGTCCTTTATCTTCGAAGGAGACTGCGTTAACTGAGCGAAGGGTATTTAGATGATGTGTGATAGTTGGTTGAGTTAATTTGAGCGTCTTCGTTAATCCTCCGACAGTGAGACCTTTCTGATTCTTACCGAGCGTACACACAAGACTATACCGACTCTTTGAACCGACCACCTTGAAGCAGTCGGGACAAAGTTCCTCTTCCTCAACAACCCCCCTGGGAACCCAGGATGGCCTCGCGTAGGTACGGGGTTTCGCCGTTACTCTCTTCTTTAAATCAGTTTTCCCCAGGCGTTTCTGACTCATAGATGGTCGTCTATTGGTATACTAAATAATCTGATAGATAACTATCAATATAACACGCGCACCTATGCAAAATACTACGAAATGCTCCACTGGGGAAAAGAAGTTATTCTCAGAAATCATCAAGCGGAACGGTGCGCGTGTCCCGTTTAAGCGAGACAAGATAGTTGCCGCACTTACAAAGGCGGGGAACGCGACTAGCGAATACGGCGCGGCTGATGCCGAAATCCTTACGGACGCGGTCATCGCCCGAGCATTAGAACTTGTGGACGAACTTCCCTCAGTCGAGGATATTCAGGATATCGTGGAACAGGTTTTAATGGAGACGTCATACCTAGAGACTGCCAAAGCATACATTGTGTATCGCAAGCAACACTCGGACATGCGAGCTCTCGCTGCTGCTGCCTCTGTCGACCTGGTTGACGGCTATCTCGACAAGCTCGACTGGCAAGTCAAAGAAAACAGCAACATGGGCTATTCCCTTCAGGGTTTGAACAACTATATCTTTTCGGAGGTAAGTAAAACGTACTGGCTCACGAAGGTGTACCCACAAGAAGTGCGCAATGCACACGAGTCAGGAGATCTTCATCTTCATGACCTTGGTACGCTCTCTGTCTACTGTGTCGGGTGGGATCTTATGGACCTTCTCTTGACTGGATTTCGTGGCGTCCCAGGAAAAATTGAGTCAGCACCTCCGAAACACTTCCGTGCGGCTCTGGGTCAGGTCGTGAACTTCATGTACACCTTGCAAGGCGAGGCTGCAGGAGCAATTGCTTTCTCGAACTTTGACACCTTGCTCGCTCCCTTCATCCGCTACGATAAGCTCTCCTACGAAGAAGTCAGGCAGGCTTTGCAGGAGTTTGTCTTCAATATGAACGTCCCGACTCGTGTCGGATTCCAGACACCCTTCTCGAATATCACGCTCGACCTCACCCCTTCCCCGAATTTCAAGGACTCTCCAGTTATACGCGGAGGCGAGGCACAAAAGGAAACGTACGGAGAGTTCCAGGAAGAGATGGATACCTTGAATCGAGCCTTCTTCGAAGTTATGGGTAAGGGAGACGCCGCTGGACGCGTCTTCACCTTCCCTATCCCGACCGTGAATGTCACCAAAGATTTCGATTGGGAGAACGAGAATCTTGCCGGGCTCTGGGAGATTACCGCTAAGTACGGCATACCCTATTTCAGCAACTTCGTGAACTCTGACATGAAGCCCGAGGACACGCGCTCCATGTGTTGCCGACTCCGCCTCGACCTTGATGAGCTCGACAAACGCGGTGGTGGCCTCTTCGGAGCAAACGCGCTTACCGGATCGATTGGGGTCGTCACCGTCAACCTCCCGCGTCTCGGTTTCCTTGCGGAAAACGAGGAGGAGTTCTTCGCACTCCTTACCCGTCAAATGGATATAGCCCGAGAGAGCCTCGAGATAAAGCGGAAAGCACTTGAGCGCTTAACCGACGCCAACCTCTACCCGTATACCAAGTTCTACCTACGAAATATTAAACAGATGCATGGGGAGTACTGGAAGAACCACTTCTCGACTATAGGCCTCGTTGGGACCAACGAGGCAATACGGAACCTTCTCGGGACCGATATAGGCACCGAGGAGGGGCACAGGTTCGCGAAGCAAGTTCTCGACTTCATGCGCGAACGCCTTATCGCGTATCAACAGGAGACAGGAAACCTCTATAATCTCGAGGCAACTCCTGCTGAGGGTACTGCCTATCGTCTTGCCCTCAAGGACAAGAAGCGCTACCCGGGGATTATCGTCGCGAACGAAGAAGAGTACACGAAAGGTGCCGAACCCTTCTACACGAACTCTTCGCATCTCCCGGTTAACTACACTGACGATATTATCGAAACCTTGGAACTCCAGGACGCACTCCAGACCCGGTACACAGGTGGCACAGTCATCCATCTCTTCCTCGGTGAGCGGATACACGACGCACGCTCGGTTCCGCAACTCGTTCGGAAAGTGTGTCAGGAGTTCAAACTTCCATATTTCACACTTACCCCAACTTTCAGCGTCTGTCCGTCGCATGGATATCTCTCTGGTGAGCATTATCGCTGTCCTACCTGCAAGAATGAGTGCGAGGTGTACTCAAGAATCGTCGGCTACCTACGCCCTGTGTCACAGTGGAATGCAGGCAAACAGTCAGAGTACGCTCTTCGCGAGTCGTACATGCCGGAACTTGCGAAAGCTCCTGCACATGTATGATCTTCGGCGGCTTTGAGAAGTGCACTTTGGTCGACTATCCAGGTAAGGTGGCGTGTATGGTCTACACCATCGGTTGCAACTTCCGGTGTCCCTACTGCCATAACCCCGAACTCGTTGATGAGACGGTCGAGGTTCGTTACGACGAGGAAGAGGTTCTCACGTTTCTCGATAATCGACAAAGACTCCTCGACGGCGTTGTCATCACGGGCGGCGAACCCACCATGCATGAAAAGCTTCCCGAGTTCATTCGGAAAGTGAAGGAGCGAGGCTTTCTCGTGAAGCTCGATACTAACGGAACAAACCCAAAGATGCTTCGGCAGGTCATTGACGAGGGTCTCATCGACTACGTCGCTATGGACATGAAATCTCCGTTCCACAAGTATAGTCAAACGGTTGCTCGGCCGGTCGATATCGAAGCCATCAAAGAAAGCGCGTCTGCACTCATATCAGGCTCTGTCGAGTATGAGTTCCGGACAACGCTTGTAAAAAGTCTCACGTCTCCCGAGGACGTGCTTGAGATTGGTAAGAATATCAAAGGCGCCAAACGCTACTTCCTACAGCAATTCGTCCCTACAAAGATTCTGAATCCTCAGTTCAAGCGCAAGGTGTCCTACTCGGACGACGAGCTCGTGGAGCTTAAGAAACTTCTATCTCCCTATGTCGAACACTGCGAAATACGCTGAGGTCTGCCTCGACTACGCCGCCCACACCCCCGTTGATCCGGAAGTGTTGAGGGTGATGCTTCCATATTTCGGGGAAATATACCGTAATCCCTCCTCGATGCATGAGGGAGGCCGGCGAGCCAAAGCAGCTATCGAGAAAGCGCGCGAAACGACCGCTCGAGCAATCAATGCCAAACCAGAGGAAGTCATCTTTACCGGTTCCGGAACCGAATCAGATAACCTCGCAATCCTCGGTGCTGCACGTGCATATCGAAGCGAAGGAGACCATGTCATTGTCTCAGCAACTGAGCATAAAGCCGCGCTTGAAAGTGCTCGCATGCTTGAGAGGGACGGGTTCAGGGTCACCGTCTTGCCAGTCAACCACTACGGGATAGTCGATACCTCTTCTCTTCTGGAAGCAATAACTGATCGCACTGTTCTCGTCTCCCTTATCTACGCGAATAACGAGCTCGGGAGCGTGAACCCGATAACGAAGGTGTCACAGGCAATTGCGAACGTTCGCGGCGCGAGACGTATGCCACTCTTCCACACCGACGCCTGTCAAGCAATGAGTTATTTGCCGGTCGACGTCGAGGAGCTTGGTGTTGACCTTATGACCTTCAACGGCGCGAAGGTGTACGGGCCTTCTGGTGTCGCTGCACTATACATACGCACAGGAGTACGCATCGAGCCCTTGTTGCGCGGGGGAGAACAAGAGCACCTACTTCGTCCAGGGACGCAGAGCGTTCCTTTGATTGCAGGTTTTACAGCAGCAATCGAACTTGCTCGGAGTCAGAGAATGTCAGAGAGCGAACGTCTATTGGAATTACGCAAATACTTTATCGCCCGACTTTGTCAAGAAGTGCCTGGACTCATCGTGAACGGACACCCCAAAGCTGTGCTTCCGACAATTGTGCACGTGACGATACCGGGAGTCGAGGGCGAAGCGATGCTTCTTATGCTTGATGCGCGTGGTATCCGCGTCTCAACGGGTTCTGCGTGCTCTGCGTTTGATCTTCGACCTTCGCACGTACTTTCCGCTATAGGCCAAGAGAGTGACATCATTCACGGGAGTATACGCTTCTCCTTCGGACGTGACACAACGAAGGAGAAACTCGATTATGTTCTCACTGTCTTTCCAGAAATTGTGTCCCATTTGCGGAAGATATCAGCAGTAACGACAAGCGCTTATGCAATGCAACACCGGTGATGTCGGGGGGTGGCTCTACAGCGAAATAGTACGCGATCATTTCTTCGCTCCGCGCAACCTTCTTCTCGATGAAGAGGGGTATGAAGCGGATGCAATAGGAATTGTCGGGAGTCCCGCCTGTGGAGATATGATGGCTGTCTGGATTAAAGTCGAACCTGAGACGAGGCGTATTATCGAGTGTCAATGGCGAACCTTCGGATGCGCCTCTGCGATTGCCTCGACCTCGATGATGTCAGTTATGGTGACGGAAGGGGGCGGTATGACGCTTTCAAGAGCAAAGCGTCTTACACCCGAATCAATTATTGAACGTCTGGGTGGGCTACCCGACCGTAAGTACCACTGTTCCGTCCTCGGACATCTTGCGATCCGCGAAGCAATCAAAGACTACGAGAAAACCCATGGATGATAAACGAATCTACGTGGTTCGGGGAAATACACGACAAAATCACGACACAGTGACGCTCTCGCTTTCCTTCCCTGATGACAGGATTCCTACGTATATTCCTGGACAATTCATTACCATATACTTCCCTGAACTTGGAACGCCTGAAGGAAAAGCATACAGCATTTCAAGCGCTCCACACGAGAAACGACTCAACATAACAATAAAGGCGATTGGAGAATTCTCGAATCGACTCTGTGCAATGCAACCAGGCAGTCGTGTGCTCGCCTCCCTTCCTTATGGTTTCTTCTGTTCTGAGAACGAAGATACTGACCTTGTTATGATTGCAGCGGGAATCGGCATAACGCCGTTCAGGAGCCTTATTACCCACGCATGTCTGTATACACCCAACCGCAAGCTTTCACTCTTCTATAGTGTGCGAACTAGAAACGATTGTATATTTATGGACGAACTTCCGCTCCGTGTTCCAACACACCAGTTTGTGACACGAGAGGCAACAACAAACATTTCTGCAACACTCCGCCGAATGGATGCCAGAGATATTCTTGGGGTGAAAGCGCCTGATGGTGCTGAATTCTTCATTTGCGGTTCTATCTCATTCGTTCGCGACTTATGGCGTGGCCTCAAGGGCGCAGGAGTACCCGAAGATCGTATCTATACCGAGGCATTTTTCTCGCACTAGTTTTCTTATGGGCATTCGAACTCACACCCACCCCCACCAGGGTCATCCCGCGTGGTGACTTCAAAGATTGAAGACGAACCACCCACAGTTGCCTGTGCCCAATAGGTAGTGAGGTAGTCGCCACCGGGACGAAGCTTAATGCCAAGAGTGTCACCTGGATTCATAGTACCGGAGGTGACCCATGCTCCTCCATTGATACTCATGGCAACTTGAGTTTCTCCCTGCCCGCTATCTACAAGCGTAACCGACGAACCATTTGCAATACCTCCTATAGTTACGACGTTCGAGTATTGGACAGCCGTAAGTCCCGCACCATAGACTGGAGTGAAGTGGAACCACGTCCCTGCACGTACGTGTCCAGATTTCGTTGAAGCAGTGTCAAACACTAGAGTGGTTGTATTTGCATTATCGTTACTCGAACCACTATAGAAAAGGTAGCCCTTTTTAAGTTGGGCTGTGCCAGTTGTGACAATCGTTCCATCTACAAAAACTGATGTTCCAGGATTCCAGGCCCAGGTGGTTCCAGAATTAAGCGTGAGCGTTGTTCCTGAAGGAATGGTGAAGTTACCCCCATCAAGTCCAGATACTGAGGAGACCGTGCAGCTACCTGAGAGCGATGAGTTATTCCCCTGCGTGATGCCAGGGCATGGATCAGACCAGGCGAGTGTGAACGAATTCTCATCCCCTCCATCAGTCTCTGCGGTAAAGGTCGTGTGGTAGGTCTCCACGTGTGTGTCGAAGACAATCCAGGAGGCTGAAAACGTCGTGCCGCTTGCGTCTGAACCTGTCTCGAGGAGTGAGAGTTCAAATGTCTCGTTATCAAGCTCCGTTGTCGCCACGACCGACGTAATCGGGTCTTCAGACTTCACCTTAACTGTGAAAGTTTGTGTTTCTCCCACGTAGACGTGGAGCGGGCTTATGGCTGCACTCACGAACTGAGGATTTGCGTCGCTTGCCGAAGAGATTTTCAAGCTCGCTTTCTGCCCTGCTGGGGCAAGTATGTAGCTTGGTTCCTGCGCTTCTTTTGGAATCTTTGGGGGTGGTTCTGTCGCGATTAAAGTGGTTGTTTCCTCTTGGACTGAGTGTGACTTCTGACCTCGCTTACTGGAAGAATCTGATACTTTCTCCTGCGATGTAGTTGTTGCGACAATCTGTGTGGTCGTTGCGATCGTTATAATCGAGGCTTCGACAGAGGTTGTCGCCAAAGGTGACTCCTCTGTAGAGGTAATTTGTACTGATTTGCTTTTGGTTACAACCGTCTTCAACTTGGGTTCGGTGCTTCCAATCAGTGTTTCTTCCTCTACGTTGGGCTCAACAAGTATCGGTTCCGTAACGATTAGCTCTTCTAACAAAACTGGTGGGGTGGGCGCTTCAGGGGAAGAAACAAAGCCCGCAAGAAGAACGAGCAGTGCGAGGGTTACAGCGCTAATTACTGCGACAAAGGGCATCGTGACGCTATCGTATAGATGAGTATCTATGTATTATACCTATAGAGATATACCTATGCGTCTAGACCTGTGGATATCGAGTCTTACTAGACCCATCATCGTTCGTGGTCACAAATCCGAATTTCGGAAATGTGTCCTGTCTCCAGATGAACTCATGCAACACTTGAATGAGTCAGGAGACCATAACAATGACGTGGTTCTATACTTAGAAGCTTCTCGAAAAGGTCGAGGCGCTATTCAGTTCCGTACCAGGTCATCTGCCACGCCTCCATCTGCTGTATCTCAGTCGTTTGAGCAGCAATGACGGCGTGTGCCATGTTCTTTATCTCCTCATGCTTGGCGTTCACGAGCGCCGCTTGCGCCATTTCAACCGCGCCCTGGTGGTGCATAATCATTTCCGAAAGAAACGCCTTGTCGAACTCGTCACCAGTCTTGTTATCAAGAGCAGCCATCATCGCGTCCATCTCATCCTCCATGCCGCTGTGCATGAAGCCATGCATCTCACTTCCGTCAGACATCATATGACGATTGTCTGGACTGTTACCAATCAAGTAGCCTGCACTTGCACCAACAAGAAGAGCAATGAGGGCGAAGAGAAGGGTCTTGGTAGTCATAGAGAAATAATAGCATCACGTTAGTTTCATTCCTTTCAGGACCTGTCTTATTAGCACAAAACCGCCCAAGGAGGCGGTTTTGTGCTAATTCTTTCATCTGCGCGGTCGACGGGACTCGAACCCGCAACCTCCCGCGTGACAGGCGGGTGCTCTAACCAATTGAGCTACGACCGCAAACATTGAGCGGCCCGTGGGCCGCAGGTAGACTTTAGCGGCTTTTGCCTCCCTGGGCAAGCCTTACCACGACATCTCGAAAAGCGACCAGGGCCCAGATACTGTTCAAGGCCACAAATGGCCACGCCTCAAGCATAAGGCCGTAATAGAGGAGGAGCAGGCTTCCTACGAGGTTCAGG
>CAYGFQ010000016.1:0-14278 GCA_964349285.1 uncultured Candidatus Saccharibacteria bacterium | reverse complement strand
GAGTTTATACATACTGCTTCTACGACCACTTCATTTGCAACGCATAGTCCAAAGTCTACTGAATTCGTGAAAACATAACCAAGAGCAGATAACGCAGCAGACAAAACTAGCAAAAGAATTACAATTTTTCTTGTTTTCATATCAAGA
Organism: uncultured Candidatus Saccharibacteria bacterium; assembly: GCA_964349285.1. GTDB lineage: Bacteria > Patescibacteriota > Minisyncoccia > Phycocordibacterales > Phycocordibacteraceae > C7867-001. Next base: position 14,131 of record CAYGFQ010000016.1, on the reverse strand, counting down.
TTATATTTGATTTTCAATCTCCATTAGTAAATTAAGCAGTTCTTGCACCTCTGTGTCGGGGATCTTTCCTTGAGTTCCTTTATTCGTAATAACGATTGTTAGGTGTTCTAACGAGTGAAGGAGACCCGCCATTTTCTCGAGTCGATTAACACGTTTTAGGAGGTTAGTCTTTACCTTCGGGACAATGTTGAGATTTGTTATCTTCTCTCGAAGTTCCTGGACTAGAAGTGGGTTAAGTGGAAATACAGCGACGCTCGTTTCAAGTTCATCGAGAAGCGCGATAATCTCAGATGCTGACATTGAGTCTATCCTTCCCTTCTCTGCCTTTTTAAGGATTGCTGCTTCAAGGTTCTCAAGTATCTTTGATTTCCACTGCTTCTGTTTGTTTATCTTCTTTTCTATATGCTCAATTCTCTTAAGCAACTTGTTTTTAAGCTTAGGATTAATATTTAGACCTTGAATCTTAGTCTTGAGGGTATTAATTAACTCTTCGACTGTGGGCTCCGAAGGAGGCGGAGGAGGAATATAACCATCAGGAGCAACAGTTGTTTCTGGCGTCCCATCACCGTTTGCATCAACTTCGATAATTGTTTCTTGAGGTGTTTCAGAATCCACCACAAACGTTGCTTCAGTCTCAGTTGTAACAGGTATGTCCGTGTAGGTCGCAATAGGTGTTATTTCGTCGTTTGAGAAAGTAGAGGTTTCTACGGTTGCAGGCCCACTCCCAGTACCCTTGAACTTAAAGGTATATGAACCCTCCTCTGGGAGGAAGATATATTGTTCTTCTCCGTATGCGAAGAATGTACTTCCAGGGATGTCTTGAGTTACGTGAAGTACCTCACCCCCTAGATTCTGATTGAAATCGACGCCGGTGAAATTCCCTACACTGTCGTAAGCACCGAGAACGACAGGTGACTTTGTACTTACAAGTAATTGATGAGCAACATCTCCAGGATTGGGCTTAGAGGTTCTGATATAGGTATTTGATACAGGGTCTTTTCTTATTACAGAATCGACTAACGAAAGAATAGGTTGTGCGCTTGTCAGGTCTCGATGCTGGCGATCGGACTCGCTTTCAAGGGCATTGAATGTCGCTAAATCAAAGTAATATTCTTCACCGTTTGTTGCCAACGCGCTTGGGTATACAACAGTCTCATCTCCCTCAACAGTGAAGTGGGGTTCGTATCCATCAAAAAGGCCGTGCCACTCTCTGTACTCAATACTCTTAAGCGTATTCACTCCCCACCCTGCAACTTGGACTACGCGAATGTGTGACGGGATATTGTAGTTATCGAAATCACTGTGGAATGTTTCGACATTATCGACAAGTTCCTCGCGAAGCACCTCTGGTATTGCAAGATTTGTCTCACTTGGTCGTTCGCGCGTAACGCCAGTACCAGTTAGAAATTCATGTAGTTCTGTAGCGTTGTCTATACTCGTCCCCCAACGATTTCTCCACTCATCGGTGAAATCCGCGGATTCGTTAAAGATAATTGGTGAGGGTATACCGGACACTGCGAAGTATGCTTCTGATGGGAGGAGTGTGTGTGCGCTCTCCATATTTCGCCCGATCGATCGGAAGATATGTGAACGCATGACAAGCTCCATCTCCCATGGCTGACGACCATGTAAAAGTCCTGCAAGTGCTTCGGGAGTACCAAGTTGTGGCGTCCCTACCATCACAAAGGCATCTACATACTCATCCATACCCCACTCCTCCAGCCTTTTGATGAGTGCCTTACCAAGCAGGCCACCCATTGAGTGGGCGACGATAGTTACTTTCCCTGTCTTTGATTCGGCCGCAAGGTTCTCGACTTGAGTCACGAGGTCAACAAACTCCCCCTCACTTTCCCAGAAAGCCCCTTCGTCTAGGGTTCTCTGAAGTGCATACCGCCAATCGTAGCCAAATGGAGTCCAGTCTTGGATGGTTCCATCGCCGCCGTCGTTCTCAGACAAACTATCCATGTGGGAGGCAAATCCCCCATAGACATCAACTCCGGGCAAGAAATTGCTCAAGACTCCTGCGACTTGAATGTCATTTACACTCTCTCCTGATTCGTCGAGAGCAAGACGAGCTACGTCGCCACCCATCGAAATGGACGGCCAACGGACATCTCCATTTTCCGAAAGAGCACTTCCCTCGATACCTGGCAAAAAGAGTACCGATGAGCAACATGGTGGCGAAGGAATAGGACCTTCGACTATCTCGAATCGTATTGTCTCAACAAACGTCCAGTATGGTTGAGCAGCATGTGCTACAGGAATGAGCCATGCAAGGAAACTTTCAAATGGACTACGATTAACTGTAAGAAAGAAGCGATATACATCAATCTCGTACGTTCCCTCTTGAGGCCATGCAAAACCGTATTCGAAAAATCCTGGAACAATCTCTCGTTCTCCTGTGTCAGGATTTATGAAAAAGACTTCACCTGCAGTCTGCCAGTACGGACTAACTTCAGGAAATTCAGTTTCTATTCGCAAATCTCCTGGAGCGTTAAGCGGAACGGCATAGGTGCCTCCGTCTTGGATTGCTACTTCAGCATCTGGGTTTACTGTGCCGTTCGCTTCATCGAACAAGTAATTCCAGTGAATGATTGATACGGCCGCGTGGGCATGCGGAGTATATGCCCCTACACAAAATAAGAGTATCGCAACGAGGAAGCCTGCTCGTAGCCCCGTTCCCATGCAAAAAGCATAGCATGTAGGTCAAGTGAGCAAGTCAAGGGTACTGCACAGGCAAAGCAGGAAATCCCCAAATCGGGGATTTCCAAAGTGTGGTGCGCCGGGTTGGATTCGAACCAACGAAGGACGATGTCCGCGACATTTACAGTGTCGTGCGATTGACCACTCCGCCACCGACGCTTTCGTGGCAGTACTTTTCTATCCATTCAAGTATCTGCCTCAATAGCTTTTTATCACAATACCGCACATGTACAAGTCCATGGATCATTCGTGGCCCTCGAGGTCCTGGCATAGCTGCCCTTTTTATATATGGCTTAGTGAATTGGGAGGCCGGGATGCTGAGAACATTACTCCAGAACTTGGTCAAAGCATCTACATCCTGGCCCTCGTAACAGTAGATACAAGCTCGTAAACGTTTCTCGTCAATCTGACATATATTTCTAAGGAAATTCGTAAAGATGAGTATCATGTAAGGATCTGAATTGGCGAAATCTACTGTTTGCTGTTTCCCTACCTTAAATCCTTCAGCCCAGTACAACATCACTGCAGCGAGTCGCAATCGTTCTTCAACAGAAGTGAGTTTCTCTTTTATGTGATATGAGAGTGGTTTTGTCTCAAATCGAATTCGATTTGATTCTTGTGTTGTACGTCGATGAATCTTAAAGTACCGAAGAGTATAGTAAATTGCATCAATCTTCACACCAAAATGATGTGCAATCTGTTGAGCACTCAAGCCATTTCGATAAAGAGAGATTGCCTCCCGTTGTTGTTCTAATTTCAACGTAGCCATCCATATATTCTGTCTTATCGAGACAAATATCCTCGACAGTTACGCACAAAACCTACACACGTTTATCTTAAAACAAGAATGAGAACGTCTCTTTTCCCTTTCTTTAGAATTGCAAGACCATCTGAGAAATCTGAAGTGCGAATAGAGGGTTCTACGGTGTCGACTGGTTTCCCGTTTATGGAGACACCTTTGCCGTCGATAAGACGTTTGGCGTCCGACTTTGACGACGCAAGCCCTCCGGATACCAAAGCTTCAGCAATGGGATACCCCCGTTCAAGATCAGCTTTAGCGAGTTTGATCGTTGCGACTTCACCAAGGAGAACGGCTCGCTCTTCTTTAGAAAGCGCTGAAAGCTCTCGTCCGCCAAACAAGGCATCGGTTGCAGCTGCAGCTGCGGCGGTTGCTGCAGGGCCATGCACAATCTCCGTGACAAGCCTTGCCAAAGTCTCCTGTGCCTCACGAGCAGCAGGGTCACGGCGGTGAAGCTCCATGAGCGCTTCAATCTCAGCAAGAGAGAGGAAGGTATAGAGCTTGAGGTACTGTTCAAGTCCTTCGTCCGGGAGCGTAATCCAAAACTGGTAGAACTTAAAGGGAGAGGTCTTTTTGCCATCGAGCCAAACCGGAGCACCCTCAGACTTCCCGAACTTCTTACCGTTAGCATCGGTCACGAGTGGATTGGTGAAGCAGTACGCTTCATCTCCCAGTTTTTTTCGGATCAAATCGACACCCGAAAGCATGTTCGTCCATTGATCGGAACCTCCCACCTGCAAGTCGACACCCTTCTTCTTACGAAGCGTGAGGAAATCGAAGCCCTGAAGCAAAGAATACGAAAACTCGGTGAATGAGATGGACTCGTCAGGTGTCTCGAGTCTTCGCTTAATGAGATCACGCTTCACGAGGTCATTTACGGTGAAGTGCTTTCCAATATCTCGAAGGAACTCGACGAGCGGCGTCTTCAAAAGCCATGTCGCGTTATCTACCATCTCAATGCGCTTTCCAACTATCTTCTGGAGTTGCCCACGAAGCCCTCGCTTGTTGTGCTCAAGGGTGCGCTTATCAAGAAGCGAGCGCTCCCCTATCTCACGCGGGTCCCCAATCATGCCGGTGCCCCCTCCAATAAGGAAAATGGTGCGATGACCTGCGTCCGCAAGACGCTTCATAAGAAGAATCGGTACAAGGTGCCCAACATGGAGAGAATCTGCCGTTGGGTCGATGCCGTGGTAGACCGCTCGCTTAGCGGAAAGAATCTCTTCGAGCGGTGCCGATGCGTGCTCCGCAAACCCACGTGCCTTCAGGTCCTCTGCAAGCGTCATGCGAATGAGTATACCACTTAGCCTATGACGTTCAGGATACGGTTTGCCACGTAGATGACGCGCTCCGGGTTCTCCGGGATATGCTTTCCAACCGTTGCGTCTTCACGAGCTTGTTTGAGTGCATCTGCTTCGGAAAGGTCACGTGCGACCTCTATGTCACCACGGCGCTTACCGTTTATCTGAACAACGAGCGTTACCGTCCCGCTCACTATCTTCGAAGCGTCATACGAAGGCCAAGGACCCATCTGGAGCGATTCGGCATGTCCCAAGGTCTCCCAGAGCTCTTCGGCCATATGCGGTGCAAAGGGAGCGACGAGGAGGATCAAGGTCTCATATGCCTGTTTCGGAACCTCCTTAAGCTCATGGAGTGCATTCGTGTAAATCATGAGACTTGAGATAGCTGTATTGAATGCAAAGCCCTCAATATCTTCCCCAACCTTTTTCACTGTTTGGTGCATGAGGCGTTCGGTAGCTTCATCAAGCGCGGTGTCGACCACGCGATCTTGCAGATACCATATCTTCTCAATGAAGCGGCGAGGACCAGCAAGTCCCTTGGTGCTCCACGCAATGGTGTCTTTGAAAGGACCCATGAACATTTCATAGGTACGAAACGCATCTGCTCCCCACTCGTCGATAACATCGTCTGGATTCACGACGTTATTAAAGCGCTTACTCATTTTCCGTCCGTCTTCAGCGAGTATAAGACCCACCGAGTGGAGCTCCATAAACGGTTCAACGGTTGAGACAACACCAATGTCGTAGAGGAACTTATGCCAGAAGCGGGCATAAATTAAGTGCCGCGTTGCATGCTCGGCTCCACCAACATACAGGTCGACGGGCGCCCAGTGCTTCTCCTTTGTCGGGTCGACAAGCTTCGTATCGTTATGCGGGTCCATGTATCGGAGGTAGTACCAACAGGAACCTGCCCATTGCGGCATGGTGTTCGTCTCACGCTTTGCGGGCCCACCACATGTGGGACAGGTGGTATTCACCCACTCGTCTATCGCAGCCAACGGCGACTCGCCCGTGCCCGTTGGTTCATACTTTTCCACGTCAGGAAGTTTGACCGGAAGTTCGGTCTCTGGAACCGGAACAACTCCATCTTTCTCACAGTGCACGAGTGGAATTGGCTCACCCCAGTAGCGTTGGCGTGAGAAGACCCAATCCTGGAGGCGATAGGTCTTGGTGAGGCGACCACCCACTTTTTCGGTAATCGCTTGCTTCGCTTCTTCGCTCTCCATGCCATCAAATGCACCTGAGTTCACGAGGATGCCTTCCCCCGTTTGTGCACCATCAAAGCCATCGAGTGCGTCGAGCAGGTAGTAGTGCGACTGTGCCGTCATCACCTTTGAAGCTTCCTCTTCGGTAAGCCAGAGTGCTTCGTGCTTGGCGAGTTCAGATGCATCAACCTCCTCGCGCTCGTCGTCGATAAGTTCAACAAAGAACGCCTGGAAGTGACCAAAGCGATTCTCGTTCTTAGGGCCATGGAAGAACTTGCTATGGAAGCTCGGAAGCTTTCGTGCAATACGGAAGTTCTTGTACCCAGTTTCCTCAAGAAGCTCGGAGCGAAGTGCGTCCTCGGCAGTCTGCCCTTCTTCGATACCGCCCGTGAGGAAGGTGTACCAAGCAATCTTCTTCCACTTGAGAACGATGTACTTCTCCTCTGACCAGTGCTTCACAATCGCTGCAATAGCATTTCGCTCGACGAAAGGCTTCTCGGGATTCACCCGATCAAGGTCGGTCTGGCCATAGAAGATAGGCTCGAGTACCTGTCGCATCGGAATGTCGAACTTCTTGGCAAATGCAAAGTCGCGTTCATCATGCGAGGGCACGGCCATCACGGCTCCTTTGCCGTAACTTCCAAGGACATAGTCAGCGACAAAGAGAGGAATCTCCTCTCCGTTTGCAGGATTCACCGCCTTAACGCCCTTAAGCTCAACACCCGTTTTCTCTTTGTTCTCTTGCCGCTCAAGCTCACTCTTATTCCTCGCCTCAGAAACGTACGCAAAAACCTCCTTCTCGTTCGTTAACTCTCCCGCAAGTGTCTCAATGAGAGGATGCTCAGGAGCAAGCACCATGAAGGTTGCACCAAAGAGCGTGTCAGGACGCGTCGTGAAGACCGTTATCTTTTCGCTCCTGCCAGCAATCGCGAAATCTATTTCAGCACCCTCACTTCTTCCAATCCAGTGCTTCTGCATCTCCCGAATATGCTCGGGCCACTTTGGAAGGAGTGCGAGGTCTTCGAGCATGCGGTCAGCGTAGTCGGTAATCTTCAAGACCCACTGACGCATGGGTTTCTTTATGACTTCGCTTCCACAGCGCTCACACTTCCCGCCCTCAAGATCCTCATTTGCAAGTCCGGTCTGGCACGACGGGCACCAGTTAATAGGTGCATACGACTCATACGCGAGTCCTTTCTTGAAGAGCTCAAGGAAAATCCACTGCGTCCAGCGATAGTACTCGGGGTCAGTCGTATTAATTTCTCGTGACCAATCGTAGTCGAGGCCAATCTTTGAAAGTTGCTCCTTAAAACGTGCCACGTTCTCTGCAACTGCCTTTCTAGGATGCACTTTATTTGCAAGTGCATATTGTTCAGCTGGAAGTCCGAATGCATCCCAACCCATGGGATGAAGCACGCTGTATCCCTGCATGCGCCGCATACGCGAGTAAGAATCGGTTGCAATGTAGCCCTTGGGGTGTCCGACGTGGAGACCTGCTCCCGAAGGGTACGGGAACATATCAAGAACATAGGCTTTCTTGCCGCCCGTATCAGAGGCGCGATATACGCCATCCTTCTCCCAGCGCTCACGCCACTTGGCCTCTATCTCTTTTGGGTTGTACAACCGCTTATCTGCCATATGGGGAGAATACTACCAGACTCTCTCTATATCTCCTTTACCGTTCCATTGCTTCGCATGAGCACTTCTCGTGGTAGCGGGCGCGCGTTATACGTCGAAGCCATACTTCTCCCGTAGGCCCCTGCGTTATGAATGGCAAGAATATCGCCAATCTTTGGGACAGTCATACGCCTGTCTATGGCAAAGAGGTCGCCTGATTCGCACACGTTTCCAGCGATAGTGATTTCCTTTTGCACCCCGCTTCGTCTTGATAGGTTTGTAATCGGATGATAGGAGCCATACATTGCAGGACGTATGAGTTGATTAAACCCTGCATTGACTCCTGCAAAGTCATGCGCGCTTGTTGCCTTACGATCTGTGACCGATACCAGAAGCGTACCGCTCTCTGCGACTAGGTAGCGTCCCGGTTCAAACGCAAACGTAACCTTTCTTTTCTGAGACTTCAGGTAGCGGCTTGTGCGCCGCACATATTCTTTTCCAACCGCAGCAAGGTTAAGTGCGCGTTCAGTTGGTGTATACGGAATACCAAACCCTCCACCAAAATCGATATGTTCGATATCAGGAAATGCAACTGCAGTATCGAGCAGTTTCTGGAGTGCGCGAACGAAGATCGCTGTCGAGAGCACATTCGAACCAATATGTTGCGCAAGACCAGTAATGCGTAGACCATACTTTCGCGCGAGTCGCTTCGCTTCGGGGACATCAGTAAGTGAGATTCCAAATTTACTATGCGGCCCTCCGGTGATGACGTGCTTATGGTGTCCTGCACCAATGCCCTGATTCAAACGAAGCGAGATATTCTTCCCGAGCTTACGTTTCCCCCACACTTCAATCTGATGCAGTGAATCAAGATGTACGTAGGCGCACGAGCGTGCTGCAATCACGAGCTCTTCTTCAGTAAGGCTCGCGCAGGTAAAGCTTGTCTTTTCTTTGGGAAACTTCGCTTTCCTTGCAAGTAAGATTTCTCCTGGACTTACCGTCTCAACTCCACACCCCTCACTTCGTATGATGCTAAGGAGCACCGAATTCGCATTTGCTTTGACGGCGTAGTGTATCGTCGCACCCGGAAAGTGGTCTCGGAGTGCACGACAACGCTCACGAATGAGTCGCTCGTCATAGACATAGAGTGGTGTGCCAAAACGCTTGGCAAGACCACGTCCATTCATAGGCGCTCGATTCCCCATTTAGAGCTCCCGAGGTAGAACCACTCTCCTCCCGGAAGTGCATAGTCTTTCGGGAACAAAATGTAACTATCGTGCTCAGCGATTATCTTTTCGCCCGAAGCACGCTCAGCAATGCAGGTGCCCGCTGGAATTGCATCAAGATGACTCCATGCTTTCGTAAACACGTCCCCCTCACTGTCACGTTGGAAGATGGAGTTCATGTATACGGGAGAGGGCTCCTGTGTTGGTGCCGAAAGCCCAAGTATGGGTGCCACGAGTTTGAAATGCACAAGCGTGCGCAGTATCGCATCTTCGGCAAGTTGGAGTGCTTTAGGGTCATCGTGCTTTCCACACTCGACCAAAACACCAATCTTCCCTGCCTCATGTGCGTAGCGGTCCGTTGTCCAGGCGGGAAAAGCAAAGGGATTGTTTTCATACACTGCCGGCCAATCGAAGATGAGGTACTCGGGATTCAACGCTTTTGCAAACGCAAGATTTTCTGGTGTTTGGTAGTCGACAAAGACATTTGATGGTGCCGGAACGAAGCTCGAATGAATATCGAGTAACACATCGTGTTCGTCTACCATGTTGCACAACTCATTTGCGAGCTTCGCTTCGTACGAGTCAGGATGTTCGGTTTTCTTGAAAACACGATTCAAGTTTTCTTTATGTACGCGCACGTTATTGGCGTGTGCTTCTGGGTTTGCAACGGGCACGAATGTAACGGATCCTTCCTGTATAACGAGCTTCCCAGACGTAATCTGATCCATTATTTTGCGTATCGCAATTGGGCCGCACAGTTCATCTCCATGAATGGCACCAAAGATAAGCAGTTTCGCTCCCGGCTTGGTGCCCGGGAACGTGAAGTGCTCAATGGTCGCTGCGTGTCCCATACCTCTCGTATGACTGAAGATAGCGTACCTAATGGATAAAATAAAGGCCGCATCCATGAGAAGCGGCCTTCAGCGGCACGTCTGGTGCGCGCCTATGGCGCCAAATCTGGCACCAAGTTATTCCGTGCGGCGGTCTCGCGGGTCACGCGGATCCAGCAACAGGTCGATGGACTAGCCAACTGTGGCTCGCCCCATGCAAGTTTGCAGTCTACGTTATCGTGTTCCCGTTTCGCACCTGTCTTTTCTTGCGAGCAGAAGCAGGTGGCGCGCCAGAGGTCTTCCGGCAGGGATTTGCGATGAACGAGAGCGAAACGGAACACCCGCGCAGTCTTATCGAGCAGTTTCCTGTCGATCGTCGTTGCGAGGATGTTCTTGTCGGCATGAGTCGATAGCAGCAGGTCGTACATCGCCTCGAGGACACCGTAGCGCCCGCGATATTCCTCTCGAACCCAGGTACTCCCGAGCTCGAACCAGGCGCCGATCGGATGGAGAGAAGTAAGCAGCGGGTGGATTCTCGTATAGCCAACGACGAGGTTGCCGGCGTCAGGGTCGATTGCAACGACCGCGAAACCGTCCTCATAGCTGGCTTTCAGGTGTTTCCACTCCGGATGCTCGAGTGCCCGTTCGGGCTTGCACACCGTCTCGACTTCCTGGAAGGACGCGTCGGTCACTTCCGGGAAGCCTTCGTCGGTGCCTTCATTGCGTTTGAGGCAATATTTTATCTTCATCACAGCTCTCCATGCTGTTGGACTCCGTCACACCCTGCAACGAACGTCCGGGATGAATGTAGCATGCATTTCGCTACGTCCCCAACATTGACAATCCATTTATACGTGTGCTTGCCATTATCTCGTAGTTCGTTACTCTTCTCCTCGGAGTGTCACAGGTGATGCTCCACGCGAGGTGAACAATGGCCTCCAAGGTCATCCTTAACCCCTGGAACGAGGTTGCTATACGTGAAGCGGGAACACGAGAGAAGGCTGATGCCCACCTCGAGCTCCTTCTCGCAAGCGTAAGTCGGAAGATGGCGGATGCAATTCGAACTCGGTCAACCTTCAATGGTTCACCGAATGAGGTTGCCTACTTTCGTTATCTGAAGCGCGTCCGCTACCTTATCGGCCGGACGTATCCAAAGCGCAAGCGCGCGTAAGAACCTCAGGTTTCAGGTCGAAGCAGACGGGACGTGGTAATTGCCGCGTCCCGTTTCATTTTTCCTACTTCGGGCGCATGAGCGGGAAGAGCTGTGTCTCCCGGATGCTCTTTCCGGCAAGGAAACTAAAGAGTCGCTCAGAAACACCAAAACCAAACATAGGCGGCATGCCGTACTCCATCGCCTCGACGTAATCAAAGTCTGCCATTTGTGCTTCTTCGTCTCCTGCATCGCGCAGTGCCTGCTGTTCTTCAAAACGTGCACGCTGATCAACTGGGTCATTCAACTCATTGAACGCCTTCCCTACCTCGCTTCCTGCAAGGAGTATCTGGAAGCGCTCAACCGTGCGCTCATCGCCCGGTGTCTTCTTCGCAAGCGGTTCAAGGTACACCGGCATGCCTGTGAGAATACCCGGCCCCCCAATGGTTTTCCGAATCTTCTTCCAGAGAAGGTCGACGCCACGACCAAGGTCAGCGTCTGCTTCGTCGATACCCTCCTTTTTGAGAAGCTTTCGTACCGTCGCAACATCCACTTCACGTGGATCAAAGCCATACTGCTCGCGCATAAGGTCATTGAAGTCATACTGCGCCCACTCCTTGCCAAGATCGACTTCAAATCCGTTTATCGAAAATTGAAGTGTTCCAAACGTCTCTTTCGCAACATGGCGATAGAGGTCGATGAGCATAGGCACGCCCTGTCGTGCATCTTGGAAGGATTCATAGAATTCAAACTGCGTGTAGTCCTGTGCGTGCTCGTAGGACATACCTTCGTTCCTAAAGATACGTCCAATCTCAAAGGTCTTTGGAATACCGCCTGCCATGAGTTTTTTCTGCCAAAGTTCGCCTGCAGAAATCCGGAGGAACACATCGATGTCGAGTGCATTGTGATGCGTAATGAATGGACGTGCTTCAGCACCGCCCGTCAGAGTTTCAAGGACCGGCGTCTCTACCTCAACAAAATTCCGTTCAAGCATGAATGAACGAATAGCATTCCAAAAGATGGAGCGTTTTCGAACAATGTCTGCAACCTCAGGACTGAGGAGCATGTCGATGTACCGACGTCGGTAACGCTCATCCTCATCCTTCAGACCAAACCACTCATCAGGAACGGGGCGCAAACTCTTTGCGAGCATGCGCCAGGAAGAGACGGCAAGAGAATGTACTCCGCGCTTCGTGGTGAATGCAGTGCCCATCACCTCAACGAAGTCACTGGCATCCACTGCCTGAACGAATAGATCGAAGAGTGCCTCGTCCATCTCGTCGCGTTTCAATAGGGCCTGTACGCGTGCAGTGCCATCAAAGAGGTCGATGAACACAATGCCGCCCTGGTCACGAAGCGCCATAATGCGACCTGCAAGTGTTACAGCAGTCCCTGAAGCTAGAACTTCCTCGAAGGAAGCAAGGAACGAGGCATTATCGCTCGTTCGGTTACATTCAACCGGATACGCCTCCATTCCCTGTTCTTTCAGGAGCTCTATCTTCTTCAGGCGCTCAGCTCGGATCTCTTCGATGAGGGACATAGGTCTAGTGCGATGGGGCTCAGTATAGCTTATTTTCTGGCATGTTCGACTGCTTCAGTATGAGAGATTCTCTAGCTGCAACGTATCTTGCGTTTGAGCTCTCATGCACTACGGTACCCACCTTCTCAAGTGCCTCATCAAATGGAGCCCATACCACATGAAATTGTCGCTCGAGTTCTCTTTGTGTAAGAGCTGGTTCGCCCTGTGGGCCATTCACGCGTGCAAGGTAACAGGTGGAAGTTTGCACCACTTGTTCTTCTTTGCGTATCTCTACGATGCTCCCTAGTTCACGTAGTATCTCTACATTGTATCCAGTCTCTTCCTTGCACTCACGAACGAGTGCATCCATAAGAGTTTCACCCTCTTCGACGCCACCTCCTGGAAGCTTGTAGAAGTCGTCTCTTTGAGTGTGCATGAGCGCGATCATGCCGCTCTCATCAGTAAGTACTGCCCGAACCGCCGTGCGTTCCATAAAACCAGCGGTACTGGTCCCAGTGTTCTCGAAATCGAGCGTTGCGATGAGGTTCATTAAAACTAGATTGGAAGTTCAATGATGAACCGCGACCCTTTCCCAACACCATCGGATTCAATGCGGATAGCGCCTCCATGACCCTCAATGAGTTGCTTGGCGACATAGAGACCAAGGCCGGTACCGCTCGTATTCACCTTGTTTGCACCGCGAGCTCGCTTGAACTTCTCGAAGAGTGCCCCAATCTCTTCAGGTGGTATACCAACACCCGTATCGGTAATCGTAATCTTTGCTTTAGCATCGACCTGCTCAACAGCAACCGAAACACTACCTTCGTTTGTGTATTTAATAGCGTTATCAACGAGGTTTGTGATGACCTGCTTAATCTTCCCAATGTCTGCAGTGACCACAAGATCCTCTGGAGCGTTAATGGAGAGCGCAAGATTCTTCTTGGCTGCAACGGGGGTAAGCTCATTCACCACCTTCTTTGCAAGGTCGGCAACATCGAATTCACTCTTCTCATACTTCATCCTGCCCTGCTCAATACGAGAGATGTTCAGGTAGTCCTCAATAGAGTTCACCATGAGCCGCGTAGCTTCTCGAATAGTATTTAGAGGATCTCTGAGATAGTCAGGAAGCACACCATAGGAACCATCGAGGAGGTTTGCTGCGTAGCCTTGCACGGCAGTAATAGGTGCACGAAGTTGATGTGAGGCAATCGAAAGGAACTCGCTCTTCATCTGGTCCAGCTCTTTGAGACGTTCGTTTGCGTGCTCAAGCTGTTCCGTAAGTGCCTCGAGCTGTTCGCGTTGCTCGACTTCTTTTTCGACACTTCTAACAAGAAGATAGCCGAAGCCGAGCACCAGGAAGAACGTGATGCCGTTGAGAATGTAATTAATCGGGTTACGAATAAAGAAGAACTGTGAGCCGATAAGAATTATAAGTGCAGCTACAAGTGCTTGTGCCGCAATCAGCTTTATGTTGAAAGCTCTATATTCAACTATCGCGTACGTCAAAACAGCAATGAAAATTGTCATCCCGAAGTATCCATATTGTTCGAGAGCAAAAGTGTCTGGGGAGCTCTGGAAGAAGTTGGCTATACTCGCCACGAAAGTAGCGATTGAGAACGAAAGAAGGAAAAAGATTATGCCGATAGAGACGTAGAGTACTTGGCCGCGCCCTTCCCGAGAAGCACTAAAGTACCGGTTGATAGCAAGGATGATAACTGCAACGAATACTGCAAATGAGAAGAGATAACTATAACTAAGCATAAAACTGTTCTCTATTGCGTTGC
>CAYGFQ010000015.1:0-14787 GCA_964349285.1 uncultured Candidatus Saccharibacteria bacterium | reverse complement strand
CGCTCAGAGTGTACCTCAAGAGTAAGCGGGACAAGACACTTGGTCGAAGCATCGTCGACTTTACCGACATGTCGATTCAGGAAGCGAAAGACTTTGTTGATACGATCGAGCTCTCTGAGATGAAGAAAGATATTGCACAGCCGATACTAAAAGAGATCGACAATCGCCTCACCTTCATGCTGAACGTTGGTCTTGATTACCTCACCCTGAATCGCTCTGCAGCAACGCTTTCAGGAGGCGAGGCACAGCGCATTCGCCTTGCGTCGCAGCTTGGCACCGGACTTGTGGGTGCACTCTATGTGCTTGATGAGCCGACGATTGGACTGCATCAGCGCGATAACGATCGGCTTATCGATACCTTGCTTACTCTAAAGAAACTTGGGAACACCATTCTCGTTGTTGAGCATGATGAGGATACGATTTACGCAGCCGACTATTTGGTCGACATTGGCCCTGGTGCCGGTGTACATGGCGGGGAAGTTGTCGTTGCCGGTTGGCTTGAGGAGCTTTTGACGGCGCCGAAGAATGACTCGAATTCCCTTACCCTTTCGTATCTTCGTGGTGAGAAGGAGATTCCTGTGCCTGAGGAGCGTCGTACGAGCGAGAAGGGAGCTATTAAGGTTCGTGGTGCGACACTGCACAACCTGAAGAATCAGAATATTGATGTTCCGTTGGGTAAGTTGGTGTGTATTACCGGTGTCTCGGGGTCCGGGAAGTCGACCTTCCTCTACGACATTTTGCATAAGAACGTTTCTGAGCGACTTTCAAAGCGAACGGCAAAGCCGCATCACATTGCATCTATCACAGGAACGGAGTACATCGGCCGTACCGTTCTTATTGATCAGTCACCTATTGGCCGGACGCCACGAAGTAACCCGGCAACGTATACCGGAGCGTTTACGCATATTCGTGACTTGTTTGCAGCTTCTCCTGAAGCTCGTGCTCGTGGCTGGCGCCCAGGTCGCTTCTCCTTCAACGTTGCTGGAGGTCGCTGCGAAGCGTGCCAAGGAAATGGCGTCATTGCCGTTGAGATGCACTTCCTACCAACCGTGTATGTGACGTGTGACGTTTGTAACGGTACGCGGTTTATGAAAGAGACGCTTGAGGTTACGTATCGTGGGAAGAATATCTATGAGGTGCTCCAGATGACCATTGAAGAGGCTGAGAAGTTCTTCGAGGATATTCCGGCAGTTGCCGATCGACTGGCATCCCTTAACTCAACCGGTCTTGAGTACCTCACCTTGGGACAGTCTGCGACAACGCTCTCAGGAGGCGAGGCACAGCGCGTGAAGATAGCGTCTGAGCTCTATCGTCCTATTACGATGAAGACCTTGTATCTTCTTGATGAGCCTACCGTTGGTCTTCACTACGAGGACGTACGCAAGCTTATTGAGATTCTCCAAGAACTCGTTCGAAGAGGGAATACGGTTGTGGTCATTGAACACAACCTTGATGTCATAAAATCAGCCGACTATCTTATCGACTTTGGTCCGGAAGGCGGGGTGCACGGCGGCAAGGTGATTGCAAAAGGAACGCCTGAGGAAGTTGCAGATGCAGAGGGGTCACACACGGGAGAGTATCTGGGAAAGATGTTTCGGAAACGTAAGAAAAGGGCCTAGTTGCAGGAAAGGAGCCAATATTGCTTAATGTCGAGGCGGCACGGAACGCCGCTGACACGAGGGTAGTCCCGTGAAGACACAGCAATGGTTGGCCGCTTCCTTAATAGCGGCAACGGCCTTCTTCAGCTCCTGCGCTGGTGCAGAGCCTGACGTCGCGCTGAGAGAGAACGTGGAGCGTACGACGGTGCTGTACTGCTGGGACTTCGGTTCTCGCCGTCCAGCACTTGCACGACGTATCCGCGCTCACTATCGCGCGACGTTGAGTTCCCTGCGCCAGTCGGATGAGATCGGCTGGCAGAGACTCCCGGAGACGGTCCGCCTGAAAGCGGAACACATCATCGAGGAGCGCACCTGCTTGGTGTAGGGCTGAAGGAGAAGAGGCGGCGACGGTTTCATCCCGACGTCGCCTTTTCGCATGTGGTTCGATAGGATGGGTAGATGGAGCGAGGAGCGTTAACGAAATTCGATCTTCCGGACTGTCCTGGCGTCTATCTCTTCACGAAGGGTAAGGGGCGAGGGAAGAAGGTCCTCTATGTAGGGAAAGCGACTTCCCTGCGTGATCGCGTGCGCTCCTATTTTGATGACGATTTGATAGCAACGCGTGGACCACGTGTTGTGGACATGGTTACCCAGTCCGATGGTCTCATGCACGAGACGACTCCGACGGTGCTTGAGGCGTTGGTGCGCGAAGCTGCACTTATACGGGAGTATCGTCCCAAAGCAAACGTTGAAGGGAAGGATGATAAGACGTTTTTGTATGCGGTTATTACCGATGAAGAAATTCCACGGGTGCTTGCAATACGGGGGAAGGATATCGACTTCAAGAAGAAGGTAGCTGCCGGGTGGCGCTATCGTGCGGCGCATGGCCCGTTTCCTTCTGGGTATCAGCTTCGAGAAGCACTGCGTCTTATACGCCGTATTTTCCCGTTCTATGACGTTGAAAAGCCCGTCGATAAACTCGGGAAGCATGGGAAGGCGAAGGTGGAGTTTAATCGACAGATTGGGCAGTATCCTCGCGACCTCACCAGGAAGGAGTATCTGCGTTCAATACGGAACGTCTCGCTCTATCTCTCCGGGCGCGTGAAGAGCTTACGAGCCACTCTTGAGAAGGATATGCGACAAGCAGCGAAGGAGGAGCGGTTTGAAGACGCCGCTACTTTACGTGGGCAGTTGTTTGCTCTTGATCATGTGCAGGATGTGTCGCTCATCAAAGAAGACCGGGGCGAGAAGGACACGTCGCCACGTATTGAGGCGTATGACACAGCTCATATCTCCGGCACCAATGCGATAGGCGTCATGGTCGTTGTTGATGAGGGCGTTCCTTCAAAGAAGGAGTATCGGACTTTCCGCATACGCGGGCATGGGGGCAAGAGTTTGAATGACGACATTGCGTCTTTAAAAGAGATTCTCTCGCGTCGGTTCTCGCACGCAGAGTGGCCGTATCCGAAGGTTATCGTCGTAGATGGTGGGAAGACCCACAAGAAAGCTGCCGAGACGACCCTTGCTGAGATGGGACTTAAGATACCGGTTATTGCCGTCGTGAAGGATGAGAAGCATCGGCCACGGGAGATTCTTGGAGGTCTTCGGGCAGGCCTTAAGGATGCGGATGCCGTTCTTGCGAATTCGGAAGCACACCGCTTTGCGATTGCGCGACATAGGTGGGCGAGGCGCAAGTCGATGCGCACCGTGTGATAGAGTTTAGGTCGCATGGCAACTCTCTATCCAAAGGCGTATCTAGGCGACAAGATTGTCCCCTTTGCTGAGGCGACGCTAAACGTTGGGAGTGCAGCAGTGCTCTATGGCCTTAGTGTCTACACGGTATTTCTCCTCTCGAAAACGCCCGATGGTCGGTTTGCCTTTCGTCTTCCTGATCATTTCACGAGGCTCATAAACTCGAGTCGTATTATTGGTCTTGATACCTTCACTTCAGCATGGGACTTTGAGCGGTTCAAGCGTGTGGTTGAGGAGGTTATTGAAGCTAATCAGCCAGAGCGTGATGTCTTTGTGCGTGTGACGGTGCATGCCTCAGACCTCGTACCCGGGGTTCGTTCTCGAGGCATCGGGACAACGTTGAGTATCTTCTTGTATGACGCTGACCCCATACTTCCTGCAGATGGTGCACGTTTGAAGACCTCGCTCTGGCGGCGTGTTCCTGACTACTCCATACCGTCTCGGGCTAAGGTGAACGGGGCGTATGTGAACTCGGTGCTCGCCAAGCAAGATGCGCTTGATAGCGGGTACGATGACTGCATCTTCCTCGATGCTTTTGGTGAAGTCTGTGAGCTATCTGCAGCTAATATCTTTATGGTGCGAAATGGCGTGTTGGTGACGCCGGGGACCTCAAGTGATCTTCTGGAAGGGATTAATCGTGCGACTGTACTTGAGCTTGCTCGCTCCATGGGTATCCCGACTGAGGAGCGCTCGATAGACCTGACGGAGCTTTATATCGCTGATGAGGTCTTTGCCTGCGGCACCTCTGCTTTCTTGTCTTCGGTAAAGGAGATAGATGGACGTCCTATTGGTGTGGGAGGTGCGGGGCCCATCACCACAAAGCTTCGTGAGCGGTACCGTGCGGTGCTTCGTGGTGAGGATGCGGAATCGAGTCGCTATCTGACTGCTTTCTAGCAAAGGTCCTTTGCTATACTGAAGAGCATGTATGGCACGGTAGTTGCGGTGCTACGAGGTGGTCCCTCAAATGAGCATGAAGTTTCGCTCAAGAGTGGTCATGCGGTCATAAGTACGCTCCCTGAGGAGAGCTACACCGTTCGCGATATTTTCATTGATACGCAAGGTGTGTGGCACTACCGTGGTCTTCCGGTTGAGCCGCATGCAGCACTTCGCTCCGTTGATGTTGCGCTCGTGATGTTGCATGGCGCCTATGGTGAGGATGGTGAGGTGCAAAAGACGCTTGAGCGTTTTGGCGTTCCCTTTGTAGGCTCTGATTCCTTTGCTTCCTTTGTGTCTGCTCATAAAGTGCTCGCCAAGGAGAAGGCACGGGAGCACGGGATTAAGACCCCACGCTACCGTCTCATTGAAGTTGGCGGGGATGTGGATACGCAAATCATGGATGCCGTGCGCTCGCTCTTCCAGCCAGTTATCGTAAAGCCCGTACGCGCAGGGTCCTCTCGTGGTGTCTCCATTGCTGGTGGGTATGCAGCAGTACAAGAGGCTGTGCATGCGCTGCTTGCAGAAGGGAATGAGGCCGTACTTATCGAGGAGCGTATTCGGGGAACCGAAGCAACGGTTGGCATTATTGAAGGGATGCGTGGAGAGCGGCTCTACGCTCTCCCACCTATTGAAATACGTCCTCCCGAGCACATTGGATTCTTCTCGTATGAGGCTAAGTACGATGGGATATCAGAAGAGATATGTCCGGGTCGCTTTAAGAAAGAAGTTACCAAGGAGTTGATGGATCTTGCTCGCACCATGCACGATGCGCTTGGTATGCGACACTATTCCCGTTCTGATTTCATTGTTGCAAAGGATGGTATCTACCTCCTTGAGACGAATAATGCTGCGGCAGTCGGGATGACCAAGGAATCACTCTTCCCAAAGTCGCTTGCGGCGGTCGGGATTAAGTTTGAGGACTTCCTGAAACACGTTATTGATCTTGCGCTCAAACGAAACTAGCTATGGACCTCACTCAGAAGAAATGTGTGGCGTGCGAAGGAGGTGTTCCGAAGCTCACCGAAGGGGATGCGCGTGCTTTTCTCACGCACACCCCTGAGTGGGAGCTCTCTTCGGACGCCTCCTCCATTTCTCGCACCTTTACCTTCAAAGATTTTAAGGAGGCTATGTCCTTTGCGATTCAGATAGCGAGTATTGCAGAGGAGGAGGGGCACCATCCTGACCTCACGGTCTCCTGGGGCAAGGTGAAGGTCTTTCTCACGACCCATGCTCTTGGGGGTCTCTCCGAGAATGACTTCATTGTGGCGGCCAAGGTAGACCAGCTGCAGAACTAATACAACGTGCTATAATGTCGCCCACGGGCCGTTAGCTCAGTTGGTAGAGCACCTCATTTGCAATGAGGGGGTCGCAGGTTCGAATCCTGTACGGTCCACATCTTTTGAGAATAGAAGAATAAAGCGCTGTGACGGGCGCTTTATTGTCCAATATCCGGAAACCATTATGATATTGGAATGCTAGGACCAGAAACACCCTTCAATCTAAAGAAAATAGACCCATCTCGAATAATTGGGAAGGAGAATAATGATCTCGACGATTTCTTTCTTGTTCTTGCTGTCATCTACAACGATCTCAAGGACTTATTGCATCTGTATAGTGACTATACACATAGTCACACGTCTCCAATCGAAGTTCAGGAGCCGTCGGGATATCTAGGTGAATATAACGGAATGATTACGCACCTTCAGAAGTCAGTGGCGGGTTTTTTGAACGAATTTTTCGTGTTTCTGAAAGAGCATGAAGATCTTTACAAGCAACCGCAATTCATGGCCCTTGTTCGCAAGCTTGATCCCTCCGTTCAAGCGAACTGGAACTCGATTAAAGAGGCCGCTTTGGAACCAATCGATAAGCAGAATCCTCAAAGTCTTGGTTATCGACTAAATAGAATTAGAAACGAGTTAGCACACCATTACTTCAGTGCGATAAAATCGTTAAGATCAAGTTTTAGGAGATGTTTCTCAGATAAGACTAACCAGTTCGGTAAATTTGCATATTACTCGCTTGGCAAAACGATTCAAGAATCTCGCTTCTTCTATGCCGATGCAGCGATTCAAACACATCTGATGGAGGTCGCGAACCGAAGCAATAATGTTAATATTCAAGAAACCATTTCTAAATTTCGAGAATTTCAGACAGAAACTGGAGAAGTTATTCGCGAAATGAACAGCGTTCTATTTCATCTCATTAAGAGATATATAGAACGTAAACACGGTAGTTAACAGTTTAATTCTAAGAAACTTGTCATCTTCAAACGCTTTTTAGTTCGTTCCCGCACAAAGGGAAGCAGGAACTCCACTAATCGCCCTACACGCCAAAAGAAAGTCAGAATCATCAGCAAGTTCTCCTGCATGAGCAACAACATCCTCTACACACGTAGTACGAAGCTCACCTTCAGGAACTTGCTCACAAAGTGCAAAGTGATTCTTATACGCTTCTTGCGGTTTCGATTGCTCCCGAATCCCCTGCAAGATTCCCGTGAGGCAACTACCCTTTTCAGATGTTGTTTCTAGCGCAAGGCAGAGAGATGAGAAGGTTACAGGGTCATACGTGCTCATGTTCTGTTTTACATAGTCAGCAAAGTATACGTAGAGCATGCGAGGCACGAACTCTGGGTCAACGCTTCGACTGAAGGTAAGTGCCTCCTCAATCGAGAGCGTGTGTGAGCGTATGTAGCCGATACCAAGTTCTGAGTAGCAAGACTGCTGGTAGGCCTTTTCCTGTAACGGGCAGAAGGTACGAGGATCAAAGCCTTCATAGGAAAGGAAGTAGTTTGTGGCACTCATCGCGTTTGCATAGGAGTTGTAGACGCCTGAGGAGCACCAGGATCGAGTTTGCAGTGTCAGTGCTGCTTCTTCGCATACTGCAAGGGAGGCATCGGTCATAGCCTCAGGGTCTCCCCACAGGTCTCCCTCAAGAGCATCGAAGGCAGCGTGGCCAATGCCGTGATAGCAGGTGCCGAGTGTTTGCGGGCGAAGGGAAGCGAGACGCTCGCAGTACGAGCGTACTTCTTGGTATTGCCCCACACCCTCATGCACCTGCATCTCTTCTATGAAGCCGTGATAGAAGCCGTAACCGCAGTAGGCAGTTCTTGAGTCGTCCATAACCTCATGACTGGTCTCATAGAGAGCGTAAGCAGCTTTGCCAACGGCGTGCATGACATCGTGGCAGTTCTCTTTGAAGAGTGGGTCATTCGCAAAGAAGAAGTCGATACGCTCGAAGGCACCACTTAGTCCGTCTTTCTGTAGAGCAGCGATAACATCACCCTGCCAACACTCAGGGAAGATGCCTCGTTCGTCTTTATTGCGCTCGGTACACGCCCGTATGCTCTCGTCGATAGCTCCTTCAACCGTAACGACCCCTGTCAGGGTTGATTGCATGTGGTCGTGGTATTCCCACACCCCGATTTTATCGAAAGTGAAGCGCCAGCTTGCTCCAGGTTGAATGGGCTCTTGAGGATCAAACGCCGGGTAGAGCGTGTGGGAGGGATGACTGTCTGAGGCTGGCCAGATAGGCTCCTCGGTCTCGTTCACAAAGCGAATGCTCTCTCCCACGTGAACCGTTACGTGGGCAGGCTCAAAGCCTGCTTCAGTTCGCCGTACCGTCGTTTCTCCGGGCTTCAAGAGGAGGAAGAGTACGAGCACTACAACGAGTGCTCCGCTCGCAAGAAGGCTGTTTCGTAACGAAAGGCTCACTGCCTGCATTCTACATGCCTCCAAACGTGTGTATCTTGTGTGTATAAGGTGCTCATTCCTGTGTGCCTGCCTGCTAGCATGGTTTCTATGGGAAGGAATGAAGCTCTCACCGACGTTCAAGAAGAGACCCTCGCATATCTGAAGCGCTTTATCTCACGGCGTGGGAAGTCACCGACTATTTCAGAACTCCAGAAAGAGCTCGGTTTGAGCTCTACCAGAAGCGTCACGCAGCGACTTGAAGCTCTTGAGCGTAAAGGCTTCATACGTCGTGATCGCTTCCAGCATCGCGGCATCATCATTCTTGAGAGCATGAGTGTCTACATGCCTCCAGACTTTGTTGCCGTGCCGGTTATCGCTTCTGCCGGGTGTGATGCGATGGAGGTCTACGCTCAGGATGAGTTTGGTGAGTTTATTGCCGTTGACCGCAAGCTCCTCGGGAAAGCAACCTCAGTAGCTGCCATTCGAGCAGTGGGGAACTCAATGCTCGATGCCGGTATTCATAACGGCGACTACGTCATCGTCGAGGTAACGGGACAAGTCGATGAAGGGGACCGCATTGTCGCCATCATTGGAGACATGGCGGTGGTGAAGCGTTTTGAACGGGAAGACGATGTGGTTGTGCTTCATCCTGAGAATAAACAGGGAAGCTACTTCCCTATCGTCATCGACGAAGGAAACGCCAAGATCTTCGGAAAGGTGCTCTCGGTCATCCCAGGGAAAGACTGGGTGGATGACATCAAGGTCGAATACTATAGCGATTACAAGCCAGGACCTTAGTCGCATGAAAGCCATCGGCATTCACATACCAGGATGGCTCTATCGCTCCGATGCTTCGATACGGCGCTTTGCCCGCGAACTTCAAAAGACGATAGACGAGAGCGGCCGCTACAAAGCGGTCACTCTTTCCCTCACGCGCCTTACGCTTTCTTCCAAAGAAGAGGCACGACGGTTCTGTAGCGATAACGATCTTTCCCTTATCGTCGAACATGACTCAAGCCTTTGCTCGACTGACCCGAAGTACAAGCTCAACATAGGCTTCCTGCGGAATGTAGTCCCATTCGCTAATCAGCAGGAATCTCATGAGCTTGGCTTTGATAAGCGTGCGACCAAGCGAGTACTACGGGAGCAAGGTATTCCAGTCCTCGACGATGTTATTGCAACCTCGCTCCCTGAGCTTATGGCCGCCATGGCTGAAGAGCGTTGGTATGTAGGAAAACCTATCGACCAAGGTGCCGGTGCCGGGGTGAAGCTCCTTCGTAAGTCTGAAGGGAAGTTGCATGAGTATCGCGGTGGCTCTTGGTTTGAAACAAAAGCCTTTGAGCGCTCTATACGTGGTCGTAACCGCATCGTGCTCGGGAATCACTCACAGACCCTGAACTTCGCTTTGGCTGTCGTAGCGGTAGCAAGCTTCATTGGTGCCTTCCTTATCTCAGGTTTCCTCGTCCCTGGCCTTCTTCTGAGCATGCTTGTTACGTTTCTCTTGGTGCGGGAATACGAGAAGGGCTATGCCTATGAGTCGATTATGCTTGAGCCCTATTTCAATGATGACTCTTCTGGGTTCTCAAGCTATCGCGCGACGGTCATCGGGAATCAAATCGTGGAGACGGTAAAGCGAACAAACGAGAAGAATATAACCTCAAACGTCTCCAAAGGAGGTACGGCGGTAAGCGCTGAACTTTCAGAAGAACAGCAGCAGATTGTTCTTGCTGCCAAGGATGCTATTGGCGCAGACTATGCAGGAGTAGATCTCTTGGTGTGTGGTGGGAAAACGGTTGTTGGCGAGGTGAATGTGGGGCCCATAACGGTGTACAGCAAGTACACGGGAGTCCCAGTCGGAGTACTACTGGGGAAACACCTCATGGATAGGTGCGACCAGCTTGCGGTACACTAGTGAACGTATGGCATACACCACCAAAAACCAGCGAGACATTATGGAGCTCATTCAAAGCGCACGAAACACGCTGAATCGAACCATGGATAGCAATTGGGATGCTGATCCTGAGCGAAGCAAGCGAGATGTCCTTGATGACCTCGATAAAGCTCTCAGTAAGCTCAAAGAGGCGTACAACTGGATACGGGAGTAGGAAACGCAAAAGCCGCCTCAAGGGCGGCTTTGTGCGAACCGGAGTACGGTTATTTCATGTGTCCCGAGACGAGTTTCGTCATCTCGAACATGGTGACTTCGTCCTTGCCGAAGATTGCCTTCAATTTGTCATCCGCGAGGATGTTGCGCTTGTTCTTCGGGTTCTGGAGATCGTGTTTCTTGATGTAGACCCAGATCTTCTTCGTGACTTCGGAGCGCGGGAGCGGACCGGAGCCAACGACTGCCTCGAGTTCCGGGGACAGAGCAAGAGGTTTGGAAAGTGCCGCGTTAGGCATATAGACTCTAAATACGTTATTGGTAACCCAGCCGACAGTATACCAGAAGGGCCCATTTGTCTTTAGGCGTGTTCTAATAACGTCCCCTCTGCTATATTTGGGGTCTCGGGCGGTTAGCTCAGTTGGTAGAGCACACCCCTCACACGGGTGGGGTCACAGGTTCGAGTCCTGTACCGCCCACAAGGCTTCTGTTATGCTTTTTTACATCGGGCCGTAGTATACCGGTAGTACGTACGATTCGGGTTCGTGAGGACCGGGTTCGATTCCCGGCGGCCCGACATGGAGCGACCATCACAAATTCCAGAACACGCCGTCTGCGTCTTTCGTGGCGTCTTATTTGACGTGTATCAGTGGGAGCAGGAGCTCTTTGATGGCTCCACAAAGACCTTTGAGTACTTAAGTCGTAAGCACGGTGCGTTTGTGGTCCCCGTGCTTGAAAACGGGAACCTCCTTATGACCATAGACGAGCAACCAGGAAGAGCACCAAAGCTCACGTTCCCCGGCGGTGGTGTTGAAGATGGTGAGAGTCCAGAAACAGGAGCCAAGCGCGAGTTTTTGGAAGAAACAGGGTATGCGGCAGAGGAGTTAGTGCCCTGGCTCATCACGAAACCGGTTGCGAAGATTCACTGGTTCGTACACTGCTATATCGGGAGGAAGTGTAAGAAGGTGAGTGAGCCGCAAGTTGATCCGGGTGAGCGCATTACGGTGAAAGAGATTACCTTCGATGAGTTTATTGATCTTGCAGACAATCCACAGTTCCAGTATTCACTCCTTGTGCCTGAACTACTTCGTGCGAAGTATGACCCCAAGGCACGCGAACTTCTCCGCAGTAAACTCTTAGGGTAATCTTGTTTTCAAACGGGCCGTAGTATACCGGTAGTACGCATCCATGGGGTGGATGTAGACCGGGTTCAATTCCCGGCGGCCCGAACGGGTGTAGTATGTAGAGAATAGTTCTGGAGCAGGGCCCGTAGCTCAGTTGGTAGAGCGCTGCATTCGCATTGCAGAGGTCAGGGATTCGAATTCCCTCGGGTCCACCATGAAGCCAAGCATCAATCGTCCAACTATTCTGGAGCGTGTTGTCGCTGGGATAGGATCCCCGCTCTCGCTCGTGGTGCATACCCTCATCTTTGCAGGGTTCTTTGCAGCAGCCGTCTTCGCGTTCATCTCCTGGGACATGATGCTTCTTTTCCTGACGACGATTGTCTCTCTGGAAGCCATTTACCTCGCTATCTTCATCCAGATGACAGTGAATCAGCACACGGAGAGTCTTCGTGAGGTTGAAGAGGATATCGACGAGATTACCGAAGACATTGATGAGATTCAGGAGGACGTTGAGGAGCTCGGAGAGGACCTCGATGACATTCAAGAGGATCTTGATGAGATTACGGAAGACCTTGAGGAGATTACCGAAGACGAAGCAGAGGAAAAGCGTAAGCAGGAGCAGCGAGTCACACTTGAACAGCTCACTGCTGATGTTCGCCGGGTCCTTGCTGACCTTGAGGCGATGAAAGAGAAGAAGTAGAGTGGAAAGCTCGGGCCTGTAGCTCACTTGGTAGAGCGCTTCCATGGCATGGAAGAGGTAACGGGTTCGATTCCCGTCAGGTCCACACCTTTAATGAGAGAACGGCCACGTGATTGCTCACGCGGCCGTTCGTCCTTTCGGCGTCGAAGTCAGACTTCTTGGATTCCGTCACGGGCCCGGAGGCCCATGATGAGGAGTCCAAGGGCTGGGCCTTCGAAACCGTTCATCTGCTCATCGAGCGGGACTTCCACTAAGGTCCACCCAGCGCGCAAGCCACTGTTAATGGCGAGCGGCGCCCCGGCCTGGTCGTTGGCGATGGCGTAGAAAAGATGGGCGAGGGTTTGCGACTGGTTGAAGTAGCCCATGCATGGGCACGAAACCCCGCACTCGGGGCTTCCCGCGAACTTAGCAGTCGCGGCTTTATATTCCAGGCGCAGCTCCTCTTCAAGCAGAAAGATTGCTTGAGCGGCCGGAGTGACGCGGCCGCGAATCTTCTCGCCTTCGCCGACGGGTTGCAGGTTGTCGGGTTCGGGTTTCTCCTCGGTGTTGGCCAAAGCGGCGATGAGACGATTGGTAAAGGACTTTTCCACCACGGTTACCTCCCTCGGTTGCGTGGATTACTTTTTTACGACTTTTATAGCGATGTGTCAAATGGCTTTGGGCCACCCCTGCACAAATCACCCCCTAGTGCTGTGCTACCATTTATGCGGGTAGTAGCAGTAACACTTCTTCTAAATATGATTCCACTGGTTATCATTGTTGCCCTCTTGTTGGGTGCTGGGGGTACTGTTGCGGTTTCTGATGGCGCTCGCCCGGGAGATTTCCTATTCCCGGTTGACCGCGCTGTTGAAGACGCGCGTCTTGCGTTCACGCCGAATGAGAAAAAGGCGGAGCTCAAGATTGAGTTTGCTGATGAGCGTCTTGAGGAGTTCAACTCCATTGTTGACGAGGAGCTCAATGACGAGCTCACGGGAGCTCTCACTGAGGCTGAAGCGGGTGTCTTCACGAACGAGACTATCGTGAAGCTTGAAGCAGGGGATGCAAAAGCCTGGTTTAGCACGAAGGTACAAACTCGCGAGGAGATTATCGCTGAGATAGCCACGCGCTATGGCTTTGCCGAAGCAGATATCGACGCCGTCCTCACTATGGAGACGGAGGACCGTGCAAGTAGAGCCGAAGACGGTGCTGAGGTCTCTGAAGAGGCACGTCTTCGCCTCACCAATGCCTTCGATGTCCTCAATGCCTTCATGGTGGATGCGCAGATGAGCGCTTCTACAAGCCCAGGCATCCTTCAGGCACTTACGGTTATCCAGGCAAGTCTCCTTGAGCGCTCAGGGGACCTTCCTGAGGAGCTTCGGATGCGTGTCGAGGAAGATCATGAGAAGTTCGAGATTCGAAGCGAGAATCAGCGTATTAAGGTTGAGGTCAAGGATGGGGAAGTCGAGATTGAAGTAAAGGATAATGACGACGACTCTGATGACTCGATTGATGATTCATCAGATGACTCGACTTCAGACGATGACTCCGACGATGATTCGAGCGGATCAGGCTCAAATGATGATGATTCTGGAGATGATTCAAGTGGATCAGGCTCTGGAAACGACGACTCTAACGACGATTCGAGCGGTTCGGGTTCAGGTGGCGACGACTCTGGAGATGACTCTGGAGACGACGACGACAGCGGATCCGGTTCCTAGAAAACGTGCAGGTGTTGCAAAGCGCTGTGGCTAGGTGCCGCAGCGTTTTGCTTTTGCGGAGTCACCAGGCGTCTGTTACCATAGGGGTATAAACCCAATCAAACGGGTCCTTTTTGTATGGCAACCACCGCTACCGAACACGCTGCTGAAGCTGCTTCCGAGCATGCTGGCGCAATTCACGTAGTCCTCAAGGCTGAGGAGGTCTTTAACGTGTTCGGTTTTCCAGTCACGAACTCACTCTTGATGACCTGGGTGACGGTAGCGCTTCTCCTCCTCTTCGCTTTCTTGTTCCGTAACTCTCTCAAGATGATTCCTGGGAAGCTTCAGGCCGGTGTTGAGTGGCTCTTTGAAGGTGTTTTGAACTACATGGCAGAGACCTTGGAAAACGAAAAACTGGCTCGCCGGTTCTTCCCGCTCATCATGACGATCTTTCTTTTCGTCTTTCTCGCAAACGAGCTCGCCTTCCTTCCGGGTGTGGGATCAGTGCTTGTGAACGATATTCCACTCTTCCGAGCTCCTGCGGCCGATTTGAACATGACCCTCGCGCTTGCCATCATCGCGTTCTTCACCATTGAGATCACCGGCGTCGTGATTCTTGGCTTTTTCAAGTACGCAGGGAAATATGTTAACTTTAAATCACCGGTAGATTTCGTCGTGGGCATTATCGAGCTTCTCTCGAACATCGGCCGGTTGATTTCGTTCTCCTTCCGTCTCTTCGGGAACATCTTCGCCGGCGAAGTCATGATCGCGGTCGCAGCCTTCTTCCTGGCCTACCTCTTGCCGGTCCCCTTGATGGCATTTGAGGTATTCGTCGGGTTCATCCAGGCTGTGGTGTTCTCGATGTTGACGCTGTTCTTCATCAAGATCGCAATCGCGGAACCGCACGGGGAAGAGGCGCACTAGCGTCGTTTCTCCATGCGGCTCCGGGATGGAGCTACTTATAACGGTAATTATCTAGTCACTATGGACGTAGAATCAGCAAAATTGATCGCAATGGCCCTTGCAGCAGGTCTCGGCGTCATCGGCCCAGGAATTGGCATCGGCATCATCGGCGGCGGCGCTATGCAGGCCATCGGTAGGAATCCTGAGGCTTCAGGCAAGATTGTCTCGAACATGATTCTTGCAATCGTGTTCACCGAAGCAATCGCCATTCTCGCACCCGGCGTTTCCTTCATCACCCGCTTCGTCGG
>CAYGFQ010000014.1:0-15013 GCA_964349285.1 uncultured Candidatus Saccharibacteria bacterium | reverse complement strand
TAGGACAGCGCCCTTTCACGGCGTAAATCGGGGTTCGATTCCCCGTGGGGTCACAAAAAGAAACTTCTTGGCCAAAGTCCGAACAGGTACTTCCCTATCCTGGTTCTCCGAATAGAGAGTGCGAGTCCTTTCGTGCCAAGTGCTTCTCCAATACGTCCAGCAAGTGAGCGCATATAGGTTCCAGATGCACAGGCGACTCGGAGCTTCAATACGGCAAATGATCGTTCAGGCATATCTTTGAAGAGCATCTCCCATTGCTTCCGTATTTCATCCTGTCTGAAATCTGCACCAAGTTCTTTGGACGGCTCATCCGAACGCGGCGCAAGCGAAAGGAGTTTCTGTATTCGCTCGTGCAGTACCGTACTCGAGAGAGTTGAAACTTTCAGTACTTGTATCGAATAAATACGCTCTTCATGTTCTGGTATCTCAATCTCAGCCATCTTCCCCTCGAGCATATAGAGGAAGAGCGGCTTCCCCGCAACAGTCTTTGATGAGAACGCCGGATACCGACGAGTATGCGCTCCCTTCTCTTTACGAAGGACCTCAGAGAGAACTTGGGGATTCACCCGCGTCTCTTTCCCGGAATACTCAGGGAGACCAAGAACGTCTCCGGTGTCTGAGGAGTAATCAAGCAGCACTTCAATTTCATACTCCTTGTCGAGGTTCGTGTATGCGCTTTGTCGCTTACACTCCTCGCCAAGAAGAATGAGGAGCTTTCCTTCTGCCATGGGGTCGAGGCGGCCGGCATAGGATGCGCTCACCTGCGCATAGTGCGGGTGCTCTTTACGCCAGGCAGTAAGAGCGCCAAGTGGCGTCTCTCCTATCTTTTTATGAATAACGATGTACCGGTCCATTTCGCGGCAAGTATACATGAGGTACACTCGGGAGGATGAAACGCGTACTCGTCTCAGGCTCCCTCGCCTATGACCGGATCATGGATTTCCCGGGCCTTTTTAAGGACCACTTCATGGCCGATAAGCTGCACAACATAAACGTGAGCTTCGTGGTCAAAAACGCAAACAAGTACTTTGGCGGTACTGCAGGCAATATCGCGTACAACCTCGCACTTCTCGCGGAAAAGCCCATCATTCTCTCAACTGCTGGTAACGACTTCGCTTCCCTCAAAGACCATCTCGAACGCTCGGGTGCAGATTGTTCTCTCGTCCAAGAGCGCACTGAAGACATGACTGCCTTTGTCTATCTCGTAACAGATGAGCACAACAACCAGATTGCTGCCTTCTATCCGGGAAGTTCTGAAACTCCCTTTGCAGCAGTACCTCCCGTTGAGGAAGCGGACTTCGCCATTGTCGCTCCAGGGTGCCTTGCCGACATGCAGCACCTACCTGAGCTTTATAAGAAACAAGGGCTCCCGTATCTCTTTGATCCTGGACAGCGCATCACAGCTTTATCTGGAGACGAGCTTCTTGCTGGTATTGAAGGAAGTGCCGGACTTTTCACCAACGACTACGAGCTTGCACTCATCCTCGAGAAGACCGGAGTGACTGAAGCAGACCTGGTCTCACGTACTGGTTTCCTCGTTGTAACGTTCGGAGAGAAAGGTTCTCGAATAGTAACGACTGGAGGCGAGACAAAAGTACCCGCCGTGCCCGTGGAGAAAGTCC
The DNA here is from genome assembly GCA_964349285.1 of uncultured Candidatus Saccharibacteria bacterium. Classification (GTDB taxonomy): domain Bacteria; phylum Patescibacteriota; class Minisyncoccia; order Phycocordibacterales; family Phycocordibacteraceae; genus C7867-001. The sequence continues at coordinate 13,391 of CAYGFQ010000014.1, read as the reverse complement.
TCGACCCGACCGGAGCGGGGGATGCGTATCGTGCCGGGTTCATGAAAGGCCTTCTTCACTCACTCCCGCACGAGACCTGCGCGAAGCTCGCAAGCACGGTGGCAGCGTATGCGGTCGAATGGTATGGTACGCAGAACCACACCTTTACCCACGATGAATTGAAGAGCCGATTCGAAGGCGCCTACAAGGAATCATTTCCCTACTGAACACCATGGAGTACGACATCACGGATGAGAAGCTAGCCGAGCTTGGCGCCAAGCGCCTGGCCTGGGCAGATGCAGATATGCCCGTCCTTAAGCAAGTGCGTGAACGCTTTGCAAAGGAACAGCCGTTTAAAGGAAAGACAATCGGAGCGTGCCTTCACGTCACTGCCGAGACAGGTACCCTTATGCGCACGCTCAAGGCAGGGGGTGCGAATGTCGTTCTCTGTGCCTCAAACCCACTCTCAACCCAAGACGATGTCGCAGCCTCTCTGGTGAAGGACCACGGCATCCCGGTCTTCGCAAAGAAAGGCGAGGATCGCGATACCTTCTTCTCACACCTAAAGAGCGTCGTTGCAGCAAAGCCACACCTCACCATGGATGATGGTGCTGACTTGGTCTCGACTATTCATAAAGAGCATCCTGAACTTATTCCTGATGTTCTTGGTGGTACAGAGGAAACAACGACGGGTGTTATTCGCCTTCGCGCAATGGCCAAAGATGGTGCACTCAAGTTCCCTATCGTTGCGGTGAACGACGCAAAGACCAAGAACCTTTTCGATAACCGCTACGGCACTGGACAGTCGACCTTGGATGGCATCATCCGTGCGACCGATACCCTCATCGCAGGCAAGACCTTCGTCGTCGCCGGCTACGGCTGGTGCGGACGTGGACTCGCACTTCGTGCACGCGGCATGGGAGCAAAAGTCATCGTCACCGAGATTGATCCCATCAAAGCACTTGAAGCAACGATGGATGGCTTTGATGTCCTATCCATGGAAGCAGCTGCGCCGCTTGGTGATATCTTCTGCACGGCAACGGGTAACCTCCATGTAATTCGTGTTGAACATCTGCGCCGTATGAAAGACGGTGCCATCATCTGTAATACCGGTCACTTCGATGTCGAAATAGATGTCGCAGGACTTAAGCAGGAAGCAGATTCTGTGCGCGAAGACGTTCGTCCCTTCGTCGATGAATATCTCCTCAAAGGCAAGCGTATTCGCCTTCTCGCCGACGGTCGCCTGGTGAACCTTGCTGCAGCTGAGGGACACCCCGCATCCGTGATGGATATGAGCTTTGCAACCCAGGCACTCGCCTGTGAGTGGATGGCAACCAGAAATCCACGCCTTGCAGCCGATGTCTACGACGTCATCGATGAAATAGAGGAGACGGTGTCTACCTTGAAACTCGCTTCCATGGGTATCGCCATCGACACGCTCACGGACGAGCAAAAGCACTACCTCTCAAGCTGGGAGGCTGGAACGTAAGTTCGCTTCTTCGTTAGATACCAAGCGTCTCACGCGAGAGCGCTCCTTCGCGTATAAGTTGTGGCTTCTCCGTAAGGCACGACACAACGCTTGAAGGAGTTCCTGCAGGAAGGACTCCTGCATCAATGATGAGCGCAATCTCAGAAACCTTTGGTCCGAAGTGCCACATAAGTTCTGGGATGTCTTTGGGGGTCGAGAGTCCAGAACGATTCGCACTCGTCGTGGTGTAGGGCTTACCAAATGCTTTTGAAAGCGCGCTACAGAAGTCGTGCTTTGGAATGCGTACACCAACACCTCCATTGAACGTAATGTCTTCTGGAATGTTTTTCTTTGCCGGAACAACAATGGTCAGAGGTCCCGGGAGAAACTTCGCAGCAAGTATCTTTGCCGCCTCATTCATAGTCCCGCACGTCTCAATGCTTCGTACATCGGGCACAATGACTGAAATCGGGCGCTTATGTTCACGGCCCTTCAGTACCCGCACCCGCTCAACTGCCTCGCGGTTAAAAACATCGACACCAATGCCATAGACGGTATCGGTCGGATAGACGACGATGCCCCCGTCCCGCATCGCTTTTGCGGCCTTGGTAGCGGCTTCTTTGAGGTTATCGTTGGTCAGGTGGATGATCTCCATTTGCGCACAATAACATAAGGATAACTTGAACCACAGATGATACACTGTTGATATGTCCTCTGAGAAGACTACTTCACGCTTGCAAGCGATAAAACTCCGTAAGAGAGGTTTATCTTTACGTGCCATCGAACAGAAACTTCAAATTCCACGTTCTACACTCAGTGGATGGCTTAAAGACATCAAACTATCTGATAAGCAATTAGCGAAATTGCAGGAAGATCTTGAAAAAGGCCTTAAGAGAGCAAGAGAGAAGGCCGCGGAGACACATAGACTTTCGAAGCAACTAAGAATCGATGTAGTAAGAGATAACGTCGAGCAGGATTTAACTCACCCCATCTTCACAGACCTAAAATCCCTTGAGCTTGCGCTTGCTATGCTTTACTTGGGAGAAGGAGGTAAGACAAGGCCGGAATTGAGACTAGGTAACTCAAATCCGATAGTTCTAAGGTTCTACTTAGCTGCTATTGAAAGGTTGTATAATGTGCCGAGGAATTCATTCAGATTTGAACTACATTTGCGAGTGGATCAGGACGAGAAGTACCTGAAGAAATTCTGGGCAAAGCAATTAAGTGTCCCCTTCCGCTGTATATCGTACGTCATAAAAGATATACGTACCGCTGGGAAGCCGACACGTCCCGGGTATTATGGTGTTTGCGCCATATATGGAGGACCAGTGGCAATTCAAAGGAGATTAATGTATCTTAGTGAGGCATTCTGCATAAGAATATGCAAATAAGCGCGGTTAGCTCAGTTGGTAGAGCATCTCATTGACGTTGAGAGGGTCGCAAGTTCGAGTCTTGCACCGCGCACCAAGACAGAAGGCTTTGAGCGTGGTTATATAAACACTCTAAAAGAGAATATGAACCAGACCGTCCGTATGTTCTTTTTCCCGGTCCTTCTCTGGATCGTCGCGCTTGGCGCGATGTATGTATGGGGTGGCCCCGCAGCATTCGCACTCGCCTTTCTTCTGACCGTTCTTGAGGTGACACTTTCTTTCGACAACGCCGTTGTGAACGCGCGCATCCTCGCTCGCATGAGCGAAAAGTGGCAGCAACGCTTTCTCACCTGGGGCATCCTCGTTGCCGTCGTTGGTACTCGTTTTATCCTTCCTATCCTCATTGTTGCCATTTCAGTTGCTCTCTCTCCGCTTGTGGTCGCCGAACTTGCCTTCACAGACCCTGAGGCGTATGGCGGATTGCTTGCAGGAGCTCGTGAGGCCATTTCTGCATTCGGCGGTACCTTCCTCCTCATGGTGTCGCTGAAGTACTTCTTTGATACCAGCAAGGAAGTGCACTGGATTCATGTCATTGAGCGACACATTGCTCGCTGGGGTCGTATCGAGGCCGTTGAAATTGGTATTTCCCTGCTTCTCCTGCTTGGCATCGCTCTTCTTGTTCCTGAAGCAGCCGCTACGATACTCATCGCAGGCATCGTCGGCATCTTGGTGTTCATCGGCATGCAAGGAATCGCAAGCTCCTTCACGGTTGAGACGAGTGTTGGACATCAGGCAGTTGCACTCGGGAGCGCCGCACTCTTCGTCTACTTGAACATCCTCGATGCAGCCTTCTCACTCGATGGGGTCGTTGGTGCTTTCGCAATCACCAACCAGCTCCCCGTCATCGTTGTCGGTCTTGGAGTTGGTGCCTATTTCGTCCGAACCCTTACGGTTTATCTCGTGCGCAAGAAGACCATTGATACGCTTACGTATCTTGAGCACGGAGCACACTGGGCAATTTTTGGACTTGCTGCCTCAATGCTTGCTTCTATTTTCGTCCATATACCGGAAGTCATCACCGGTCTCGTAGGTCTCGTCTTTGTCGGAGCAGCGTACTGGTCCTCACTTAAAGAGAAGAAGGGTGCGGTTCCTAGTCCTCAATAAAGCCGCCAGCCTGGTGTGCCCAGAGTTCGGCATAGAGACCTTTCTTCGCAAGCAGTTCCTCGTGCGTGCCATCTTCAACAACCTCACCTTCATCAAAGATGATGAGCCGGTCCATCGCGCGAAGCGTAGAGAGGCGGTGAGCTATCGCAAGCACGGTGCGATTCTCCATGAGCCGCAGGAGTGCTTTCTGCACCTCAACCTCACTCTCGCTATCAAGGGCGCTCGTCGCTTCATCAAGAAGCAAAATCGGAGCATCCTTAAGAAGTGCTCGAGCTATTGCAATGCGCTGGCGCTGACCACCTGAGAGCTTCACGCCTCGCTCGCCCACCATAGACTCATACTTTTCTGGGAGACGTTCAATGAAGTCGTGTGCTTGCGCCTGGGTCGCAGCACGCATGACCTCTTCGCGGGTCGCCTCAGGGCGACCATACGCGATGTTGTCATGAATAGAGCGATGGAAAAGTGCTGGATCTTGCGGCACAACAGCAATGGAGCTTCGGAGACTCTCTTTCTTAAGGGTTCGTATGTCGACGCCATCAATACGAATCTGACCCCCAGCAAGGTCATAGTGACGGAGAATGAGCTTTATCAATGTCGACTTCCCTGCGCCACTTCTTCCGATAAGACCAACACGCTCACCCGGTGCAATCGTGAGATTCAGTCCGGCAAAGACCGGCATGCCTTCGTACTCGAAGGTAACGTTATCAAATTCAATACCGCCGTTTGCAATTGAAAGCTCCTTCGCTTGTTCTGCATCCGTAACTTGATAAGGCTCAGTGACGATAGAAAGACTCTCCTTCACCGTGCCCCAATTTTCCGCGAGACTGTTGAACTGACTCCCAATGAAGGTGAGCTGGTCTTCAAGCAAGGAAATCATTGCAAGGAAAAGAATGACGTCTCCCGGGGTGATTTGTCCTTGTATGGCAAGGTGCACCGCAAAAATCGTCATGCCACCAATGAAGATGGTTTGCAGGATGCCGTTCAAGACGAGAATCCATTCGCTGTAGCTCCAGTTACGAATACCGGTGATGCGCCGATGCGTGATAAGAGAACGCAAGTACTCAATCTCATGACGACGACGTGCATACTCCTGCACTGCCGTAATATTCGTCAACATATCAACGCTCGCGCCCGTGAGCTTTGTTTCTGCATCCTGCGTTGCGATTGAAAGCGGAACGCGCTTACGTGCCAGGTATATGTTCAGGGGCGTAATAATGAGGAAGAGCGCGAGCAGGATATAGCCTATCTGCGGGCTCGTAATGAAGACGATGATGAAGCTCGCGGTAAGCGAAACCGCAAAGCGCAGAAACGACCACAGAAACATCTCGACGAGCTCTTTGGTGGAGTCACCCGCCTGCTTAATCTTGTTTGCAAGAGAACCGGCAAAGCGGTTTGAGAAGTACTGCTGACTGTGGAGCGTTACATAGGAATTCAACGCGTCACGCGCTGTTGCCCGGACTCCGGTGGCCCAACGCATGCCAGCGAAACCGCTCATACGCCACACGATGTGCTGAATGAGCGTTATCCCAATGAAAAGTGCAACGGCAAACCACACGACGTCATAAGAGTTGCCACCTATTCCTGCGATGGCATCGATAATAAGCTTATAGACATAGGGCGTGAATGCATTCAAGCTCGCGCCAACGACCACACACAGTGCAGCAATCAACGCCATCTTGCGATGCGGCTTTGAAGTGAAGAGGAAGAAGGTGAACGGATTGCTAATCCGTGGCATACCCTCACGCCAGATAGAAGTCATAAGCGTCTAGTATAGCGCGTATAAATGGGGTATAACGGCACATATGGAGCGAACAGTAATCATCTATCACGGCGGCTGCCCCGACGGCTTCGGAGGCGCCTTTGCTGCTTGGAAGAAATTCGGTGAGAGTGCTTCGTATATCGAAGCAAAGCACGGGCAACCACCTCCGGTCGATGTCACCGGAGCGCAGGTTTATCTCATCGACTTCTGCTACCGCAAGGAGGTCATGGACGAACTGCTCGCAAAGACTGCGTCTCTGGTTGTGCTCGATCATCACGAGGGCGTGAAGGATGTGGTGACCTCGATGCCAGACTACGTCTACGACGCGAATCGCTCCGGTGCTTCAATTGCCTGGTCCTATTTCCACGAAGGAACAGAGCTTCCTGAGCTCCTGCGCTACGTCGAGGACGACGACCTCTTCCGCTTCTCACTCCCTGAAACGCGAGCGATAATCACCTACCTGACCGCTCACCCCTTCTCCTTTGAGTCATGGCAAACGGTCGAGGAAGCACTTGCTACGCCTTCGCTTCGTGAGGCACTTCTCGCAAAAGCGCATGCTTATGAGGAGTATTTCCTTCTCCTTGCCGAGCTCTCAGTGGATCACGCAAAGCTCATTCACTTTGAGGGTTATGACTGTTACTTTGCGACTGCGCATCCCTTTAAGCCGATGAAATCACTCGTCGGGAATTTGCTCGCCAAGAAGAAGGGGCCGTTCGCGCTTGTGGTTTCTGCTCATCCTTTGGGTCTTGGTGTTTCGATACGTGGCGATGGCTCGGTCGACGTTGCAAAAGTCGCAGAGAAATACGGTGGAAATGGGCACCCTATGAGCGCAGGCTTTAGTCTCCCGTTTGGCACACCCATGCCGTGGACTTTCCTTGAGAAAGACCGCGCAGAAGACTAGATGAGGATTCTTGCAATCGAGACCTCGTGTGACGATACCGCAGTCGCTCTTCTTGAAGCGACGGAAGACGCTCGCGGCACACACTTCACCGTTCTCGGGAACGGTGCGTTCTCACAAGTCGATTTGCACCAACAGTATGGCGGAGTGTATCCAACCCTTGCTAAGCGTGAGCACGCCAAGAATTTAGTCCCCATGCTCGCGAAAGCTCTCAAAGAAGCTCGCATGTATACCGAAGGAAAAACTCCTGTACCTGACCTTGGCGATATGCTCGTTCGCGAGGGAGAACTTGCAGAAGCATTTACTGCATTTATAGGAACACTCGAAAAGCCAGCGATAGATGCAATCGCAGTCACTCACGGCCCCGGACTTGAGCCAGCACTCTGGGTTGGTGTGAATTTTGCAAAGGCACTCTCTTCAGCATGGAAGCTTCCCATTGTTCCGGTGAATCACATGGAGGGTCACATGCTTGCAGGACTCCTCACCATGGAGAGCGAGAAAGAGATGGTTCTCCCTTCTCCGGCATTTCCTCTCCTCACCCTTCTTATATCGGGAGGCCACACGGAGCTTGTTCTCATGAACGATTGGTATACCTACTCACTCATTGGAAGAACGAGAGACGATGCAGTAGGCGAAGCGTTCGATAAGGTAGCGCGTATGCTCGGACTTCCGTATCCAGGGGGCCCTGAGATTTCAAAGCTTGCAGAGGCGGGGCGTGCTAACTCCGCCCCAAAACCTTTTACTCTGCCTCGTCCCATGCTCCACGACGACTCCTGCGACTTTTCCTGGAGCGGCCTCAAGACCTCAGTTCTCTATCTTCTGAAGAAACATGACGAGCTCACGCAAACAGAGCGCGAGAAGCTTGCAGAGGAATTTGAGGATGTCGTCTCAGATGTGTTGTGGGAGAAAACCTCGCGTGCAATTGAAGAGACGAACCCTAAGGTACTCGCTCTTGGTGGTGGTGTCTCAGCGAACAAACATATTCGAGCAGTGTTCACCAAAAACATGGCACGCGAATACCCGGAAACAGAACTGCGCATTCCTCCTGCAGCACTCACGACCGATAACGCAATTATGATTGCGGTTGCGGGCTTTTACCGAGCTCGAGATTTAAAGTTCGACTCTGACCCTCGGGCAGATGGCAATCTCTCCCTCTCCGGAGCCTAGGAGGAAAAGAAGCCCGTTATTTGCTATATTTTGGCGATGGACGAGAAATTCCTGAAGCCCTATAACCCCGTTGAGACGGAGCCGAGAGTCTATAGGGCCTGGGAGGAGAGCGGGTACTTCAATCCTGAGAAGTGCGTTGCCGCTGGCGTCGCGAAAGAGGACGCTCCTCCCTATACCATTGTTCTCCCCCCACCAAACGTCACGGGACGCCTCCACATGGGCCATGCGCTCATGCTTGCCGTTGAGGACATTTTCATACGCTTCAAGCGCATGCGCGGGTACCGCACCCTCTGGATACCGGGAACTGATCACGCAGCTATTGCGACACAGTCAGTTGTTGAAAAGCAGATACAGAAAGAAGAGAAGAAAAGCCGTCACGATCTTGGACGTGAAGAGTTACTCCGACGTATTGAAATCTATGCCAAGGAAAGTCACGACACCATCGTCGGGCAGCTAAAGACCATGGGTGCCTCTCTTGATTGGTCGCGCGAGGTGTTTACCTTGGATGAGGCTCGCAGTCGCGCAGTACGTCGACAGTTTAAAGATATGTACGACGCTGGTCTCATTTACCGAGGGCATCGCATCGTGAACTGGGATCCTAAAGGACAGACGACTATTTCCGATGATGAAATCGTGTACGAGGAGCGCAAGGAGAAGTTCTACTACCTGAAGTACGGCCCGTTCGTCATTGGTACTTCACGTCCAGAGACTAAATTCGGTGATAAGTATGTCGTGATGCACCCAAGCGACGCACGCTACGCAACGTTCTCGCACGGAGACAAGATTGAACTTGAGTGGATTAACGGTCCTATTACCGCAACGGTCGTGAAGGATGAGGCCATCGATATGGAGTTTGGTACGGGCGTCATGACCATCACTCCGTGGCACGATGTCACTGACTTTGAGATTGCAGAGCGACACAAGCTTGATAAGGAACAGGTTATCGACGAGCGCGGGAAATTGCTCCCGATTGCTGGTGAATTTGCTGGCATGAAGATAACGGAGGCGCGCGAAAAGATTATAGAAAAGCTTCGCGCAAAAGGTCTTGTTGAAAAGGAAGAAGACTACGTTCATAACGTCGCAACGGCAGAACGCACCGGCGGCGTGATTGAACCGCAGATTAAACTGCAGTGGTTCATCGATGTGAATAAGCCGGTCAAAGGTCGTGGCGACAAGTCCTTGAAAGACCTTATGCTTGAGCCCGTGCGTGATGGCCGTATCAAGATACTCCCCGACCATTTTGATAAAACATACTTCCACTGGATTGAGAACCTGCGAGACTGGTGCATCAGCCGGCAGATTTGGTATGGGCATCGTGTTCCGGTGTGGTACCGAGGCGAGGAGATTGCCGTTGGGGAGGAACCGTCTGGTGAAGGATGGATTCAAGATGAAGACACCTTGGATACCTGGTTTTCTTCAGGCCTCTGGACCTTCTCAACCTTGGGCTGGCCCGATGAAACAGTTGATCTACGAACGTACCACCCAACAGACCTTCTTGAGACTGGGTATGACATTCTCTTCTTCTGGGTCGCGCGCATGATTCTCATGACGCAGTTTGCACTCGGCGATGTTCCTTTCCGCACCATCTACCTCCACGGTCTCGTACGAGACGCACAGGGTCGCAAGATGTCGAAGTCGCTCGGGAATAACATGGACCCACTTGATATCGCTTCAAAGTACGGAGCAGATGCTGCACGTATGGCACTCATTGTTGGCAACACGCCTGGAACTGATATGCGCATCAGCGAAGACAAGATTAAAGGCTACAAGCACTTTGCGAACAAGCTCTGGAACATCACGCGCTTTGTGCTCGAGAAAGCAGACGCGCCAGATACCGACGCACTCGATGAGTCTGATGTTGCTCTTATTGCAGAGCTAGACGCGCTCTCAGGCGATGTTACCGATGACCTTGAGAACCACCGCGCCTACCTTGCTGCTGAGAAGCTCTATCACTATGCCTGGCATCGACTTGCAGATGTCATCCTTGAAGAATCGAAGCCTATCCTGCAGGGCGATAACGAAGCTGCAAAGCGTTCTCGCGCAACAGCACTTCGCCTTATTCTCAATCGACTCCTCAGACTGCTCCATCCGTTTATGCCATTTATCACGGAAGAGATTTATCAGTCGTTGCCAAACAAGGATGCGGCGTTCCTCATGACTGCCGCTTGGCCGGTGAAGTAGTGCAGTAGCAAGGAGAAGCGAGCTTCAAACGCCTGCTAGAATGGAGGCATGCCTCCTCTTGAGACGGTCATCTACGCCTTCATCGGTGGTCTCCTTCCCGCGCTTGTGTGGCTCTACTTCCTCCTCAAAGAAGAGGAGCGTTGCCCGCAACCAGCATGGGCTATCTTCGCCATGTTTATCGCCGGCATGGTCGCGGTGCCCTTTGTGCTTCCCTTTGAGGACCTTGCGGTCCAATACCTCTCGTCTGACTTAAACATTGTCATAGCATGGGCAACGGTAGAGGAAGTTGCGAAGTACCTGCTCTTTGCAGTTATCACCCTCGCTTTCGCACATGCAGTTCGTAACTCAATTGATATTGTCATCAGCATGATTACGGTTGCGCTCGGGTTTGCTGCACTTGAGAACGCACTCTTTTTGCTTGATCCGTTGTCGCAGGGTCGCTTCCTCGCTGGCCTTGTCACGAACAATCTGCGCTTTATTGGCTCAACACTCCTCCACGTCATCGCATCCTCGGCGATTGGCTTTGCGCTCGCATTCTCCTATCGCTCCCGACCACCCATGCGAGCGGTTGCAGCAGCCTTTGGACTTATCCTCGCAATCGGTTTGCATGCCCTCTTCAACTTTTTTATAATTCGAGCAGGCGGTTCGACGACCATCTTGGCATTCTTCACGGTCTGGACCGGCGCAGTAGTCTTCTTCGCGGCGTTCGAGATACTCAAATACTTCCGATACCGCAATTTACCAAAAAACGTTTGCTAGCTTTACTAACATGCAACACAAGAAACGCTCCTTCTTCGAACGACTCTCGGGCCCTCGCCCTTCCGATGATGAATACGATGTCTTCGATGATGAAGTCTCTGCTCCTGCCGCGCGCCGTATGACTCCTGCAAGTTCTGCTGTGCCGCTCCACCATGAAGAAGAACGCACCGAAGGTCAGCTTCCTGTCGATATGTATCAGGGTGCAGATGAAATTGTCATCCGTACCTTCGTCGCGGGTGTACGCCCCGAGGATGTGAACGTCTCCATTAGCCGCGACATGGTGGTGATTGAAGGCTCCCGTGAGGAACGCAGTGAGTCTATGGGCTCCGACTACTTCAGCCAGGAACTCTTCTGGGGTTCATTCTCTCGCACCATCATGCTTCCGCAGGAAATTGATGTCGACAACGCAACCGCAAGCGCCAAGGACGGCCTCCTCACCATCACTCTTCCAAAGCTCGATAAATCTCGCCAGACGAAGCTCCGCGTTCGCGCGAGCTAAGCCCCATGGACGGAGCTCTCGAGGCACGAAGACCACACGAGGGCGATCCGGATAGTGCTGCTAACGATAATCTCGCTGAGGTGGTCCATGATTACACTTCTCCCCAAGAGGCCAAAGATGAGGCTCGTGAAGGCAAGGAGGCAGTAGCTTCTCTCGCACAGGAACTTGCACCAGAAATTGAAGCGGTGGCACAGGCGAGAAAAGCCTATACCAAGAGTCAGTTCGGACATGGGTCACTTGAGGAAACACATCGTGCAGTAGGAGATGCCGAGGATGCTCTTAGACAACGTGCCTTGTCCGTAGCCGCGTCACTTGAACCTCGTAAGCTCGATAGCCTTATACGAGAGCTGGACGCGCGTCGCGTAACCTTCATGCACACCAATGCTCTTCTACACTCCGACTCTCTTGAACAAGCACTCTCGGAGGACGAGCATGAGGGCGCTCTGGTGGGAGTTGTTCTTGGAACTCTACGTCGAGCTCGTACCGAGCAACAGGGCTAGAGCGATTCTCGGTGCAAAGCCGGGACACCTGCTGCAGTAACCATAGTAAAACCGAAGCGACCAATAACCTGTCCGCCAGGCGTTTCGACTGAGACGCGCCATGCTCCGGGAGCGAGATCTTCTTTTACCGAATAGCCACGGTACCCCTCTTCCCTGCCACCTGAAATCGGAAACGAGATACGTCCCAAAGTGATCCAGTCTCCATCGCTATTCTTATGCTCCCAACGATGCACAACAGAACCGCCAAATGACGCGGGCGCAACGACTGCGGTGAAAGCGTAGAGCGGTGCTCCCGGAGCAAGATGTATGGTCTGCGGACGCAGGTCCCACCACGGCTGTGCTTCCTCAGCTTCAACAAGATACCCTTCCCCAGTCTTCACCACGCTGTGATAGGCGCTGCCGTGCGCAAGTGCAAGCGGGAGGGGTGGTATGACACCGGTGAAATAGGCCCCCGTTATCGCAAGCGTGATACCGACTACAATGCCACCAATGGGTCGCAGGTTTTCTTTCGTGCGCTCCTCGTTAACGACATACAAAAGCCAGAGAAAAGCAGCAAAGAGCACAAGAGCAATGAGAGTGCTCCCCAGAAATATCCAGGGCCCAAGTGAACCAGCAAAGAGCGGGAGTGCAAAGATGGCGTATGCATAGAGCGCAAAGAAAAAGAGGACGGTCTGAAAGATAAGATGCTCGCGCTGTTTGCGATAGTACTCATTCCCGATATACACGAGTGCAAGCAAAAGCAGGAAAGGCCAGGAGACGGAGACCACTGAATGGCTCGCGTAGAACACAACGAATCCTGAGAGCAAACCGCCAAGTGCATACTGCACACCAAGCGGGAAAAGCACGGCAAGCGATTTACGCCACCAAACATCCTTGGTGCTCCACTTATATATGACATTCGCTCCAAACGCACAGACAGCGGTCAGGATGAGATAAGCGGCAAAGAAAAGGTTTATCGTCGAGAGCGGAAGCAACGTGAACGTCAAAAGATCGGTAAGGAACCCGAGCGCGAACAAGCCGGCACCGAGTTTACGCTCGTTACGAGATGCGAACGAGAGGAGATTGTTAAACGTCCGGCTCGCCGGAGAGAGGGGCATGGTGCTTGGGGCCGGGATCGAACCGGCGACCCCTTCCTCTTCAGGGAAGTGCTCTACCAACTGAGCTACCCAAGCGGTAGCGACATACTAGCATACGGCCCCTAACCTTTCATCTATTGCTGTGAGCTCCGGTAGAGCTCAATAAGCTCATTGAACTTTGCCTCGTCCATACCAGTTGCAGCTTGCGTAAAGGTCCCCAAAAGTGGCTCGAGGTACTTTGCCGTGAAATAAAAAGACGAAACAATAACTACTGCCCATACCAAGGTCTTCAGTACCCCGCTTATGATTGCATCGCGGCGCATGGCCTTCAGCATCTTATTGTTCTCTTTTGTGAGTTCGAGATTCTCTTCAAGGAGATCTCGGAGATCGTCGCCTGGTGTTTCCATACGAAAAGTATATCACTGGTGCCCTCGGCAGGAATCGAACCTACATTATCTCGTTAGGAGTGAGATGTTCTATCCATTGAACTACGAGAGCGAAGTGAGGCCTCATCCATGCATCCTAATGCATGGATGAGCGCCGAACGAGCTTTCGTATGCTTACATACGAG
>CAYGFQ010000013.1:0-15189 GCA_964349285.1 uncultured Candidatus Saccharibacteria bacterium | reverse complement strand
CCTCGGTAATAAGGTTTTCAGCTACTATTTGAAGGGAGTCGAGTATTCCATCGGGTACTTTCTCAACGTCTTCTTCGACAATCGATTCACTTGTCGAGGCAACGATAGGATTACTCGTCGTAGCAGTTGGCTCTTCAGTGAAGACTACTTCGACCGGAACTTCCTCAGGAAGCAACGCAAGCGCTTCAGGCGTCGAGGTACCTGTCACAATCTCAAGAACGTCTTCGCTTACGTTTGCGACGACCCCCTGAATACCGCTCCCGAGATTCTCTCCGAGCATAAGTGAGAGTTCAATCTGTTGCGTCGTTGTGGCACTTGAAAGATCGAGGGTCGCAGGAAGGAGTGCGCAGGAATGCGTCGCGTTTGGGTCAATACTGAACTCCCGCTCATAGACGCGTACACCTGGAATCGATTCTTCAAGGATAGGCTCAAGAAGCTCGTCAAGCGGTGCCTCCGTCCAGATGCGAAGCTCAGCAGCACGCAAATACACTGGTTCACCGCCTACTTCTTCGGCCGTAACACGCACCACGAGCTTCTCAATCTCTTCACTTGAGATTATGTCGAGGTCGAATGTCACTTCGTTATCTCTTGGAGAAAAGGTAGTGAGGTCAGTCCAGATAACACCATCGAGCGTGTAGGAGATGGTGAGACTCGTCTTTGGTCCAGAGCTCTCGGGACTTCCTGACGATTCTCCCACAAGTGCTTCTTCGATAGTTGGTTCAAACGTTGGAGTCTCTTCGATCGAAGTCTCCTCTGTAGGCGCACTAACTTCTTCTACTACAGGTTCCTGCACTGACTCTGCCGCCGGAATCTCTTCTGCAGACACCTCTTCTACGACTGGTTGTTCTTGTGCATACGCGACTGGAGCGGAGAACATCCTCCAAATTGATGAGACCGGTTCTGGTTCAGAAGCAGGTTCAGGTGCTTCTTCAATAGCGGGTTCTGGAGTTGATTCTTCTTCGACAATTGATTCAGATACTGGCGTTTCTTCTGCGACCGGTTCTGGTACAGGTTCACTTGGAGAGATCTCCTCGACAGGAATCTCCTCTGCAATCGGCTCGGTTGTAGAGGCATATTCCTCAGTCCCACCAGATTCCTCGATGAGGGGCGAAGGCTGCTCATTCTTAAAAGAGAGAGCGAGGACGGCACGTGTAAGGGGAACAGGTTCTTTGAGTTTCGGAATCGCGAAAGAACAGAATATCTTCTGGCCCGCTTGCGTCGCAAGTGCCCCTTCTTCGCCAAGTTCTGGTTCTCCGGTCAAAGTAGCAGCGTCCTGCCAGTCCCCACTGCAGGTTGCAGGGTGGAGTGTACGCAGGTTTGCGAAGAGCGCCTCGGCTTGAAAGACAAAGATTATCAAGATAAGGAACGCAAAAGAGCCGCCGAGAACTGCCGCCTGCTTCTTTTTCCTGTGTGGACCATAAAGATGGAACTTTGCGAGAAATGGGATATGGTACGCGAAAGGGCGCCGCGCCTTCTTATGTGGCGCTGCGACATCGAAGAACCTATTCGCTTTTCTGCGCGTGCGTAAAGGTGCCATATGCGTACTCCTCCTAGTATAAAGGGAGTACGAGATATTTACTGCACCCGTGTGTGTGGATGCACTAAACCCAGGAACCGATAATCGCCCCCATCGCGAGGAACGAGACGAAGTAGTAACCAGCATTCAATACCCAGAGTTTCCAACTCTTCCCTTCCCAGAGATAGGGCATTGCGGTCATGGGAACCGCAAAGCCGAGCCAGTACCAGAAGGCTCCCATCATGCCAGCTTCAGCTCCCGAAGTAGAAAGATAGGCATTCCCGAACTCAATGCCATGTGCGAGCACATAGGCCATGAGGAAAGAGGTGATGAGTCCTCCTAGAGCAGCGCCCATAGGCGTCATCTTCATAGACTTCATCTCCTCCTGGGTGAGACCAACGAGCTTCATCCAGACTTTCCCGAAAAGATTGCCGTACCAGAAGAAACCAATTGCCATTGCGACAACGGCTGAGACGAGAACAGCGAAATAGTTAATGGGTACCTCCATACAGGGATATTAGTGATACAGCACTAATGCTAGCACCTCCCTAAGGCTACTCGAGGTTCAGGAAAGCGAGGAGTGCGTAATAGTCAGCGCGAATCTGATCTTCTCTGGTGAGATAGGTCACGGAAACAGCAACGATGTTCCCGTTGTGAAGGAAGGCAGTGGTCTCTCCCTCGTAGAGTCCCGACCAGTGATAGGAAACGGCTTCCGTTCCATCGACTGTTGTCGAGGCGTAGGTACCGTCCCCAAGCTTGAAGTTCGAGTCATTCGTCGCCGTTAACCATGCAAGGAGGGTGAGGTTATCGATACCATTCTGGTACATATCGATAGTGATTGCTGTTGGACCTTCGCCATTCTCAGGTGGCGTGGCGTCTGCTTCCTGAACGAGCGTAATGGTGTAGTGTCCGCGCTCAGCATTTCCTACCTCTCGCTCGGTGAGGAGGTAATTGGCTGGATACTGAAACGAAAGGCCATAGGTGCCGTTCGCGTAGAGATTCTGTCCCGTTGCCCCTTCCTGTGGAGGCATAAAGAGATTTCCACCATAGAAGAATGCTCCCGTCACAAGCAGAGCAAGAATAATAACGATGCCGAGTATTGCTGGTCTCATAAGCACCAGTATAGCAAATGCGTTACGTCACGAACCCACTAGCCCTTTACGAAGGCGCCTCCTATACTAAACGAATGAACTGGCTCACCGAACAATTCTCAAACGCAGGCATGCTCGAGTATCGGGTGTGGTACGAATCACTTGATAAACCTTTCTTTGCTCCTGAACCCTGGGTCTTCGGTGCTGCTTGGGGATTCGTTTACCCGTTGCTCGCAATTGCGTTCATCTACACGGTCTATCTGTTTTATAAAAAACAGGTGTCTCGTGGATTCCTTTGGCTCTTTGCCCTGAACATCGTTCTCAATCTCACCTTTACCGCAGTAGCCCTCGGGACAAAGAACAACGCCCTCGCCTCGCTGCACATCCTGCTCGTTCTTGGAACGCTTGCTTGGCTGGAGCTTGGTGCCTGGAAGAAGAGCAAGGTGGTATTCGTGCTCCTACTTCCCTACCTACTCTGGGGAACGTTCGCAACTACGCTACAGATTGTAATTACAATAATGAATTAGAGGCTTCAATTAATGAAAGATTCTTGCTTCTTTCTTTTACCATTAGAATATAGATACCTTATCCTTATAAGATTCACCGCCCATATACAGATCCTCTTTACGCATCCAAACCCTCTTAAGAAGTCTAGAGTTCTCCCTTGTTCGCTATAGCGATAAACCTCTCAAGAGCAACAACCTCAACACCATCTACCCCTTGCATGAATTTCTTCAACCCACCGGAAATATAGAAATCTCGCAAAGTCCATCCATCACCCCCTAATACTACGTAGGCTTTCTTAAATACACCCGGGTTATCAAGTAGAGCCTCTGCTAAACACATTACTTCGTAAGGGACTTTTTGTTCAGCGGTGCCGGAGGTTTGTTGCCATTTCAAAGAAATCAGGAATTTCTCCCCATTCTTTTCTGCGCTGGCATCAACCATGTGGCGCCCCTTCCCACCGAGCCGTAGACCCACTTTCACCTGTTTGTCAGGAGTATATCCACCGCGAACAAGCGATGGGACAATCATGCTCTCTAAAACTCCTCCTGTATTGGTGTTACGCGACACTCACCTGATCTTTATACCTTTTCACCGAAAGATCAAGGTAGTCACGATCCAAGTCAATTCCAATGAACTTCCTTCCATGAGCCACTGCTGCAATGCCTGTGGTAGAGCTCCCTGTAAAAGGGTCTAAGATGACATCTCCTTTTTTTGTACTTGCAAGAACGACTCGCCGTAAGAGATCTATAGGTTTCTGAGTAGGATGTTTGCCATGCTTCTTCTCTTCTGGACGAGGAGTGCCGAGTGCCCACACAGATCGCATTTGTAGACCGGGTTTCTTGAGTTTATCTTCTGGCCAACTACCCTCTTTCATCAGGTCGTAGTTAAAAGTGTGTTTTGCTTTCTTATCTTTCCGAGCCCAAATGAGAGTTTCGTGACTTGCGGTGAAAAACCGGCAACTCAAGTTAGGAGAGGCATTGGGTTTAAACCAGGAGATATCGTTGAGAATGTGATAGCCCAGAGATTGAAGCGCGTGGCCACACTGGAATATCGAGTGATATGTTCCGGAAACCCAGATAGTCCCGCCGGGTTTCAAAACACGTTTCACCGCCTCAAGCCATCGGTGATGGAAATCATAATCTTGCGCGAACCCCTGACTTTTATCCCATGCTCCTTTGTCAACGCTAACCATCCTGCCTGCATGGACAGTAAAACCACCGTTTGAGAGATTATAAGGCGGGTCAGCGAATACCATATCTATGGAATTCTCGGGCAACTGATTAAGAAAGGAGGTCGACTCGCCGTTATAAAGTACAAAATCATTCGCCTTGAAATAAGGTTTTGTCTCGACTTTTGAGAGGATCTTTGGGCTTGAGAGGGCGGGCATCTGGTCCATTATACAACAATAGTACTTAGCCGATCCTTTTATACGGCTTTACCCACACACAATACACAAGTTTAGTGAGATTCAATTGAGAAGAAGGAGTGTTTTGAAGCTTCCTCGCATACCCTCTTCTTCTGCCGTTCCCTCATCGAGCATTCCCTGCTTCACGACGAGAGCTCCCTCTTCCACAAACACACCAAACTCCACTCCTCCTCCTGCCCACCAGCAGATTACGCCAGATATTTCTCCAGGAGTGAGCTCCCATGCCGATGCTGCGATCTCAAAGCAACTTCCCTGCTGTGTACCAAATGCATGCGTCTCCCCTGCATACGTTACTGAGACTTCAGAGAGCGGGGCGCCCGTCTCATCTTCTCCTACCTCACTAATCTCCCACGAAGGAGCCGCAACGCGTTCATTCGTTGGGGCAACTGCCTTATTTGTCCCTACGTAGTAAGCTCCTGCGACAAGAGCTAACACGAGCACTACTCCGAGCACATAGGCAAGTGTTTTGTTCATACCCGTAGTCTACCCCCGTAACCCTTAAAGAAAAGCCCCGCTCGTGCGGGGCCTTTCTGTAGCGCTTATCTAGTGCTTGCGAAGCTTGTGATCCAAGGCCCACTTCCCTGGTCCCGTAATCATGAGGGAGAGCGTCGAGGCCAAGATGAGCAACATGAACTCGTAACCACCGTTTGCCATGAAGAATCCATTCGGAAGATGGACCGAGACGAGTGCAACGATAGCAACGATAGCAAGAATCTTTGCAGCCCAGTGCGTGAATGCGCCAAGGATGAGCAAGATACCGCCGATAAGTTCAGCTGCGATTAAGACGACTGCGAAGAACGCAGGCATCGGGAATCCAAGCGAGCCGAGGAAGCCGGTCACACCCGGGACACCCATCTCAAGCTTCTGCCATCCGTGGAGGGCGAAGATGAGACCAGTCGCAACACGAAGAACGAGCGGGGCGAAGCCTCCCCACTTGCTCGAACACTGACAGTCGATGAGGTTATGCATGAAGTTGGATAACGTTTAAGGGATACCCCTTAAGTATAGCGCCACAGGAGAGGCGGGTTTGTGGTGTTGATAGCCCCTAGTTCGTAGGCTTGCGAACGCTAGGGATACGTGGAATGAAGGTCGCAACGACGGCTGCGATGACTGCAACAACGAAGAAGCCATAGCCAATTGCCATGCCGATTGCAGCTGCCATCCAAAGTGAGGCTGCCGTTGTGAGGTTGTGGACAACATGCCCTTCTTTGAGGATGAGGCCTGCCCCAAGGAAGCCAATACCGGTGACAATCTGTGCCGAGATACGAGACGTTGAGTCAGCGTCGACAATCCCTGAGAGCAGCGTGAAAAGCATCGCGCCTGCGACAACAAGAATATGGGTCGAAATACCTGCGTCTTTATTCCGGAGCTCACGTTCGGCGCCCATCATGAGGCCGAGCGCGACTGAAAGAGCGAGCGCAACAATAAATTGCATCTCTACGATGCCGATGAAGTCTGGTGTCATATACGTCCTATGATACCAGACGTTCTTCCCCGTTGATTCAAAGACCTGGGAAAAGACTGTCGAGCAAGGACTCGTCTTCGCCTTCTGATTCTGGCTCCGGCGCTGGTTCCGGTTCAGGGTCGGGTTCCGCCTGCTCTACGTCTTCTTCTACCCGTTCTTCCTCGTCATCTGAGTGACGGCTTCGCTCAATAATATCGAGCCCGAGCGACTGGTCTGCTTCAATCAAGGTCCGTAGTCTCGTGACCTGTTCATCTACTTCCCCATAGAGGCGAAGCGCTTTCTTTCGGTCTCCCCGACCACTTTCCTCACTTGCTGCTTCAACAACATTCCTAATCTGGGTGATGGCATCGTCAACGGCATGTCGATCACCATCGTCAAAAGTCTCGGTATCTGCTGCAACCTGTAGCGTCATAGCCTCGAGCGAACCTGCTGCCTCTCCCTGCTTGGCCATAATGGCAACTCCAACCGAGGCGTCGCTTTCGCCTTCGTTCACTGCACGGCGAAGTGCTGTTCGTACCGATTCAGTAATCGTGATGTGACTTGCAATGGTGTTTCGAATTCTCTTGATGTCATCAAACGATTCTGGATTTTCCTCACTGACACGCGTCAATACTTCCGTATGGGCTGAGAGCGTTGAATAGAGGTCAACTGCGGTATCCAATGCAGCACTTGCTGCGACCCCCTCGGCGCGAAGCGTGAGAATATCCCCGTGAGCGTCCTCAAGTCGGTCAGAAAGGGACTCAACAACGAGATCCGTCACACCTTCATCCACATCTTCACGAGCAGAGGCTTCGGCGAACTCCGTGAGTCTTCGATCAACCAGAGCAACCTCAAGGTCAGCACGCTTCTCTGGATCACGAGTGAGAGCGATGCGAGCAGGCTCATTCACCTTCACTTTGACGACGTAGAGTGCGTCACCAGGAGTTGCTCCCTCGGAAGCGAACGTGACACCTGTTCCGGTAACAGCGAGCACAACCACAATTGCGAGCGCGTAGCGGAAGAAACCGAACGCAAAGGGCGCAAACGGAGACGGCGTCATTGCAGGGTGTTCACGCATGAAGGAGCGAAGTGCGTCTTTGTGTGTGTCTTTCTCAGACGCAGAAAGCGCTAGTGTTTCGGAAAGTTTCTTCAGTTCTTGTTCGGTGTGTTTCATAAAAGTGTTATGCGGTTCCCATTTCTTTCTTGAGGCGAGCAAGTGCCCGGTGTATGCGGACTGACGTTGCGTTTGGCGTCTCCCCAAGCATCGTTGCAATCTCGGCGACCGGAAGTCCTTCGACGTAGCGGAGCGTGAGTGTCTCGCGATCCGTCTGCGAGAGGAGGGCGAGCCGCTCCATGAGGAGCGAGCCTTCCGCCTGCCGCTCAGGCGAGAGCTCCTGCTTGTCCTCCGGATCGTACCCAACCGTCTCGCGCATCTCATCCAAGGAGACACTCTTGCTCCGTATCGCCTCGTTCACGCACACATTGTGCGCAACCTTGTAGAGAAATGCTCGGAGGTTCTCTATCTCGTTTCCTTTGTGAAGGTACTCCCATGCCTTGAGAAAGGTCTCCTGCATGAGCTCGCGGGCGCGCTCTCGATCGTAGACGCGGAAATAACAGTATCGGAACAGGGCATCCGCATAACTATCGTACGCCTCGATGAACACTTTTTCATCAATCCGCTTCATACAAAGACAATTGACCCCCTCATACCTTACAGGAATACACGCCAAACGGGGCCGTAAGACTTACCCGTCCCGTCTGTCCTAATCTGTACGCCTCATTCGTGAACGCATGCACGGATGGGAGCAACTGTGTACGTATGGCATGCATTACTAATCCAACTTAGCAAATATGAAAGCACTTATCCAATCACTGGTGAAGCCCGTAGGCGCAACACTCGCGATTGCTATGATCTTTACCCTTAGCTTCGCTCCTGCGCATGCACAGACGAGCGCTCAGCTCCAGGCACAGATCTCCGGCACCGCAACAGCGTCTGCTGGGTTCACCTTCACGCGCGACCTCACCATTGGCTCTACCGGGCCTGACGTGACCGCGCTCCAGCAATTCCTTATTAGCAAAGGTCAGTCAAT
Organism: uncultured Candidatus Saccharibacteria bacterium; assembly: GCA_964349285.1. Classification (GTDB taxonomy): domain Bacteria; phylum Patescibacteriota; class Minisyncoccia; order Phycocordibacterales; family Phycocordibacteraceae; genus C7867-001. The sequence goes on along the minus strand of CAYGFQ010000013.1, from coordinate 7,115 downwards.
CCCAGCGGGAGCGACGGGCTACTTCGGCGTACAGACGCGAGGAGCACTCGCAGCCTATCAGGCAGCACATGCTATCTCGCCTGCCGTCGGATACTTCGGTCCGATTACGCGTAACCACATCAATTCACTTGGTGGTGGTGTAACGACCCCGACCCCGAACGACGACGACTTCTTCAGCGGCAACGATGAAGGATTCCTCGATGACTTCGATCAGATCTCTGCGCTCTCGAGCGAAGAGGTCGGCGAGAACGAAGAGGATGTCGAAGTGCTCGGTGTCGAATTCACGGCCGAAGACTCTGATCAGATGATCACTCGCGTCACGGTCGAAGTCGACACTCCAACCGGAAGCAACGACGACCTTGATGAGTACATCACTGAGGTCGCACTCTTCCTTGATGGAGACGAACTCGATCGTATGGATATCGATGAGGCAAGTCACAACCGCTCAGCTGATCGCTACACCTTCCGCTTCACTAACCTCGACGGTATCGTCGAGGAGGGTGAGACGGGGGAACTTACGGTCGCAATCACGGGCATTAGGAATCTCGACTCCGCTGATGAGGGCAAGGGCTGGACGATTCGCATCCCTGAGGATGGCATTCGTGCAGTCTCCCCGAACGGCGTTGATGACAACTATGACTCATCTGAATTCGAAACGACCTTCACACTTGATACCTTCGCATCTGCGTCGGGTGTCGAGCTGCAGGTCTCCGAAGGCGAGAATAGTCCTGAAGGAGGCGTCGTAACCGTTGACTCTCAGTCTGAGACGGAAGGTGTGGAATTGCTCCACATCGTCCTTGAGGCCGAGGGCTCTGACCTCACCATCTCTGAGCTTCCGATTACCCTTACGGTAACCGGAGCAACGGATGTCGATGCACTCATTAACCGCCTCACCATCGAGGTAAACGGTGACGAGTTCTCGGAAAACGTGGTCACGAGTTCAAGCTCTGCAACGATTACCTTCGATGACCTCGATCTCGTCATTGACGAGGGCGATGAAATCGAAATCATCGTTATGGGTGACTTGAATGAGCTCGGTAACGGCTTCGATGCCGGTGACGGACTCACAGCTTCCCTCTCTGCTACCAACCGCGACAACATCGAGGTTGAGGACCAGAGTGGTGAGGAGCTCGCTACCTCTGACAAGCGCGGTACGGCAAATGGCGAAGAGATTTCCTTCTTTGAGGAAGGCATCAACGTCACCTTCGTAAGCGCAGAGGAATCGGTCTCAGGTGAAGACGGCTCTGACAACGACACCGGAACCTTCCGAATCAAATTCCGCGTTGAAGCAGTTGGCGACACTATCTACGTGTCGAACGACGCAGCTGCAACGACGGCATCTGATATCACGGCTTCGACAGTCGCAACAAACGGCGTCCTCTACCGCATCGTCACAGACGGCGCAGCAACGACGGACGACCTGACCGCAGTCGTGACGGATCGCTCAATCACGGGCAACGTCACTGATTCGACGAATGGTCTCCGACTTGATGAGGGTGAGGTGGTTGAGCTTACGCTCACCATCGCCCGCACCAATGACGGCGATGCTACCGACGACGGTATCTTCCAGTCCTTCGTCGAGGCAATCGGATGGAACACGGATGATTCGACCACGTGGAATGTCTATGACTTCAACTTGGACGACTACCGCACCAATCCGCTCTTCTTGAACTAACCTTCAGGGTTAGCGACGGAACAACGAAGAAACCCCGGCCTAGGCCGGGGTTTCTTCGTTGTTGTTATTTGCGTATCTTCAAATACTCTTCCCTGCTCGTATAGGTAGTACGGTCTGCTTTGTCCGTGAACACAATTCCGTTCAAGTGGTCCATTTCATGTCCAATGATGCGTGCAAGAAGACCTTTGGCACGAAGTGTAAACTTCTTGCCTTCGGTATCGTACGCTTCAACCGTAACGGAGGTCGGGCGTCGTACCTGTGCAAAGAGACCCTTGTCTGCAACGCTCCCACAACCTTCCCAGCCAGTTGACTGAGCTTTTGAGGAGGTGACTATGCATGGGTTGATGAAGACGCAGGGTCCCTGCGCTTTTGGTCCGCGAACTTTACGAACCTTGGTATCTCGAGGTTCGGTAACAAAGATACGGAGACTCTTCCCAATTTGAGGTGCTGCCATACCCACAAGACCATGGTGGTGCATGGAATCGATGAGGTCCTTCACTACTTTACGATTTGCAGCTCCCGTCGGATTGACGACGCGCTTCGCTTTCGCGCGAATGAGCGGGCTCCCTACTTGTGTCGCCCTCCGATGAATCATGAAGTAAGTGTAACAAACTACCCGAGCTTTGCGCCGTTCTCAACTGGCTTATCTGGAGTAGCAAGGACGACAGCACCATCTTCGCGATAGAAACCGGTGACGAGAACTTCTGAGGTGAAAGGTCCTACCTGCTTTGCGGGAAAGTTCACGACGGCAACGACCTGTTTGCCAAGTAGTTCTTCTTTAGAGTAGAGCGTCGTAATCTGAGCGCTCGACCTCTTCACACCAAGCTCGCCGAAATCTATCTCAAGCTTGTATGCCGGTTTCCTGGCTTCGGGAAAATCCTCAACCGTTACAATCGTACCGACACGAAGCTCAACACGCTCAAAGTCTTTCCAGGTGATTTCTTCCATACCAGTATCCGGACGAACTTACAGAATGAAGAATGTCGCGCAAAAGATAAGGAAGCCTGCCGCAGCAAAGGCGACGAGTGTTTTCGCGAAGAGTGCTACTGCTTCCTTCTTTTCCCCTTCAAGGAAGAGCCGGAGTGGCATGCCAAGGATGCTATATCCAGTGACTGCTGCAGAAAGTACAAAGAGTGTGAGGAACCCGACAATAGGACCGAAGGGATTCGTCGGCTCAGGAACGAACTGCCCGGCAAGCGAGATGAACAGGGCGACAATGACGATATAGCCACTTGCAGCCAATGCGTTCAGGATGGGGTTGCGACTCATGCCATAAGTATACACTTCGCACTCTTGGACGGCTGTTTGAGATGATGTTGGAATTCGCTTGGGAACTATATACAACGTTACCCTGACTAAAAGTTGAAAATAACACCTATTTAGCGTACTATCGCTAGTAGATCAGAGGGTCAAATCTGTGCGACGGGCGGGACTCGAACCCGCAATCCTGCTCGGAGCCCGTTCACAAAACGGGTGCGTGTACCAGTTTCGCCACCGTCGCATAGATCTGACTCCCTGATTCTAGAGTCCCGAATCGGACGCCCACCTGAGCCAGTGCTTATACCAAAGGCTCGATCCAATGGACGCCCGATTCGAGACTCTAGGAGGTCGTCATAGATCAGTTATTCGCTACCGCCCGACTCACTGTCGGGTTTCGGTTTGTCCTCTTTTGGAATATGGGCTTCGGCGAACTGTTTCAAGGCAGTTCGCAGTCCAACCCAATCCTCGCTCAATGCCTCGTCGTCAAGAAGTTTATCCTTGAGCGAAGAAGGCATGTAGAGAACGAGCCTGCCCTCTGCAACAGGGACAGGCGCGAGGTTCTTATGGATCGTTTGTCCGCTAGAAGACTCATGTGAGGAGCGTTCTTTCTTTGAGGCAGGAGCTTTGGCGCGACTACCGCTTTGCGCAGACTGCTTCCTTGAAGTAACCGTTCCAGGCTCTTTAAGACCTGCGTATTCGCAAAGTTTAAGAAAGACAGGGAGTGCCGTTCGAACAATGCGGGGAGAAAGGTTGTAGTGAGCATGGAACTCATTCGCCAAGTCATCAACAGGAAGATCCTGAGGTGCCTCTACGGCGTCAAAGAGTTTCTTGTAAGCGGTGCGAACGATCTTTTCGAACTCCGCTTTCCCTGCCTCGCCACGAAGACGAATCTTCGTCATGAGTTCCGTAGGGGTTCCGTTTTCGTCCACGACTCCAAGGAACTTCAATGTGTTTACTGCAAGAAGTGCCTCGGCTGTACCGAAACCGTAGTTTTTAAAAAGCCCACTCGAAACCTCGTTGAAACTGCGAGTCGTAACCAACTCAATGGTTCGCTCAAGTTTAGCGACGCTCAAATAGGGCGGGGTGATGGCTTTCGCCTGCTCGGTGTTGTTCATAGAGAGGATACTAGCATAGTACATTTACACGCGCAAGTCCTCTACAGCCCAACTTCGCTCTAATCCTCCTTTTATCCCATATAATAAGGGTATTTTAGTAATGTAAGGTTATAGAAATGTACAAAAATAAGCCTGTACGTGTACTTTATCCACACCTTATCATTTACGTAACTTGACTACCCTAACCTTGTAATATAGGCTATGGGTATGAACAAAGACTTCAAGAACCTCGCCGAGTTCATGGCTTTCTTCAAAGATGAAGATGCGTGCCGTAACTACTTCGAGATGATCCGTTTCGCTAAAGGCGACTCCTGCCCTCACTGTAAATGTGAGAAGATAATGCGCTTTGCAGACGGTAAGCGTTACCGATGCCACAAGTGTAAGCAGGATTTCACGATTAAAACGGGAACGATCTTTGGGGAAAGCAAACTCCCACTACGTAAGTGGTTTATTGCGATCTATCTTCTTACAACCTATAAAAAAGGGATCTCATCAGTGCAACTCGCAGAGCAGGTCGGCGTATCACAAAAAACCGCATGGTTCATGGATCACCGTATTCGTGAGGCAATGAAACAGGGTGGCGATAAACTCTTCGGTACGGTCGAAGTGGACGAAACGTATATTTCAGGGCGTCACCAAAGGAAGGATGGTTTTCGAAAGAAGTCTGTTGTTATGGGTATGAAAGAGCGAGGGGGACGGGTACGAGCATTCGCCGTCCCGCACCGAGGCACTGAGATCGTTATCCCGATTATCACAAAGAACATTCACGGGAAAGCGCGAGTCATGTCAGACGAGGCGAGCGTATACAAAAAACTCCCCCGCACAGGCTATCAGCATGGGTCGGTAAAACATGGAAAACGTCACTGGGCGTGGGGCGATGTAAACACGAACTCTATCGAGTCGTTTTGGGCTCTCTTTAAGCGAGGTCATCACGGCACCTACCACTCCATGAGCAAGAAGCATCTTCAGCGTTATATCGACGAGTTCGTATACCGCATGAATACCCGCGATGTGTCTATGCAGGATCGGTTTGACGACGTGACACGCCGTATGGCCGATAGTGGTAAACTGTCTTTCAAGAGACTTACCGCATGAAAGGCAAACGAGGACGTCCAGCAAAGAAGCACCATGAGCCCATAAACGCCTCTTTCGACGAGGTACTTGGGGCTATTGCCAAATCTAAACGAAAGAAAAATAAGTAACTGTCTCTTTGACATTTACCAGAGGTTTGCCAAAATTACCCTGTAACCTTAATTAAGCATAAATTATGAACGAAGGTGGCCCAGCAACCCCAGGAGCGCACATAGAAGAACAACCTGAATTTAAAGTTGGTGATCGAGTACAGAGAGAGGCAGTAATCATATATGGAGAACACCTTCTAAGAGGCACTGTTAAAGACGTTAAACGCATGGAGGATGGGTTGTGGGTATATAACGTCGAATGGGATGCTACTGAAGCGAACAGGGAATATCGTGCCGCAGATGAAAGAAACCGAGACTCAATCGGCTACTGGATAAATCATAATTTCTATTACACTCCTGCAGGCATTGGCCCAGCCCAAGACGAAGGTACTTCAGAGACAGAAGCGTAGATGCTCAACAAAGATCACCACCCGAAAGGGTGGTGAGTTCGTTTAGGGTAACGTTGTATATAGTTCCCATTCGCTTATTATTGACATAGTACTTATAATTATGTTTTAATATGCATGGTCTGCACATTCCGCAGGCTTTTGGGGAGGCAGCAATGCCACAGAGCAAACCCTTGATTTTCCCGCTTCTCGCTATCATCGCGTGCACGGCCGTCGTGCTCGGACTGATCATCGCCACGCCACCACGCAACGACGAGCCCATCAGGCTGCCGTCCATTGAATATCGGACGGTCGCCATGCCGTTGGGCTTCACCGGCCCAATGTCACAAGACATTAATCTTGTGGCCGATGCGTGCCCTGGCGAGGAGATCGTCCGCTTCGAGAGGCCGCCAGGTCTTCCGGAGCATGAACGAGATATGTGGACGTGCGCGAAGTACGTCGAAGCGCCGTAAGACGCGCGGGCTAACCCAAAGGCTACGGCCCGACTCTCTTTAGTGAGGGCGGGCCGTTGCTATTTTTGACACTAAATTAGCTGCGGGAGCTGAACGAGGTTAGAACTTATCTATCCGAACACTTCCCTATCTTCCTGAACTAACCATTGCCCATATACATCGAGCATACATAGGATTTCTTTCTTTTCTGTCGGGGCCTCGTTCGTGTAGTCGAGAAGGGTTTGAACACTTTGCGCTTGCTCAGGGTAGTGAGAGATAAGTAGTTCAACTAAGGGTTCAATATCCATTGTGAAAACGTTCCCCTTCCACAGAACAAGCATTCCGGAACTGCGAATGAGCCTTTTTGCTATCCAGCTACCGATTCTCTGTATTTTTGTCTTTTCAGTGGTTTCAGAAAGTTCTCGTCTAGCCTTCTTGAGATCTTTCGCAACATTCACACGAATACGACCTATAGTTTCTTTATCGAGCTTATATTCAGGCAATCTCGCACTTATATCCTTTCCATATACGTGTGCAGACAACACCTTGAGTTGGAACTTTCTGCCTTCCGTCATTTCGTTTAGAGGCGAAAAGTGTATTTCTACACCTCGAAGAAATGGGAAGAGTCTGTGTATTCTTCTGCGCTCCTCATCTACCCAAGCATCATAGAGTTGCTCTATCTCGTCCTTACTTAAATCAACCACCACGTATGAATCAACATCCGACTTATTCTCTTTAGCCATGCCAGTTCCAACACTTCCACCTATGTAGATAGCAATCAAATGCAAATCGAGATGTAGCTTGGAGGTTTCAACTATAGTGTCTACCACCTCTTTCCACTTCCCAACAATCTTCTCCGGAGACGCTACTCTCTTGAGAGTTTTATCTTCTCCTGCGTAGAGGACGGCCATCCAGCAAGTATACAAGTTCGAACGTCCTAGACTCATGCGCCAAAAACGTAGTATTTAAGACCTTTCCAAGCGAGCTGCGGGACTAGGATTCGAACCTAGATAAACGGATTCAGAGTCCGTTGTCCTACCATTAGA
>CAYGFQ010000012.1:0-15371 GCA_964349285.1 uncultured Candidatus Saccharibacteria bacterium | reverse complement strand
TGACACGACCGCGCTTGCCGCCTTCCATGCGAAGCGACGTATCCTTCACATCCTTTGCCTTGTCTCCGAAGATAGAGCGAAGGAGGCGCTCTTCCGGCGTGAGCTGAGTCTCACCTTTCGGTGTCACCTTACCGACGAGAATGTCGCCGGGGCGCACTTCAGCACCGATACGAACGACACCTTCCTCATCGAGGTTCTTGAGGCGAAGTTCACCGACGTTCGGAATGTCGTGCGTGGTGACTTCGGGTCCAAGCTTCGTGTCGCGTACAGCCGCTTCAAAGTCTTCGATATGAATAGTGGTGAACTTAGATTCCTGCACGAGGCGCTCGGAGACGATGATAGCGTCTTCGTAGTTAGCACCTGACCAGCTCATGAAGGCAACACGGACGTTCTGTCCAAGTGCCATCTGACCGTTTGCAGAAGAAGATGCGTCCGCAAGGACCTCCCCTTTCTTCACCTTGTCACCCGTCTTCACGATAGGGCGCTGGTTGAAGGCAGAGTTCTGGTTGGTCTGCGTAAGTTCCTGGAGAAGATACTCCTGTGGCTTTTTCTCCTTGCCCTGGACGATAATCTTCCGAGCATCGGCGAAGGTCACTTCACCTGCTTCCTCGGCAATGACGAGGCGTCCCGTGTTGCGAGCTGCATGCTCTTCAATACCAGTCGAGACAAGCGGAGCCTCCGGTATGAGGACCGGGGTTGCCTGCTTCTGCATGTTCGAACCCATGAGTGCGCGGTTCGCGTCATCGTGGTCAACGAACGGAATCATTGCCGTTGCTGCAGAGAACATCTGATACGTCGAGACGTCCATAAGGGTTACCTCATCGCGCGAGACGACGGCTGGTTCACCAGCACGGCGCACTTCAAGTGCCTCCGGGATAATCTTTCCCTTGTCGTCGACGGGAGTTGCTGCGTGCGCAATGGTGTTCACTTCTTCTTCAAGTGCGTTCAAGTACGCAATCTCCTCAGTGACCACACCGTTTTTCACCACAGCGTATGGTGTCTCAATAACACCGAACTCATTCGTGCGTGCGTGAAGCGCGAGACGAAGTATGAGACCGATGTTCTGACCTTCCGGCGTGTGGATTGGGCAGAGGCGACCATAGTGCGATGGGTGCACGTCGCGCACTTCAAAGCCTGCACGCTCACGCGTAAGACCGCCCGGACCAAGCGCGGAGAGGGTGCGCATGTTCTCAAGCTCAGCAAGAATGTTCTGCTGGTCCATGAACTGCGAGAGCTGGTTGGCCGTGAAGAATTCACGAATCGATGCCTGGAGCGGACGCGGGTTCACAAACGCCATCGGAAGCGAGGTCTCGCTTTCAATGGTGGACATGCGGTCCTGGATGTTGCGCTTCATGCGCGACATACCAACACGCATACGTGCCTGCAAGAGTTCACCGACGAAACGAACGCGGCGGAAGCCGAGGTGGTCGATGTCGTCCGGGAGTGCGTTCGGGGTGTTGTTCAACTTCGCAATCTCGCCGACGATGCGGATCAAGTCTGCGAACGTGAGTGCGCGCTCTTTGAGTGCCTTCGGATCAGTTGGAAGACCGAAGCGGGCGTTCAAGCGGTGACGGCCGACCTTCGAGAGGTCGTAGCGCTCGGGGGCAAAAAGCGCATTGACGTACTGTTTGGCGTTCTCGGCGGTTGCAAGGTCACCATCGCGCATGCGGCGGTGGATTTCCATGTACGCTTCTTCCGGAGTCTTAGCCGGATCGTGCGTGAGGGTCTCACGAATAGCCTGCAGTGCTGCCTCGTTACCCTTGAAGTGCTTCAAGACTTCTTCGGTCGAGCCACCACCAAAGACGGTGAGTAGGTTCGTTATTGGGAACTTGCGCTTGCGGTCAATCTTTACGTAGATAGCGCCATCTGGTTCTGAATCAATCTCAATCCAGACACCGCGAGATGGGATAATCTTCGCACCGAAGTAGCGCTTACCCTTAATATCCTCTGCGACAAAGAAGGCGCCGAAGGAACGAGCAAGCTGCGGGACGATGGCACGCTCAACGCCAGATACGACAAACGACCCGTGCGGGGTCATGATGGGAAGATCAGCAAGGAAGATGTCCTGCTTCTTCTCCGTGCCAAGTGTCTTGTTGAGAAGCGAAACGGAAACCTTGAGAGGCGCCTCATAGGTGCGCATGTTGTCCTTTGCGGACCCCTCATCGCCCTTAGGCTCTCCTATCTCAAAACCGTCGAACCGAAGCTCGAACTTCTTTCCGGAGTAATCCGGAATTGGGGAGAACTCCTTGAAGAGTTCCATAAGGCCCTCTTTGATGAGCCAATCGAACGAGTCGCGCTGGTGAGCGACCAGGTCCGGGAATTCAACGCGGGATGGCTTAAAAGCCGAGAACGTCTTCTGCGGAAGGGCTTTGTTCGTACGCATGAAGTTCTGGTGATGAAAATCTTATAAACGCGCAATCGGCTCGTACACGACGAGCCGCGTCCCGTTTCGAGACGCTTTCTAAAATCTTCCTATGTTGCCCCCAGAGTGCCCCCGTCACTCAATCAGTTCTGGTAGGGGGAAGGATACTCCTGCCACAAAGGGTCGTCAAGATGGGGTGTGGATTGTCGAAACAGTTGCTCCAATGTATCACCTATGGCCTAATGCCCCGATGGACGTCGGGAGGTCTCGGCGTCCAGAAGGGAGACCCCGCACATGCGGTTTAAACCCAATCTCTGGTTCTGGGTTCCGTTTGCCCTTTTGGTAGTTGGCGCATTGCTTGTGAGTGCGTACGGTGATCCGATCTTTGCCGTCTTCGTCTGGTTCCTCGTCGTCCTCGTCCTGCTCTTGAAGCTGGCCGTCTGGATGGTGGGAATCGAGAAGCGCGGCAAGCGACCGGCTCAGGCGTCGCACGTGGCACACATGGTCACGCACTCACACATGCTGAACGACCCCAAACGGGAGTAACGAGCCCATGAATCGGACAGGCCGGCGCTTACGCGTCGGCCTTTCCACATCTACTTCTTCCCTTTCTTCCACTCCTCTATCTTTGCGCGATGCCCAGTACGTAGCACCTTCGGGACAGCGTACTTCTTCCCTTGCCAGGAAATGGTCTCGGGGCGCGTATACACTTCGCCACTTGCAACACGTCGCTCTTCGACTGACTCATCTTTTCCTAAGACTCCCGGGAGGCGCCTGGTGACGGCATCAACGATAGCGAGTGCTGGTACTTCCCCACCCGTATACACTGCTTCACCAACGGAGTAGCGCTTTAAAGTACCCATAGTCTTTAAAATCTTTGCTGCTCGCTCGTCGATACCTTCGTAGCGGCCACAAACCAAAACAACATCAGAAAACTTCGAGAGTTTGTCTGCTTCTTTGTTATCAAAAGCTTTTGCGCCAGGAGAAAACCAGACAATGGCGGTCTTTCCTTTTCTGCGTCCCAGGGATTTCTTCACTGCCTTCACGACCGGAAGCGCTTGCATCACCATGCCAGGGCCACCGCCATACGGGCGCTCGTCTACCTTTCCCCACCGATTCTCAACATGTGGACGTGGACTTTCGTACGAAACAGCTATTTTCTTATTGGTGCGCGCGCGCCCGAGGATGGATGCAGAAAGATACGCCTCGCAGGCTTCCGGAAAAAGAGTGATGAGGTGGAACCGAAGCATTAGCCAAGCTCGTCGACGACCTGGTCGACGCTCTTTGTCTCTTGTTCACCAAAGCGCTTCCCGCCTACTGGCTCATTAATCTTTAGGTTCACGCGTGCATTGTGCTTCATACCGACAACGCGAAGGAGCGTACGAAGCGCCTTCGCGATATTGCCTTCTTTGCCGATAACCTTGCCCATATCATCTGGCGAAACACTCAGGGTGAGGAGAACACCCATCTCATCAACAGAGCGGGTAATCACTACCTCGTCAGGTTTATCGACGAGGGCTTTAACAACGTATTCGAGAAATGCGTGGTCTTGTTCCATGGCGTAGCAGTCTTAACGGATAGTCAGGAAACGGAAGCACGGGGCGCCCGAAGGCGCAGTGAATTTATGCAGCCGGGGCTGCTGCTGGCTCTTCAGCCACCTCTTCTGCTGCCGGTGCTTCCGGAGCAGGAGCCTCTTCGACTGCTGCAACTTCTGCTGCCGGTGCCTCTGCAGCTGCAGGAGCCTCCTCACCTTCCTTCTTGATAGGAGCCTTCTTCGGAAGAACGTTTACCTTCTTGCCCTCGAGAAGACCCTTGGTGACAAGGAGATTGTGGAGCGACGGAGAAACCTGGGCACCCTTCTGCATCCAGTCCTTAATGCGGTCTGCGTCTGCCGTAAAGGCCTTCGTCTTTGGATTGTAGGTACCGACGAGGTCAACGTAATTGCCCGCCTTAGGACCGGCGGTCTTTTCAGTTACCACAATGCGGAACGCCGGGTCGTTCTTCCGGCCAATCCGCTGGAAACGTATCATCAACATAGTGGACGTGAGAGTAGCAGAATTAAGCTAAACGGTCAAACCGTATAAAAGTAATGCGGCAGGTCTGAGGTTGGGGCTCGAGACCTGCCGCACCGATGCCTTAGCGCGGGAACTCAGCAGAATCGCGCTTTGGACTTTCCCGAGACCGCAGGGAGCAAACTGCGACTCTAGGACAAGCCGAGCATAGCAGAAACTCTACGATTTGCTAGAGTAGGTCTAACGTGTCAGATCGAGATATATACGAAGGACAAATAACAGTTACCCGCACTGGCAAGGGTTTCTTTACGTATGACCAGGATGAAGAGGATATCTTCGTACCACCTGAGGCACTTGGCACCGCTTTCCATGGTGACACGGTGCGTGTTGAAGTGGTCGGCAAGAGTCGCGACCCACGTACGGGTACAACTCGCCTGAATGGAAAGGTCACTGCAATTCTCACACGTGCTCGTGAATCATTCGTCGGAAAACTGGTTGAGGATCAGGGTCGTATCCTTCTCATCCCAGACTGGAAGAAGATGCATGTGCCCTTCATCGTCCTTGGTGAGGCGCTACCCTTGGGACACAAGGTCGTCCTTCGGTTTAAAAGCTGGGAACCTGCAGCTGAATACCCCTCTGGAACGGTCGAAGAAGTCATCGGTCTTGCCGGCGTGCATGAGACTGAAATGCGCGCACTCGCACTCTCACAGGGCTTCTCCTCTGAATTCCCTCCTTCTGTCGTCACGGAAGCAAAGAAGCTTGAAGAAGCGGGTGAGGCTATGCTCGCTGCCGAAGCTGCACTCTCGATTCCTTGGGGAGCGGCACATGAAGGGTCCGTACGTCGCGACTTCCGTGGTGTCACTACCTTCACGATTGACCCGGCAGATGCAAAAGACTTCGATGATGCGCTCTCAGTCCGGAAACTTCCCGACGGAAAGATTGAGGTCGGCATCCATATCGCTGACGTTTCCTTCTTTGTGAAGCCCGGGAACGCGCTTGATCGCGAGGCAAGAAAGCGTGCGACCTCCGTCTACCTCGTCGACCGCACCATTCCTATGCTCCCCCATGTGCTCTCAACGAACCTCTGTTCTCTGAACCCGAACGTCGACCGCCTCGGCGTCTCTGCCGTTTTCGTTCTTGACGAAGAAGCCGGCATCGTCGAGCGGTGGTTTGGTGAGACGGTCATCCACTCCGATAAGCGTTTTGCATACGAAGAAGCACAGGAAGTGCTCGACAAACAAGAAGGCCCCATGCTCGAGGAGCTCAATATACTTCGCGACCTTGCGAAGAAAATCCGCACACGCCGCGTGAAGGCGGGTGCCATTGAATTTGATACTGCCGAGGTAAAGATTGAGTTGAACGAAGAAGGAAAACCAATTGCCGTACGCCTCAAGGAGCGCAAAGAGACGAATCTCCTCATTGAAGACTTCATGCTTCTCGCAAACGTCGCCGTCGCTGAGTACATCTCTAAGGAAGGAAAGAAGAGCGGCGGTTCTATGCTTGGCGTCTACCGTGTCCACGATGTCCCGAACCCTGAGAAGATTGAAGACCTTGCTGCCTTCTTGAAAGTCATGGGCTACGACCTCCCCGTTCTTCCAGGAGGGCGCGTGAAAGGAACGGACTTGAACAAGCTCCTCGAACAAGTGAAAGGTAAACCTGAGGAATACCTCATCAAGATGGCAACGCTTCGCTCGATGGCGAAAGCAACCTACACCACGAAAAATGTCGGACACTACGGCCTCGCGTTCGAGCACTACACGCACTTCACCTCCCCTATTCGTCGCTACCCAGACGTGCTCGTGCATCGCATGGTGAAGCACTACACGACCGGCCAGAGCATCTCGCACACCGAGGTCGCGGAGTTTGACTCACTCGCTCTTCACTCGTCTGAGCGCGAAGTAGCAGCATCAGAGGCTGAGCGTGACTCGATCAAGATGAAGCAGGTGGAATTCCTTGCGGAGCGCATTGGCGAGGAATTCGATGCCGTTATCTCAGGTGTCACCGAGCGTGGTCTCTATGTTGAACTCAAAGAGACGCGAGCAGACGGTATGATTCGCATTCACGCACTCGGAAACGACTATTTCATACACGATCAAAAACGATATCGCTTGGTTGGTGAGCGCACGAAGAAGCAGTACGCACTCGGCGATCCTATCCGCGTGCGTCTCGTTGCCGCACGCGTTCCGGAACGAGAACTCGACTTTGAGCTCGTAGCGGCATAACGCGAGCCCACCGTTTCCAGGCGGTGGGCTCTTTCGAGAAGCGGGGGCCGTCCTAGGACGGGGTGAGATTCGAGGTGTTCACAGCGCCGGCGAGGGCGAGGAGCGCGAAAATCAGAAACCAGATGAACGCGAGGCGGGTGACTCCGGACGGCCGGTAGGCACTCTGCTCTTCGTACGCCGATGCTGCGTTAGCCCGTTTGCTCATGGAACTGCTCCTCTTTCGACGACACCGTTGTCGCCATAGGGAGCATGTAACGCCTCGATGGGCGATTTGTCAAAAGGTTATTTCCCGAGGAGTCGAAGTAGCGCAAGTGCGTAGGCAGCCTCACGAAGGGTCACTCCCCTATCAAGGGCAAAATCAGCAACGTCACGATACGCATCTTTCATCGTTTCGGTGAGTCGCTCAGAAACTCGGTCGCGCGTCCACTCCTCACCACTACGATTCTGGAGCCATTCAAAATACGAAACGGTCACACCACCAGCGTTTGCAAGCACATCCGGGATGACAGCAACACCACGCTTTGCAAGAAGTTCATCTGCTTCCGGCGTTGTGGGACCATTGGCAACTTCAAGCACGATAGAGGCTTTCACACTCTCTGCGTTCCCTTCATGAATCTGCTCTTCGAGCGCTGCTGGGACGAGAATATCGCAGGCGGTCGTTATGACCGATGCCGGTGTGTCATGGAAACCAGGAGCTTCGGTAAGCGGCTTGTGGTCCATCTTCAGAGCAAGAACAGCATCGACTGAAAGACCATTCGCATCAACAACCGATGCAGTGCTATCAGCAATCGCAACTACCTTCGTTCCAAGCTCATCCAACAGTCGTGCAGCATGCGCACCAGCATTTCCTGCTCCCTGCACTGCGGCAGTCAGCTGCGCAGGGTCAAGAACACGATCGGACAGTAATCCAAGAAGAACGGCAATTGCGCCATCTGCAGTTGCACTGTCACGCCCGACGATGCCACCCTTTCCAACCGATTTGCCGGTTAACACAGCGAGCTCTTCGTGTCCGATAACTTTTCCGTACTCATCGCACATGTCGTCCATAATCTCTGATGTTGCTGCCATATCTGGGCCTGGCACATCAAGATCTGGACCAAAGTCATTTGCAAACGCGCGCATGTACGCACGTGCAAGCGCATGAAGTTCATTCTTCGAGAGCTTCTTCGGATCAACGGCGACACCTCCCTTCCCACCCCCAAACGGAATGTCGACGACGGCACACTTCACTGCCATCATTGCAGCAAGCGCGATAACTTCATCCTCATCTGCGTCTGGATGAAAGCGAATGCCGCCTTTGTAGGGTCCACGTACGTTATTGAACTGCACACGATACGCCGGGAAGGTTGCTGTGCCGCCCGCATCAAGCGTAATGGAAAGCTCTGCCTTCAAAATGCGATCGGGGGTCATGAGTCGCTCTCGCTCTTCACTTGAAAGCCCTAACAAATCGGCTGCCTTCGTGACGTTGCTCTTGAAGTAGTGGAATGCTGACATGGTGAAGATTAGTGTACTCCTTTACTGCCTGAATGAGAAAACGCGCGCCCCCTTTCGGTAGACGCGCGCTCTTAATCGTCGAAGAAGGATGTGGCAATCCTAGAACTGCCGCTTCCTGAATTCCTCGACGATGCTTCTGGGTGTTTGTTGCGGAACGCCGCTGAAACGACGACGATCTTCCTCGAGCAACCGCTGCAAGTCCTGGGTCTGACCCCATGACCGAGCGAGTCTCAAGTCTTCACGCGTCGGAACAACTGGCTGAGGCTGGAGTGCCATCCCGTATCCTCCCCTCGCATGCCAGGACCTCCTGGGCATGCTTGGGGGCTAGCATACACCTGTATGTTTGTATGAAAAGCCCTTATCCACTTACTTAGCAACGGCAACAGCTTCCTCGAATTTGACCGAGAGGAGTTTCGAGATACCGTCATTGCCCATCGTGACGCCGTAGAGAATGCCGGCACGACCCATGGTCTCGCGGTTGTGCGTAATGACGACGAGCTGCGACTTCTTCGAGAGACTATCAATCATGTCGCCGTAGCGACGAGAGTTCGCTTCATCCAACGCTGCATCCGTCTCGTCGAGAATAAGAAACGGTGGTGGATTCACCTGACTCATAGCAAAAATGAGTGCGATTGAAGTGAGCGCACGCTCACCACCTGAAAGCTGCATAAGAGACTGGAGACGTTTCTTCGGAAGATTTACTTGCACCTCAAGACCCGGGCGCTCCTGTGGCTTCTCTTCCTCAGTGTCGTCCTCATCCTCCTCGTCCTCGTTCTTGGTCGAGAGCTCTTCGAGAATGAGCTTTGCACCACCACCTCCAAACATAAGTGCAAAGAATTCCTGGAACGAATGATTCACCTGTGCAAGACCCTCGGCGAAACTCTTGGCAAGTTCTTCATCAAGATCATGGATGAGTTCCTCAAGTCCATTTGCAGAGCGATCCAAGTCTTCAAGCTCGCGCATGAGGAACTCTTCACGTCCCTTTGCGTCCTTGTACTCAGTCCGTACGTCTTCCCCGGTACCACCAGCCTCTTCAAGGCGAATCTTCAATCGCTCGAGCGAGCGCTTACGGTCTTCCTGTACCTTCCGGTCTTCGTTTGGTACCTCAGCGAGCGGCTCGTATGAAAAGGCAGAAGAGCCAGCAAGAGCCAGAACTTCAGCACGTTCCCGAGTCAGTTCTTCAGAAAGATACGCAAGTTCCTTGATGCGTGCCTCAGCTTTTGCGAGGTTCGATTCTTCTCGTGCACGCGTCTCCGCAAGTTCAAGGATGCGGTGCTGATTCTCACGACCCGTCTCTTCGTGCGCGGTACGCTCTTCTCGTGCCCTCGTAAGGACTTTTCGTGCCTCCTCAACACGAAGAAGGACTGCTTGGTCTTTCTCCGCAAGCTTCTGTCGCTCTCCTTCAAGCCGATATACCGTCTGCTCCTCATCTGCGAGGAAGTCATTCGCGTTTCCGAAGCGTTCAAAGAACCCACCAAGAATCTTACGTAGTGCCTTCAGGGCGCCAACGAGAACGGATGGGTCTGCATGCTCATCAAACTGCTGCTTCTCTACTTCTTCTTTAAGAGCGAGCAAATCTTCACGCGGAATCTTCACAAACGGCTCGCGTGCAAGAAGCGCACTTCGACGCTTCGCTTCGGAGAGTGCTCCCTCTATTCTGCCCATCTCACGAGCAAGCTCAGACTGCTCTGCGGTCACGCGATCAAGTTCACGTTCTGCAAGGCGCACTGCCTCGATGCGCTTCATGCCTTCGCTCTCATTCCCCGCTTCGCGTTCAAAAACAGAGAGTTCTCCTTGTGCAACAGCAAGTCGCTCAGCCGTGTCGCGTTTATCGGCGGCGGCTTTCGTCTCCTCTACTGCAAGATATTTCTCCTCGATAGCGAAATACTCGCGTGCAGCTTCAGCAAGGCTGCGGCCGAGTTCTTCAGCACGCTCCAATTTCTCGAGCTGTTTCTCAAGAAAGCGGAGGTGCGGGGCGAGCTCTCTGCGAAGCCCTTCGACTTCTTTCATGTTTGCACGCGTTTTCTCGAGTTTCCGGAGCGCTTCTTGTTTCTTGAATTCAAAGACCTTGAGACCAAGTGCGTCCTCAAGCATGGCGCGACGCTCACGGGGATTTGAAAGAAGAATTCGGTCTGCTTCACCTTGGGAAATGATGTGGTGCCCCGTCTCACCAATATTTGCAGAGGCGAGGAGTTCTTGAATGTCGCGGAGTCGTACTTTCGAGCCGTTTACCGAGTACTCGCTCGCGCCATCACGAAAAACTGCGCGTTCAATGGTGACTTCATCAAAGTCTATCTTCGGGAAAATCTTCTTCGAGTTATCAAAAACGATAGCAACCGAGGCACGGTTCGCACGTGGGTTAGTGTGTGAGCCCGCGAAGATAAGATCTTCACTGCGCTTCCCGCGCATCGACTTCATAGACTGCTCACCAAGCGCAAAGCGGAAAGCTTCAGCGACGTTCGATTTCCCTGAGCCGTTTGGGCCCACAATAGCGGTCGTTGCAGACGAGAAATCAAGCACGGTTTTCCGCGCAAATGACTTAAACCCAACGGTCTCGAGCCGCTTCAGCATTACCAAGAAAGTATACCAGGTACGAAGAAGCGCGCGGACCCTGGAGGGACCCGCGCGCTTATGCTCACGACCGACGCGTTCGCGTTCACTTCCGACGTCGAGTAGACGTCCAGAAGCGAAACGCGAGTACGAGGGCCGCAAGTACTCCGAGGAAGGCGGCAACACCTCCTGCAAGCGCGTCTCCGGTCACCTCACGAAGCAGTAGATTGGCGAGAGCGGCAAAGAAGAGCGCTGCGGTTAGAAACCACAAGCGCTTCCCGTTGCTGAGCCTAATCTTTTCATCTCGTAGCCAATCGATGAACGTGAGGATTGCGAAAAGCGCCGCTAGGCTGTAGGCCACCCACATGAACAGAACGTACATGGGCTTCCCTCTCTGCAAACATCCTGTAGCAGGTCGTCTGCATCGGGGTCATATCACCTAAATTGGAGGAGTTTGTCAAACGTATGAAATGGTTTGGGGTCGCGCCTTTCGGTGCGACCCCATGCCCCTTCTCGGCCGTCACCAGGGTTCCTGGACGATGACGACCATGCTGATACCGTTGAGGATGACGGCGATGATGCCCAGGAACAGGGACACGCCGTACGTACGCTTCCACCCGAAGCCCCACGCAATAAACGCGAGACCGAAGATCGGGAAGAAACTTAACCTCGTCAGCAGAAGGAACAGGACTTTCCATTGTGTGTGACCGGTTCGCCCGAAGCTCGTGTAATCCATGAGTCCACCGGCTTGTTGCATCCAGTAGATCACGAACCCAAGAGCGACGAACAGCCCGATGCCACCCACTACGGCGATAATCCTACGCGTCATCTGTGCCACTCCTCAAAATTGGCTGCCAGTGATAGCGCTTATTATACGTTACCAACCAGTCTTGTCAAGAGCTGCCTGCGCTGCGGACTGTTCTGCTTCTTGTTTACTCTTACCTACGCCACGTGCTTTTTCTTCTTCGCCTATGAAAACACCAACGGTGAAATGACGATCGTGGTCGGGACCATCTTCGCGAATAGTTTTGTAGGTTGGGGTGATAGCGTGATGCTCCTGTGCAGCTTCCTGGAAGCGACTCTTCGCGTCCTGCCACAAGCGCTGCTCGACAATAGGCTCAGTCTTCGTATAGAGATGCTTCTCAAGAAACGCATCGACAGCACCGTAACCCTGATCAAGATAGAGAGCACCAAGGAGCGCTTCAAATGCGTTTGCAAGAATAATCTGTCGAGCACGACCGGTATCGCGCTTCTCGCCACGCGAGAGAAGCAACATGTCGTTCATGCCGAGTTTCTCTGCCGTCTCGGCGAGTGAATTGGTATTCACGAGCGCTGCACGAAATGCGGTCAAATCCCCCTCAGGCTTCGTCGGGTATTTGTTAAAAAGAAAGTGCGTTGTCGCAAGCTCAAGGACTGCATCCCCGAGAAATTCGAGACGCTCGTTATGGGCCTTCGAACTCTTGTTCTCATTCAGAAAGGAACGGTGCGTCAGCGCCTCCTCAAGCAGATTGAGGTTAGTAAAGGAGAGCCCGAGGTGTGCGGCGTATGCCTTGAAGTCCATTACGATGAAGAGTACCGAAAAAAGGATAAAACGCTACTTCCCCGCCTTATCGAGGAGCTTCTGCACTGCGGAGGTAACGATGGGGAGCATATCGTCGTAGAAGTTCAGGGTAATGATGTCCTGCAGTCGAAACCACTTCACATCATCAAGCCCACCCTTCCCTTCCTCGAGTTTCAAGGGAAGGTACTCAGACTTTGCAAGGAAGTACGTCACATGTTTACGGAACTTCCCGCGCTCAGGGTGCGAGGCAACATACTCGTTCTCACCGACCACGTCCTCAAGCACAATGTCGATACCCATCTCCTCCTTAATCTCGCGCACCGTTCCTTCGCGAAGATCTTCTCCCTCCCAGAGACGTCCTTTCGACAACGTCCAGTGTCCAAAGACGTCATGCACGAGCGCAAGATAGTACTGCCCTTCGTGCTTGGCATAGACCACAGCACCCCCAAGCTCTTCAACCGGCAGTTCTTTGGGCTTTGGTCGCTCCTTCTTACCCGTATCATCTTTGCCGGGGCTTCCTATCTCTTTATAGACTGCACCAAGCACCCCGTTTACAAAGCGGCCAGAAGATTCTCCACCGAATACTTTCGCAAGCTCAATAGCCTCATTGATAGCAACCTTCGGTGGAACCTGTGCACGGTCTGCAAAGAGAAGTTCGTAGAGCCCAATACGGAGAATGTTTCTATCAACGGGTGCAATCTTTTCCAACGGCCAATCTGGTGCCGCTTTTGTGATGATGAGATCCAACTCTTCGCGCTTGGCGATAACGCCTGCAAGAAGTGCTTCCATGAACGGGCGATCGGTGTCGCTTCCCCCAAACTCTTCGGCATTGCGAAGAAGTACGGTCGGCGCATCCGCGTCGGGTACGGATGCCGTGTCCCACTCAAAGAGAGTTTGCAGGACGACGGAACGAGCGAGATGCCGGTTTGCCATGGAAAGAGCTTCCTCTACGGTAACAGATACAACAAACGGCGCAAATGCGCCGCTCTGTGTATTACTTTCCAAACCTCTTACTTCCCGCGCTTGTTGGTCTTTGCTGGCTTCAAGGTCTTTACCTTCTTCTCAGCCTTCTCCTTAGCAGGAGCCTCAACTTTCGGAGCCGCTTCTGCACGCACTTTCTTTACCTTCGGGGTTGCGACGAGCTTGCCGCGATACATACCGGTCGACTCATCGAGGCGGTGTGGGAGGCGAAGTGCACCCGTCTTTTCATCCTTAAGGATAGTGCGGTTCTTGAGAGCATGGTGGCTCCGGCGGTTCTTCGTATGCGAACTCGTGTGGCGCATTCGGATGGACATAGGCGCTACCCTATCACACCCCGTTCAAAAAGGAAAACTTAAGGCTAGTGCAGGAAGGATTTGCGATGGAGCTCGCACGGGCCATAGAGCGTAAGTGCTTTATAGTGCGCCTTCGTCCCGTACCCCTTATGGCGATCAAAGCCGTAGGCGGGAAACTCTTCAGAGAGTCGCACCATAAGCCGGTCCCGCGTCACCTTCGCCGCAACGGAGGCGAGCATAATGGCTGGGATGAGAGAGTCGCCGCGAACAACCGTCTCCTGCTCATACTCCTCGGGAGCGCTAAGAAGTCCATCAAGAAACACCCGCACTGAGGCAGGCTCACGTGCAAGTTCACGCACACCAGCAAAAACTGCGCTTTGCACCGCTTTTGCTATTCCAACCCGGTCAATCGTCTCGGCGTTCACTGCCTTCACACAGAAAGATATTTCTTTGGTAACGAGGAGTAGCTCAAAGAGCTCTTCCCGCTTCTTCTCAGAAAGCTTCTTGGAGTCATTAAGGCCCGGGAAGGTACCGAGGAAATCAAAGTCGTGGGGTGCTTTAACAGCACCAACAGCAACCGGGCCCGCGAGAGGCCCTCGTCCTGCTTCATCCACGCCGAGCACGAATGTCATAGTGAAAGTATACTAAGCCCATGAGCGGACGGTATATCCACCTCCATACGCATAGCCACTACAGCTTCCTTCAGGCACTCCCGAAGGTCGATGAGCTTGTGGCGGCGGCAAAGGCGCATGGCATGGACGCACTTGCCCTGACCGACTCCGGAAACTTGCATGGAGCCATTGAGTTTTATAAAGCTGCCACGAAGGCAGGTATCAAGCCCATCATCGGCGTCGACGCCTACATCGCTCCCCGCTCTCGTTTCGACAAAGAACGACAGGAAGACTCCCATCGCACTCGTCTTGTTCTTCTTGCAGAGAACATGGCTGGCTACAAGAACCTTTTGAAACTCGTCACCGCCTCTTTCACGGAAGGATTTGTTGAGCGGCCGAGAATGGACCGAGAGATTCTTCGCGAACATGCAGACGGACTCATCGCTATCATCCCGTCCTTTGCCGGAGACGTCCCGATTCTCATTCGCGCAGGAGACAAGCAAGGGGCGGCAGCGGCCCTAGCCGAGTATCAGAGCATCTTCGGAAAGGAGGATGTGTATCTCGAAATCTCGCACCACCCCAAAGTCGACGGCCACGAGAAAGTTATGAAAGAGATTACAAAACTGTCTGAAGACCTTGGCGCAAAGCTCGTCGCGCAGCACGACGTCTACTACCTCGTTCCAGAAGATCGTGAGGCACGTGAGGTACTTCGTCGCATCCAGAATGCCCACCAGGTCCAGGGCTACAACCCTGAAGAGGATTTCTCCTTCGCAACCGAAGAACAAATGCGTGGCTGGTTCTTGGAGCATAAGGATGCGGTCGAGGAGAGTGGGAGAATAGCCGACCGCTGCAACGTCGAGATGACCCTCGGAAAGTGGGTCTTCCCTGACTTCCCTACCGACCCCGGAAAAACACACGATCAGATGCTTCGAGAACGAGCCTATACCGGACTCTCTGCAAGAAACATGGAGAAAACAGAGGAGGTTGAGAAGCGTATTGAGTATGAACTCAAGATTATCGGCGACAAAGGTTTTGCACCGTACTTCCTCGCTGTCTCTGACCTCCTCACGTTCGCAAAGCAGGAAGGCATTCTGACGACCACTCGTGGCTCTGCAGGAGGCTCTCTCGTTTCGTACTTGGTCGGCATCACCAACGTCGATCCCATGTTCTACAAACTTCCCTTCGAACGCTTCTTGAATCCTGAACGCCCCAAAGCACCGGACATCGACATGGACTTCGCCGACAACCGCCGCGCGGAAGTGATTGCCTATTCAAAGCGTAAATA
>CAYGFQ010000011.1:12729-15876 GCA_964349285.1 uncultured Candidatus Saccharibacteria bacterium | reverse complement strand
CCGCGCGCCATGGGCCGTGCCGCGCCGATCCGTAAGCGCCGCAGCAAGGTTGTGGTCGCACTCGGCAAATAATTTATATGACACACACCGTACATCCTTACGCCCATCGCCTTGGCATCATCCGTGACTGGAGGAGCCGCTGGTTTGCTGGTAATAAGAAGGATTACCGCGAGAACATCGTTGTTGATGAGGCTGTCCGTAAGTTTTTGAATAAGAAGCTCCGTGCCATGCACGTCTCTGAGATTGAGCTCGAGCGCTCGGCAAACGAGCTTCGCGTTATTCTCCACACCGCCCGCCCAGGTCTCGTGATTGGTCGCTCCGGTGAAAACGCAACGAAGCTCCGCAAGGAACTTTCGGACGTTGTTCGCAAAGCTGCTCCAAACCACAACCGTCAGGTCAAGTTCGATATCATGGAAATCCGCCAGCCGGAGACGAACGCTGCAGTCGTTGCAATGATGGTCGCTGAAGGTCTTGAAAAGCGTCTCCCATTCCGCCGCGTGTTGAAGTCGACCGTCGAGAAGGTTATGGCCGTCCGCGAAGTGATCGGTGTTCGCGTCGTTATTTCCGGTCGCCTTGGTGGTGCTGATATGTCTCGCGTTGAGCAGATTAAGCGTGGCCGCATCCCGCTTCAGACGTTCCGTGCAAACATTGATTACGCACACCGCGAAGCACACCTCCCGTACGGTCAGATCGGCATCAAGGTCTGGATCTACTTGGGTGACACCTTTGGTGAACAGTCACCAGGCCGTGGCGCTGCACCCGCACGCACTAATTAATCTCGTATGTTGTTTCCCAAGAAGGTAAAGCACAGGAAGTGGCAGACGGGACGTAAGTCTCCGGAGCGCCTCATGCGTCCAGATACGCGCGGTATTACCGTTGCGTTTGGTTCCCATGGCATGAAGGCAGTTACCGCTTCGCGTGTAACCTCAAATCAAATTGAAGCAGCTCGTAAGGTGCTTACCCGTGTCACAGGTAAGGGCGGAAAGCTCTGGATTCGCATCTTCCCTGATCGTCCAGTTACGCAGAAGGCCGACGGTCTTAAGATGGGTAAGGGAAAGGGCGACCCGAAGCACTTTGTGTTTGAGGTGCGCCCCGGTCGTGTCCTCTTCGAGCTCGATGGCGTTGAGGATGCCGCTGCACGTGATGCAATGCGTCGCGCAGGCGCCAAGCTTCCGGTGAAGACCACCGTCGTCACCCGCTAATATATGGCTAAGAAAACTTCATTCAAGGATAAGTCGAAGGATGAGCTTGTAAAGCTCCTCGGCGAGAAGCGCGAAGAGCTTCGCAAGCTTCGCTTTGAGGCGGCAGGTGCACGCCCCAAGGACAGCAATGCTCCGTCGAAGGTCCGCAAGGATATAGCACGACTTATGACCGAACTCTCGGCAAAGAGCGCATAACACATTTATGGAAACTACTATCAAACCGCAGAAGTTCGAGGGAGTCGTGGTGAAGACCGCGATGAAGGACACGGCAACCGTCGAGGTCTCTCGTTACGTGAAGCACCCGAAGTACAAGAAGTACCAGGTACGCACGAAGAAGTTCCTCGTACATGACCCAGGTAACACGGTTGAGGTTGGCCAGAAGGTCACCATCGTCGGTTGCCGCCCGATCTCTAAGCGTAAGCGCTTCATGATTGCCGCATAACGTATGATTCACGACCGCTCAATCGTCACTGTTGCAGATAACTCAGGCGCCAAAATCGCTCGCGTGTTCAAGGTGCTCGGTGGTTCTAAGCGTCGCTACGCAGGTCTTGGCGACGTGGTTGTCGTTTCTATTCAGACCGCAGAGCCTCGTAAGCCGGTAAAGAAGAAGGACGTCGTGAAGGCCGTTATCGTCCGCACGAAGAACAAGGCTCGCCGTGCAAACGGTTCCTACATCTCGTTTGATGACAACGCCGTTGTGCTCATTGAGAAGCAGGGTAAGGAGATGGGCCCGAAAGGGAACCGCGTCTTTGGTCCGGTTGCTCGTGAGCTTACCGAGCGTGGCTGGCAGAACATCGCATCGCTTGCACCTGAAATCGTTTAAGTATGAAAAAGTACACCAACACCAAGCAGAAGTCGTACGCAGCGGGCCGCCGTAAGCGCAATGCGCGCAAGGATATGCGCGTCGCAGTCGCTCTTAAGATGAAGGTCAAGAAGGGAGACACCGTCGAGGTACTCTCCGGTAAGGACAAGGGCAAGAAGGGAGAGGTTGTTCGTGTCATGCCCCGCGAGAATCGTGTCGTCGTTGACGGCGTTGCTATCGTGAAGCGCTCAATCAAGAAGAGCATGCGCGGACAGTCTGGTCGCATCGTCGAGCGCCCAGCTCCTATTCACGCTTCGAACGTTCGCGTTCTTGGTAAGAAGGCTAAGTAATTACGTATGATGCTCACTAAACAGAAACAGCAGACTGCCTTCGAAGCCCTCTCGGCAGAGCAGGGGTATAAGAATCGTATGCGCGCTCCGCGTATCTTGAAGGTCGTTGTCTCCTCAGGAACCGGAAAGGCGAAGGATAAGAAGCGTAACGAGCTCGTCGCTGAGAAGCTCGCGCAGATCACCGGCCAGAAGGCATCCGCTCGCCCTGCGAAAGTCTCGATTGCACAGTTCAAGATGCGCGAAGGCGACATTGTCGGCTTCCAGGTCACTCTGCGCGGTGCTCGCATGTTCGACTTCCTCGACAAGCTCATCCACATCGCGCTTCCGCGTACGCGTGACTTCCGTGGTGTGAATGAATCGACGGTTGATGAGATGGGCAATATGACCATCGGCATCAAGGAGAACACTATTTTCCCAGAGACCTCTGATGAGGATCTTAAGGATGTGTTCGGTCTTGCGATTACGGTCGTCACGACTGCGAAGACGAAGGCAGAGGCGCTTGCGTTCTTCCGCCACCTCGGCGTTCCATTCAAGAAATAAGGTTTCGTTTACAGCAAAGCCCCGCGCACCGCGGGGCTTTGACTTATGGGGAGATGGGTCTAGGGTAAATATACCCTTCAGGAGGAGGGTGTGCATGAGAACAGCTCTTGTTGCACTGGCGGCGCTTTGCGCAAGTGAGGCTTCCGCTGAAGACGCACCGTACCAAACCGAACAGCTGCCGCTTCCCTACGAGCTCGAGTCAGCAGAACGAGACTCGTCCGCGTGGGGACGCTTCTGGGCAGGGGAAGGTGAA
>CAYGFQ010000011.1:0-12719 GCA_964349285.1 uncultured Candidatus Saccharibacteria bacterium | reverse complement strand
GAACTCTTCCTCTCGGTCGCCGAGCTCCCACTCGACGAACAATCCCGGCTGCGCCTGTGGTATCTCGAAACCGAATGGCCAGATATCGCCAGTCGTCCTCCGCAAGGATACAAGGGCGAGGAAGCGGTCGTCGTGCAGTACGTGTTCGAATGGTAAGGAAGTGAGGGCGAGTGCCAGAAGGCGCTCGCCCCCATGCTTTCATAGAAAAGGGGCCAATAAAGCTACAATTGACACTCCGATATTTTGATACTATAATTTCACTCAGACCGGTAAACCAGTAAGGGACTGGAGCCGTGATCTTGAAGGGGCCGCAGCAATGCGCACTTTCCAGAAAGTTCTCCTCAGCACACTCATTGCAAGCATGGCGTATGTTTCCAGGGCGCAAGCCCAGGAGGCAGATGTCGAGCCGGTGTATAACCGCTCGATCGCGCTTGGCAGCAGCTACCTGATTACGCGAGATCTCACGAATATGTCCGAGCAACCCGTCGCCAACTTCGGCGTCAACAATGATGACTGGCCAGGGGAGGTTTCGAGCAACCTCTGGTTTCAGATCGGTGACGACGCGGCAACCGAAATCGACGTGACGTTCAGCTCGCCAATCGTTGGATGCCTTTCGGCGACGGCGGGGGGGTACTTTTACCCCCGCCTCGACTGGGACGCGATCTGGACCGTGAAGCTGGAATGCACGACGGACGTCTTCGGACTCCCGGTCGGCGCCAGCCATCAGCGGTATTGGGACGCGTACGAAGGCGCAACGACGGCGGTGTTCGTCACACCAAGTTTCGGCCCGCTCGACGGGGAAATCGGCTATTCGTGGCTCGAGTCCGGCGAAGAAGGGAGTTACTTCGAAGTCGGATACTCGTTCAATCAGGACAGCGGCGTCATTCGGCCGGCGATTAAGCATGTCCCACTCCGGGATGCGTGGTCGTTCGAGCTCGGCTGGCAATTCTGAGCTAAGGAGGATCGAGCCTGGACACCGAAAGGTGGCCAGGCTCGTCCCATATTTAAATACTAAGAGCTATACTTGCTACCGTATGGAACGTCAAAATCAGACTCAGGAACGATTCGACACACGGTGGTTTCAGGACCGGGCGTTCAGGAGCCTTCAAAAGATTAGAGATACAGAGTGGGATTATTCCGACTCCCTGCTGCTATATCTACCAGGATCCGACGAGAATTATGACACTGTCCAGGAAACAGATACTCCATACCATACCCTCGTAACTGCACCGGAGCGAGCCTACCTAAGGGATATTGCAGAAGATATCGTAGCAGCCCTTCCAAATGAATTTGAATACATTGATCTTGGTCCTGGGACTGAGCACAAAGAACAGTTCATATTTGATGCACTTGAGCGAGCAGGAAAACGATGTGTCTATCGTCCCGTTGATATTAGTGAGCGGTATCTCAAGCTTTCCGCGGAGCACGCAGGTGCACAAGGAATTGCAGTACAACCAATTCGGTCTCCATTTGAAGCGTTACCGCAGGTACTCGGCAGCAGCCGAATGCCTCGTTTTGTTTCATTAGGGCTAACGTATAGCAACTATCACCCAGAGAAAATACTTCCACTTGTAAAAGAGATTGCTGGAGAAGGGGGTGTTGTATTCATCGAAGCGCAAATTCGAGAGCGTACAGATATGGATACCATCCAAGAGATCTACCGAGGAGTTGCAGACCTTATGGCGGGAGACAAGATACGATTGCTCGGCCTTGACCCAGAGAAAGATATTGAACGAAGTGATGTCACTGATGAGGTTCGGGTATGGTACACGCTCAAGGTAGCCCCCCGAAGCTTACCGAGAAGGGTGTACGAGCCGGGGACAGACTTCTGGTTTTTGAATCCCTCCGACCCTCACTTGAGAGTCTTTCGGCTGCCGTAGAGGAGAACTTCTCGCGCCACATGCTTTTAGACCGTGGAGGATCCTTTGTGGGAGTATTACTTAAAGGGGAAACATAGGCGGTGAGCCCTATGTTTGACACCCCCCGCCTGGGGAGGTAGTATATTTTCACGCGAAAAGCGGCTTTTTTATTATGGCTAAAACCTCACAGATCGCCCGGAACCAGAAGCGCATAAAGCTCGTGGCTAAGTATGCTGCGAAGCGTGCGGCTCTTAAGGCTGCCGGTGACTATGAGGGCCTCCAGAAGCTCCCTCGGGACGCTTCTCCGGTCCGTATAAAGAACCGCTGCTCCATCTCTGGTCGTGGTCGTGGCTACCTTCGTGCTTTTGGTCTCTCCCGCATCCAGTTCCGTGAGCTTGCTCGGGACGGTAAGGTCCCCGGCGTTAAGAAAGCCTCGTGGTAATTTTCGTATGATTAGCGACCGTGTCGGCGATTTCATAATCCGCCTCAAGAATGCAGGGGCTATCGGCCAGACGGAGACTAAGGCTCCGTACTCCAAGCATCTCGAGGCTATTGCAAAGAAGCTCAAGGAGCTTGGCTTTGTTGCTGATGTCTCAAAGAATGAGGAGAAGCGCGAGCTTGTTGTTACTCTCGCTTACGATGAGCGCGGTAACCACAAGATTAAGGATGTGAAGCGCGTCAGCAAGCCTGGTCGCCGCCTCTACACCCCATCTCGCGAAGCACACACGGTCAAGAACGGTGCCGGTGCTCGCATCCTCTCGACCCCGAAGGGTATCCTCTCGGATAGCGAGGCTCGCAAGGTCCGTGCTGGTGGCGAGACTCTTTTTGAGATCTGGTAATACGTTATGTCACGCCTCGCCAAAAAGCCGATAGCAGTACCCTCGAAGGTGAATGTCACCGTCGCTGATGGCACGCTTACCGTTAAGGGGGCGAAGGAGACGCTTTCTCGCCCAGTCCATTCCTCAATCGAGATTACGGTCGAGCCAGAAGGTGTCATGGTGAAGCCCCGTAATACTTCGAAGCTCTCCCGCTCACTCACGGGCACCTTTGCTGCACACGTACGTGCAATGATTTCTGGTGTTGAGACTCCGTTCAAGAAGACGCTTGAGCTGAACGGTGTCGGCTACAAGGTTGAGCTTAAGGGTAAGGACCTCGTCTTTGCGGTTGGATTCTCACACCCGGTCACTCTTACGGTGCCTGAAGGTCTCACCGCAACGGTCACGAAGAACATCATCACCATTGAAGGTGCTGATAAGCAGCGCGTTGGTCAGTTTGCTGCTGAGGTTCGTGGCGTGAAGCCTCCAGAGCCGTACCTTGGAAAGGGTATTAAGTACTCTGACGAGACTATCCTCCGCAAGCAGGGTAAGAAAGCCGTATAACGTATGTCTACCGCACTTAAAGTCACGTCCCGCATTCGTCGCCACAAGCGTGTTCGCGCAAAGGTTTCTGGTACCGCAACGCGCCCGCGCCTTGCGGTCTTCCGCTCTAACCGCTTCATTTCGGTGCAGCTCATTAACGATGACGCAGGGAAGACGATTGCACAGGCCCATGGTCGCGAGTTTCCTGGAGCTCTCAGCAAGCAGGCCGCAGCTGTTGGTAAGGCAATTGCCGAGCGCGCAAAGGCCCTCAAGATTGATGCCGTTGTCTTTGATCGTGGTGGCTATCCTTATGCAGCACAGATTAAGTCGCTTGCCGACGCTGCCCGCGAGGGAGGACTGAAATTTTAATAGTCTATGTCTGACACGATGACCATGGATACGGAAGTTAAGGAGACGGAGGCTCCTGTTGAGACGCCAGTTGAGGCAGCTCCGGCAGCTCCTGAAGCTCGTACAGACCGTCCGCAGCGCGGAGGTGCTCGTGGTGGTGGTCGCCGTGATGGTGGCCGCGGCCGCTCTCGTGAGCGCGCTCCTCGTGAGCGTAGCGAGTTCGACTCGGTCACTATCGACGTGCGCCGTGTGGCTCGTGTTATGGCCGGAGGTCGTCGTTTCTCCTTCTCCGTGACGATTGTCATTGGAGACCGTAAGGGACGCGTTGGTGTTGGTCTTGGCAAGGGTGCAGATACGGCACTTGCCATTGAGAAAGCAACGCGTGATGCTCGCAAACACCTCATCACCGTTCCGCTCACCAAGAACGGTTCGATTGCACACGAAGTGTCTGCGAAGTACGCCTCATCGACTCTCACCTTGATTCCGTCTCCGGGTCGCGGTCTTGTTGCTGGTTCTGCAATGCGCACCGTGCTTGAGCTTGCTGGTATTGGAGACGTCGTCTCAAAGATTCTCACGAGGACTAAGAACAAGCTCACGATTGCACGCGCAACCGTCGAAGCGCTGAAGCAGATTCGCGCATAATATTTTCGTATGCAGGCAAACACACTCAAAGCAGTTCACCCCTCAAAGAAGTCGCCTCGCGTCGGTCGTGGTGGTAAGCGTGGTAAGACCTCAGGTCGCGGCACCAAGGGTCAGAAGGCCCGCTCGGGTCACAAGATTCGCCCCGAGATTCGCGATCTTATCAAGAAGATTCCGAAGCTTCGCGGTCACGGTAAGAACCGTGCTCGTGGTGTGCACTCAGGTCGCAAGACCATCACCCCGGTAAACCTCGCAACGCTCGAATCTGCATTTTCTGCAGGCGATACAGTTACTCCGGTTGTCCTCGTCAAGAAGGGCATCGTCAACAAGCGCTCGGGCCGTCTTCCATCAGTGAAGATTCTTGGCACGGGTGAGATTACGAAGGCGCTCGCCATTTCTGGCTGCACCGTCTCCGCTGCCGCGAAGGCCGCCATTGAAAAAGCAGGCGGCTCCGTGGCCTAATGCCATGAACGCAGCCATCCACAAACTCAAAGTCATCTTCGGCGATCCGGTACTCCGCTTCCGTATCTTCTTCATACTGGCAGCATTCTTTGCGTTCCGCTTCCTTGCCGCTATCCCGATTCCGGGTGTCGATGAGGCACGCCTCGCACAGTTCTTCTCGAACAATCAGTTCTTCGGTCTCCTCTCGATTTTCTCGGGCGGTGGTTTCGCAACCCTTTCCTTGGTGATGCTCGGTGTGGGCCCCTACATCACGGCCTCCATTATCATGCAGCTTGCGACCGTTATCTTCCCGCAGGTGAAGCGTATGTATAGCGAAGAAGGGGAGGCAGGCCGCACCAAGTTCACCGCCTGGAGCCGCACGCTTACTATTCCGCTCGCTATTCTCCAGGGTGTTGCATTCCTCTCCCTTCTTGAGTCTCAGAACATTATTGAGACCCTCTCGCCCTTCGCGTTTGCCGTGAACGTATTCCTCGTTGCTGCCGGTTCAATGCTCCTCATGTGGATTGGTGAACTTATCACCGAGTTTGGTATTGGTAACGGCGTTTCCTTGATTATCTTCGCTGGTATCGTTGCGGGTATTCCTGCTGGCATCTCTCAGGTGCTCTTCACGGCAACTGCAGCAAATATTCCTGCCTACGTTGGCTTTGTGATTCTCGCCCTGGTTGCCATCTTCGCGGTTATTCTTGTCTCTGAAGCAGAGCGCTCGGTTCCTATCGCTTACGCTCGTCAGGTACGTGGTGCTGCGATGCAGTCAGGTGCTGCAACCTATCTTCCTATCCGCCTTCTTCAGGCTGGTGTGATTCCCATTATTTTCGCACTCTCCCTTCTCCTTCTTCCGCAGATGGCCTTTGGTGCTCTCGCTGCTGTCGGTGTTCCGTACATGGCAGGAGCTCTCGCCGCATACGCTGCGTTTGCTGCAAATCCCTGGGGCTATGGCGCGGCATACTTCATCTTGGTTGTTATGTTCACGTACTTCTACACCTCGATCACCTTCGAGCCAAAGAAGGTCTCGGACAATCTCCAGAAGACCGGCGCCTTCGTTCCTGGTGTTCGTCCTGGTCGCGAGACGGAGACCTACATTGGTAACGTCGTGAATCGCATCACGCTCCCAGGTGCACTCTTCTTGGGTCTCATTGCCGTCGTCCCATTCATCATCCAGGGATTGACGGGCATCACGGCGATTCTCGTCGGTGGTACGGCAATGCTCATCGCCGTCACGGTGCTTCTTGATCTCATCCGCAAGATTGACGCGCAAGCATCGCTTCGCGAGTATTAATTCCCAAGCCAGGTTCTATATTTCTTGAGAACAATCTCGACTACCACGTCGAGATTGTTCTTTTCAGTATCAACAACAAGGTCGTACTGGGAGAGATCAGATAGATCAACGCCGTAGAGGTTTTTGTAGCGTTTAAGCTCACTGGTGCGTCGTGCGAGAGTACTCTCGTAAATGGCCTCAACACTTTCTCCAGTCTGGCTTGCACGTCCTTCTTCCTGGATGTGTTTAAAAATTCGTTCGGCTGCGATGTGCGGGTCAAGGTTAAGAAAGACTCGGAATGAGTTGGGCATCCAGTGGAACGCCATTCGCGAATCAACAACAAGTTTGTTCTCTTTAGCAAGCTCGCGAAGACGCTCATCAACCGCATGATCGATTTCTTGCTCGAGTTCAGCACGAACATTGATTTCTTCAACTGATAGACCGCGTTCTGCCGCCATTGCTCGAAATAGGTCGCCTGACGAGAAATGTAGATAACCAAGCTCAGCTGCGACACGCTTAGCGGCGCTTGATTTCCCGCTCCCAAGTGTTCCTGCGATGGTGATGATTTCTGACTTCATGAGAGATGCGCCGCAGCGTATTTGCTGATAGTATGCGCATCATAACGACATATATGGAAGAAGCAAATACCATACTCTTCATCGGCCGCCCCGGCTCAGGAAAAGGAACCCAGGCCGAGATGCTCGCTAAGAAACTTAATTGGCAGATCTTCTCCTCAGGTAATCAGTTTAGGGAGATGCGTAACAACACCGGACCATTGTCTGACCGTGTGCGTGAAGCCTACGACAAGGGCCAGCTTCTTCCCGACTGGTTTGCTGATTATCTCTTTGCAAACGGTGTTTTGAACCTTCCTCCTGAAGAGGGAATCATTCTTGAGGGCTTCGGACGTTCTCGTCCGCAGGCCGAGCTCATGTATAAGATGCTCACCTGGATTGGGCGCCGTGTTGTGGTGCTGCATCTTGCTGTTTCTGAAGACGAGACCATGCGTCGCCAACTTGAACGCGCGAAGAGTGATGCACGCCCAGATAGCGCTGAGGAGACCATTCGTGCTCGCTTTGCCGAGTATCGTGCGAACACGGAGCCAGCGCTCGAATTCTTCCAGAGCCAGGGTGTACTCGTTGAAGTCGATGGTGAACCGGATATTGAGACCATTCACCAGGACATCTTGAAGAAGTTGAAGTTTGCATGATTGTACGAACGAAGGAAGATCGGGAAGGAGTTATAGAGTCCGGAAGGCGTCTCGGGGTTGTTCTTGAGGAAGTGGGGAAGCTCGTAGCGCCTGGTGTCTCGACCGAGGAGCTTGATCGACTCGCTGAGAAACTCATTCGTGAAGGTGGCGATGAGCCAGCTTTCCTCGACTACACGCCGGAGCGTGCGGCACGTCCGTACCCAGCGACGCTCTGTGTTTCTGTAAATGATGAGGTCGTTCACGGCATTCCAAACGAAGCACCTCGTATTCTGAAGAAGGGTGACATTGTTGCACTCGACCTCGGGCTCATTCATAAAGGCTACGTTTCAGATTCGGCGATAAGCGTCGCAGTTGGAGAAATAGATGCAACTTCAAAGAAGCTCATGCAGGTAACGAAGGAAGCACTTGAGGCTGGTATCAAGGCAGCACGTCCGGGTAACCGCGTTGGTGATATTTCTCATGCAATCGAAAGTGTATATAAAGGTACCGGTTTCTCGGTTGTGAAGGTGCTTGGCGGACATGGTGTTGGTGGGAGCGTTCATGAGGAGCCATGGATTGCGAACGTAGGGCGCCCGGGTACGGGACCCGAAATTGAGGAGGGAATGGTACTTGCCCTTGAGCCTATCGCAAACGCAGGGAAGGGCTCGGTGGTGCTTGCAAGTGATGGTTACACGTATCGCACCAAGGACGGGTCTCGAAGTGCTCACTTTGAGCACACGATTCTTGTTGAGAAGAATACGACACTCGTTGTGACTCGTCGCCCGAGCGAGCAATAAGTATGCATACCCTGCCTGCACCGTACGCCTACGTTACGAGTGATGGCGGGGAAGGTTATGTGTGGCTCGCACTTGATTCTTCAATGTTCGGACTTCTCCCCGAACGAATACACGTTTCCGGTGTTGAGCTTGCGAAACGACCGGAGTTTCATGTCACGCTAGGAAATATTCACTCCATCATGTCGCGGGTGCCAGGAGCATCAGAACACGCTCTTATCGAAGCTTTTGAAGAGTACGTCGCGGCACATCCTATTACGTTCAAACGGTTTCTTGATGATATTCGCTTCGTAAGTAAAAACGATCGCCGTTCTGTTGTTATCTGTTGCGAAGTCGACGGCCTCGACGGTTTATATGAAGCATGGGAAGCATTGTTCGGAGTGCCGATTCTGCGGCAACCGACACATGTGACCATCTACTCGCTCGCATCCGGGAAGGGGATTGGTATTAACACTCCTGCCGAGATGCAGGCGCTTCCTCAGGTCGAGTTACCAGAGGTTTCCCAAGCACTTGCCCGTAAGTAGCGTAGAGGAGTCCTCTCGTGTATACTCCTCTCATAGAAACGCCACCGGCGATTTTTTATTAAATACACAACATGGCAAGGAACCCGAAAGAAGAAAAGACGTTCGTGATGGTAAAGCCCGACGGTGTGAAGAAAGGCCTCGTCGGCGAGATTATCAAGCGCTTCGAACAGCGCGATTTGAAGATTGTCGCTCTCGACATGTTCATGCCGACGAACGATCAGATCGACAACCACTACCCAAAGAATGAGGAGTGGATTACGCGCCTTGGTACGAAGACCCTGCAGACCTACGAGAAGTATGGCTACGACGCCATGGAGGACTTCGGTACGACCGAGGCAGAGAAGATTGGTCCTGAGGTTCGCAAGTGGGTCATCGACTACATGACCTCAGCTCCGCTCGTAAAGATGGTGGTCCAGGGTATTCACGCAGTCGACATGGTCCGCAAGATTTGTGGCCCTACGATGCCGTACCAGGCAGATATGGGTACTATCCGCGGAGACTTCTCGAACGATTCCCCGGCACTTGCAAACGCTGAGAAGCGCGCTGTTGCAAACCTCATTCACGCGTCTGAAACGCCTGAAGAGGCTGAGCACGAGATTCAGTACTGGTTCGGTAACGCACCGATACACGAGTACAAGCGCCACGGCGAATAAGGAAAACGTAAACGGCCCTGCATCTGCAGGGTCGTTTCGTTTGTCCACACAAAGGCTTCATTTGCGAGGAGTATACTTATTTGTGGAGCCATTCCTTAAAACGCAACTTGCTAATCCTTCGGGAATCCGACTATACGCGTAAGGGTTGAACATTTCATGCTCCGAATTGCGCGATGAGGATACCCACGTGGCACCAAAGAGTTGCCGCACTGGAGTGGTTCCAACAAAAAACCCGCCGTTGTGGCGGGTGTTTTGTTTAGGCTGCTTCGCGCTCCTCGCGGTCGTTTAGCTCTCCGAGCGACAAGTCCTCGAAAGGCGCTGCAACGCCCCTCGCTATATCGGTAGCCGCTCCCTGTGCTTCGGCGAGGTCCTTCTGCTGTTTTGCTGCAGCTCCCTGTGCATCTTCGAGTAGGGCGCGCTGGGCCGCAGTCGCTTCGTCGATATCTTTGGTTATCTCCTCAGGGGTTCGACTCGTGTTACTAAAGTCAGTGCCGTGAGCGAGACCCTCTTCAATCATCGCTCGTAGGCGTGCAATTTCTGTCTGCTCTGCTCCTTGCCCCGAAGGAGTCGGTCCGTTCGTCGGCATGCCGGGTTCTGTGTGTGCCATGGGCGCAGTATATACCCGTGTTAAAATCCTGCCTATATGCGTTCCTCCTGGCTCCTTGTTGCACTCGTCCTTTCGCTTGCAACTGCCTTCTTACAAAACGCCGCACTCGCGGACTTTTGGTATTGGCGCTATCCCTGGTTTGACCTCCCGATGCACTACCTAGGCGGTCTTGCTGTCTCTGCGCTTCTTATAGCGTTTCTTGAGCGACATAAGCCTCGAGCGTTCATGCTCCTTTTTGCTCTCGTTATTATTGGCTGGGAGGTATTTGAATATGTGTTCGGGATACCACGCGAGGAGAACTACGCACTCGACACCGTTCTTGACCTTATCATCGGTTCACTCGGTGCACTCACTATGTACATTGCGGCACGCTTCTCGCTATGGCGTTAAAACTTACCTGTCATGGTGGGGCAGAGACGGTTACCGGCTCACTCTTTCTCATTGAGGGCGACTCTGGAAAGCTCCTCGTTGATTGCGGTATAGAGCAGGGGAAGGATGTATGCGATACGTGCGCATATGACCCGTTTCCGTTTGATGTTACAGCGATTGACGCGCTCATCATCACGCATGCTCACCTCGACCACGTCGGGCGCGCCCCAAGGCTCGTAAAAGAGGGTTTTACGGGTAAGGTCTTTATGACCGCCCCGACACGGGACCTTGCCGAGGCCATTCTGCGCGACAGTGTCGATATTCTGAAGGAGTCCGCTGTTGCCCACGGTCTCGACCCACTATATGAGCTTAATGATGTCGAAGCATTCCTCGCGAAGATAGAGGTGATGCCCTATCGACAGGAACGGGAACTTGCTCCCGGACTCTCCGTCTATTTCCGGAATACGGGCCACATTCTAGGCTCAGCAAGCATTCGAGTGAAAGATGCTTCGGGCGCCTCCTTTGCTATAACGAGCGATATAGGAAATTCGCCCTCGCCTCTGCTTCGTGACGCTGAGCCCATAGACGATGCAGACGTCATTCTCATGGAAAGCGTCTACGGAAACCGACAGAATCCGGAGAAAGAAGATCGTGTTTCGATACTTCGAGATACCGTGAAGCGTGCGATAGAGCGAGGTGGAGCACTCCTCATCCCAGCGTTTTCAATGGAGCGTACCCAGCTCATGCTCTATGAGCTCTCGAATCTTTTTGAGTCAGGGGCACTCCCGCAGGTACCCGTGTTCCTCGACTCACCGCTCGCTATTTCCGTAACCGACATCTACCGCAAGTGGGGGAAAGAGTACTTTAACGAAGCAGCAAAAGCGGAGATTGTTCGCGAGGGAGACATCTTCAATTTCCCCTTCCTGAAGCTCACGCGTTCACGGGATGAATCAAATGCAATTCATGAGACTCCGAACCCGAAGATTATTATCGCGGGAGCGGGCATGAGTCATGGCGGGCGCATTGGCCGTCACGAGCAGATGTATCTCCCGGACCCCAACTCAACTCTCATGATTGTGGGGTATCAAGCACCTGGCTCTCCGGGACGTCTCCTCCAAGACGGCGTGAAGAAGGTGCGCATCAATAAGCGCGACGTGAAAGTGCGTGCCAAGGTGGAGTCTCTCTCTGGCTGGTCTGCCCATGCCGATCGAGATGGTCTCCTCGCCTTTGCGAAGTCGTGCCTCCCGAACACTAAGACCTTCCTCGTCGCTATTGGTGAGCCCTCCTCAGCGCGATTCCTTGCGCAACGCATTCATGATTTCCTCGGGGTGAAAGCCATTGTCCCTCTTGGCGGGGAGACGTTTACCATCACAAAAGAGGGGGTGGTACGATAAGCCACATGGCACACTACGAAGAGCAGGAACGAGACGTACAGCATTTCCAGCCCGGTGAAGCTGTTGAGAAAGGAAGAGCTCCAACGCCCGATCAAGAGGTCGACTCGATTATTAGTCGCCTCTGGAATCGAGAGGAGGCAACTTCCGAGAACGCACTTAAGCATGACGAAGCGCTCGTATTGCTCATCTATGGGAAAGATGCAGGAGAGCAAATGGTACGAAGTGAGATAGAGGAAGGGCGCTATGTTCCGAGTGAGGATGCGCAAATCCTTCTTACTCGAAAGGAGCAAGAGAAAGCAGAACGACCGCCCATCAACTAATGAGAAAAGGCCCCAGAGGGGGCCTTTTCTTAACCAATCTTAGCGAGGAGGCGTTTGAATGCTTCGGGATTCTCCGTTGCGATAGTCGCGAGGACTTTGCGGTCGAGAGCAACACCCTGCTTCTTCAAACGAGCGATGAACGTGCTGTAGGACTTCTGGCCGTTCTCGCGAAGGGAAGCGTTCAGGCGAACAATCCAGAGCTGACGGAATTCGTTCTTCTTGTCGCGGCGGTGTGCAAATGCCTGTTTGCCAGCATGCACGAGGGACTCCTTCGCTGCGCGCTCTTTCTTCGAGCGACCATGGCGATAGCCCTTAGCGCGCTTGAGGACGTTCTTGCGGCGCTTCAGGGACATCACTCCTCCTTTTACTCTCGGCATACGGTAGTACTTAAAAGATTATTAGCTGTTCGGAAGGAACCGGCGCTTAGCGCGGTTCGTGAGTAGGATAGCGACCGTACGCTTCTTCGCCCCCTTTGCAGAGCTGCGCTCCTTGGCGTTGAAGTGGTTCTGGCCGGTCTTGCGCGTCATCAACTTCCCGGTCTTGGTGACCCTGATGCGCTTCGTGTATGACTTATTCGTTTTCATTTTGTTTTGGTTTCTTCGCTGCTCCCGGGTCCCGTTCGACGATGCACGCGAATCCCTTGGGGGACTTCGCGATAGGCTCAGCGACCCTATACGCGAACGGAATGAGGAGCAGGAACTTGTCGAGCCGCTGCTTGAGGAACGCTTCGTCCATACCCTTGTATCGACCTTTGAGGAAGAGCTCCGCGCGAACGCGGTGCCCTTCAGCAAGCCACTCGGCTGCCTTCTTGGCCTTCAAGCGCATGTCGTTCTCCCCGGTGCCTACCTTGATCTGGACCTCCTTGGTCTCGGAAACCTTGGCTTTGGCGCGTTGAGCCCGTTCTTTCTTGCTTCGCTCGTACTCGAATTTACCATAATCAGCCACTTTAGC
>CAYGFQ010000010.1:0-18246 GCA_964349285.1 uncultured Candidatus Saccharibacteria bacterium | reverse complement strand
GGACCAGATCATTACCTCTGACCCTTCTCAGCTTCTTTCCATCAAGCGCGAGAAACAGCGCCTTGAGATGGAGAAGGAGGCGTAATCCATGGCTAACGGCTTCGCCGCACTAGCGGGCGAGAAATCGAAGGAGATACTCACCGATCTTCTCGATGACTCGAATGCCCGTATCAAAAACTTCCCGGCAGCAATGATTCTTGGAGCAGCTCTCTTGTTTGAGGGTGCTCAGTTCGTTGCAACTCTGGTTATCACACTTCCTCTTCTTGGTTTTCCGCTTGCGTTCGCGCTCTCATTCATTGTTACCGTTACCGCGTACACGCTTTTATATTTCATCATCGCAGTAAATTTTCGAGTAACCCCATTTGAGGGTAATACAATCGCCCTTGGTCTTACGGTACTTGAATTCATGCCAGGTATTTCTGCCTTTACGCCTGGGATTATCGGGTCAATGGCTGCCCTTATTGTTGGATCGAGGCTCAAAGACAATCTCGGGAAGAAGGCGCTACGTCCTTCTCTTAAGTTAGTAGCGCGACAGAAACAAGAAATGCAGAGAATGCAGCAACAGCATCGCAAGAGTGAGCGTGTGGCATATAACCAGGGGAAGGAGATTGGAGACGTGCAACGACGGCGCAACGAAGTGGAGCGAAAAGAAAAAGAAGAGACAGATAAGAAGCTTCGTATGGCTTCGGTCGCACGCTCTTTCGATAAAGCAAAGAAAAAGCCCACTGAGGGGGCACCGACTCCTTACTCACGAAGTGTCCGACCCACGACTGCACCCCCGCCGGCAAACGATAATTACGAGTCCGAATTCCCCGGAGAACTTGAGCGCTACGACGAGAACCGCGCAGCTTAACCTCTTATCCCGTATATACGCTCGAAGCCTCTATCTTCGAGGGTAGGTGCTCGGTATACTGTTCTTATGCGCCTCACGGCTCTTTTGCTCGCGGTTCTTCTCCTTATCCCAGCGGGGGCACAGGCACAGCTGCCCACGACCGTGGGACTTGAATTGAACCTTAGTCCTGCACGCCCGCGCCCCTACGATACGGTGACGATAAACGTAGCGAGCTCGCTCGTGAATCTTCCTGCAAGTCTTGTCACGATAAGTGTCGACGGGGTTCCTGTTGGGGAGGGGGATCGCACGGCAACCGTGAAGATGGGTGGACCGGGAACATCAACGGTTGTTCGTGCAACCGCTGAGTTCGATGGGAAAACCTACACTGCTCAGAAGACCATCATGCCTGCGGAGGTTGCCCTTATCATGGAGCCCGATTCAACGACCAGACCCTTTTACCCTGGAGCCTCACTTGTCCCGGCGAAGGGTCGGGTACGACTGGTTGCTCTTGCTGACTTCCGGAGCGCTCCTGGGACACGCATTCCTTCCTCAGAGCTCATCTATACGTGGAAAATCGGTAACAAGACCCTGACGGATCAATCTGGTGCTGGTAAAAGCGTCCTTATCGCAACCGCCCCGTTGCGTTACCGCGATGCGGACGTCTCCGTGTCTGTTGCAACACGCAGTCAGTCACAGGTCGCACAAGATAGTGTAACGGTTGCTCCGATTGATCCCTTCGTTCGAATCTATAGAAACGACCCACTCTCTGGTACGTGGTTTGCAAATGCTCTTTCTGGTGCGTTCACGCTTACTGGAGAAGAGGAAACCTTCGTTGCTGTTCCATACTTCTTCTCGGGGCAACCTTCTTTTGAGTGGATACTAAATGGCAACCCGAGCGGTGCTGGCGAGGATGTGACCGTGCGTGCGAGCGGAAATGCGGGTAGTGCTGTTCTTGGGGTCGCGGCGCTTTCTGGCGAGTCTCAGGCACGTTCAAGTCTGACGGTCCGCTTTGGTGCCGCACGGCAGGGCATCTTTGGCTTCTAACTATGAAAAACTTCTTCAAACGTTTCCTCGCAAGCAGCGCGCTTCTCCTTATTGTGGGCTCAATGCTTGTCCTGCCTATTGCAGCCTTTGCGGACACTACCGACCCACCACCGACCGATCCGCCTCCTGCCGATCCAGCAACTCCCGCAGCGAATACTGAGCCTGCAGCTGAGTCAGGTAGCGATATTCCGGCCTTTGTTCCCCTGACGAGTATTCCGATTTTCGGAGATATCGGTTCATCAGATAACCTCGCCTCCTTCTTGAACGGTGTGTACCGTATCTCAATTGGTGCAGCAGCGGTTCTCGCCGTCATACAGATTACGCGCGCCGGTATTACCTACATGCTCGGTGATAGTGTCACGGAGAAACGCGAGGCACGTCATCTTCTTGCAATGTCGTTCTTCGGCCTTCTCCTCGTCCTCTCACCGACTATTGTGTTCGGTATCATCGATCCGCGCATCTTAAGTCTCGATATTAATACTGCGAACTTACAAACGGGGAATCTCGGCCCCAATGCAACTGGTTTCCAGAGTCCAGCAGCGGGGGACGGACCGAGTGCGGGCGGCCCAGCAATAGCACCAAATGGACAAGTCGAGGCTCTCTCGCTTGGACCAAATGATTGTCGCGCTGATTTGCGTGCTGCTGGGTTTGCTGGCCTTTCAGGAATCGGTGTCCCTGCTGCGGGTGTTGCACTTGAGTTTATGGGTAAAGACAACGTTGAGGTTGGTCGCGTCTGTTGTGCACGCTACGACGGAACCGTGCAATCGAGTCCTGCTCCTGAGCGATGTATGCTCTCTTCGCTCTATAACAACGACCGCTACGAAATGACGTTACTGGCAGATGCAAAGATACGTAAGCAAGAGACAACAGGAGGAATACCAAGCACGGTTGAGAAGGACGTGCGACTTACCGTACGAACACCGGGAGCAGGGTCTGCGTCGGGCGGCAACATGATTGCGCAATATGGCTTCCGGAGCATGGCTGCATGTACCAGCGCTGCTGCAACAGCAGATTCGCTTGAGTCGCACATACGGGGTCATCAGAACGTCGTCGAGGGATACGTACGCATGTCAGTACAGGGGGCAACGCTTGAAATTGGTGACCTCGTCGACATTACCGGGGATATCGACGGTATCGGGGGCGCTAAGTGCCGTAAGGTGGAGTATGTCCCACAAAACTAACCATGCGACGTAACATCATCATCGGTCTTGGCATTCTCCTTGGACTCATCATTGTGGGGGTTGTTATCTATTTCCTCTTCTTTGCCGGACGTGGAGGCACCGTACAGGTTGGTGACCCGACAAATCCCTTCGGTACTGCAGGGCAATACCAGGGACAAGGAGAGGCACCGCCTGTTGGCGAGCCACAGGTAGGCGCTGGCACTGAGATTCTCCCAACCTTTGTGAAAATAAGTGATGGGCCTGTCGCTGAGGGTATTTTCATACAGAGCGTCTCGCAGGCAGGAGTCGTAACGTCCACCTCGACGGCATCGCTTCCTGGATCTGACGATATTGAAGTGCGTTACGTTGAGCGGGCAAGTGGCAACGTCTACTCCTACAAGATGCGTGCTCGTACGCTGACCCGACTTACCAATCAAACGGTCCCGGGTGTCCATGAGGCTCACTGGAGCCTTGATGGAAGCCGCGTGTTCCTCCGCCTCTTCTCCCGAGAAGAGAAGCAGGTTGAGACCTACTCGCTCCCACTTGAGGGCGACGAGGTGTACTTCATGGAAGATGGTATTTCGGGACTTGTTGTTTCTGATGACCTCCTCACTCTTCGTTCAGATGCAACCGGAAGCGTAGCAACCCTTGCAAGCGTCGAGGGTCTTAACCCACGCACCCTTTTCACCTCACTCCTCTCCTCGCTCATCATCAAGAAAGCGGGGGAGGGGTATTTGGTCCACACAAAAGCCTCTGCACATAGCGATGGCTATGGTTTTCTCGTAAGCCCTTCCGGTGCACTTGATCGTCTCCTTGGTCCTGCACGCGGGTTAACACTTCTCCCAAGCCCTTCAGGCGCGCAGGTGCTCTACAGTCATGTTGCTTCCGGTCGCACTGCGCAGCTTTCACTTCTCACCGTCGATACGCGTGAGACCACCTCGCTTCCAGCAAATACACTCACCGAGAAGTGTGCGTGGGTAGGGGAGACGCTTATCTACTGTGCCGTTCCAACCTCCCTCACTGGAGATCTTCCCGATGCTTGGTACCAAGGCGCCGTGAGCTTCACGGATCGTATCTGGCTCATTGACCTTGAAGCTCGAACGGCGTCGCTTGAATTTGATCCAAAGACCGTTGCGGATATCGACATTGATGCGACGTCGCTTGCCGTTGATCCGTATGCCGATGCGCTCGTCTTTGTGAATCGCAAAGACGGCTCGCTCTGGCTCTACAACCTTTAGGCAACCTTTGAGGGAACGGGGAGTGCGTCACCAACCTCCGGTGGGGGAACGTTTGGCATGAGCTTTCGTACGAAGAACTCCTGAGCGAGCATGAAGAGGTTTGAGGCCGCGAAATAGAGGGCAATAGCGCCTGACGTGTAAGCAAAGAGGCCAATTAGAACGGGGAAAACGTAACGAGCCTGTAGTGCCATAGCGCGTCCAAATTCCTCCTGCATAGGCGGATTCGGGTTCGTGCTCTTTACGGGAACTGGAATTGCATAGAACGCCTGAGCAAGCTGGGTGAGACCAGCAACAACAGCGAGCATGATACTTGGGCCCGCAACAGAGAAGATGCCGAAGAAGAGCGGGGAAACGTGTTCTGGGGCTGGTATGAACGCGTAGAGAAGCGTTGGGTCGATACCTTTGGCGATATGCAAACAGACGAAATAGAGACCGAGGACAATCGGAATCTGAATAAAGAGCATGAGGATTGAGGAGAACGGTTTTGCGCCGTACTTTTTGTAGAGAGCGAGCATGGCTTTCGCCTGCGCCTCCTTATCGTCCTTGAGGCGCTCGCGCAACTCTTTCAATTCTGGCTCCATGATGCGCATGGCGCGCTGCGTCTTGATGGCTGAAAGGGAAACAGGGACGAGCACGAGCTTCACCACAAGGGTCGCTCCAATCACCGCAAGTCCAAGATCACTTCCTGGGAGTACTTCCGCGAGAAAGACGACCAGGTTATAGATCGGAAGATAGATGATGTTGTGAAAGAGAGAGGTCATAGCGTCTTATGCTACCTTCGCTGCGTGCGAAAGCAAGGGTGAGAGTTCTGCTGTAAGCGCACGATAGGGGAGGGTGGGTGCACCGGCACGTGCATAAACGATGAGTGAGCGATTGGGGGAGCACCAGGGGCGCATGAGGGCGAGTATGCGGCGCTTTAGAAGGTGCCGATCGACGGCACGGCGAGCCACCTTCTTCGAAACCACAGCAGCACACCCACCGTTCTTGGTGGTCTTAAAGATAACTGAGAAATGGGGGCTCTGCGCCTTCTGTCCGCTTCCGGCGGCCTCAAAATGGTCGCGAGAGAGGCGGAGGCGGCGCGAAAGCATCGTTAGACCGTGAGCTTGGCGCGGCCTTTGCGGCGGCGGCGAGCAACAACGCTCTTCCCAGAGGGGCTCTTCTTGCGGGAGAGGAAGCCGTGTGTCTTAGCGCGCTTCCGTTTCTTAGGTTGGTAGGTCCGTTTCGGCATAGTAAAGGCAGTGATTTGCTATCCACAGGATAGTAACAGCTTCTCCACGGACCCGCAATCCTTCCCGAAGTGGTAAAGCCGCGTATACTACTCCCACGATGAATCGCTCTGACCCGCATGAACTCTGGGAATACGTTCTCTCGCAGGTAGAGCTCTCCATTTCACCCGCCAATTTCAACACCTGGTTCCGGGAAAGCTTTATCGTGAAGATAGAGGACGGAATCGTGTACGTAGGCGTCCCGAGCCAGTTCTTCCGGGACTGGTACCTGAAGAAGTTCCACACCCTGCTCCTCAAAATTCTCCGGGGTGTTTC
Organism: uncultured Candidatus Saccharibacteria bacterium; assembly: GCA_964349285.1. Taxonomy (GTDB): domain Bacteria; phylum Patescibacteriota; class Minisyncoccia; order Phycocordibacterales; family Phycocordibacteraceae; genus C7867-001. Next base: position 12,431 of record CAYGFQ010000010.1, on the reverse strand, counting down.
CTACGAATTCCGGAATATTGAGTACCAAATCGTCAAAGACGCCCGGAAAGTTAAGGAGCCGAAGCGTGAGCGCCAGAATCCCGAGCTTCCGCTCGACGAGTTCTATATCAACAAGAGCGATAACCTGAACCCGCGCTATACCTTCGAGACGTTCGTGGTGGGCTCCTTTAACGAGCTCGCGTTTACGGCTGCTCAAGCAGCAATACAGCGCCCGGGTATCACCTATAACCCACTCTTCATCTATGGAGACACCGGAAGAGGGAAGACCCACCTCATCCAAGCTATTGGAAATCAGTTCAAGAAGCTTTATCCGAACCGTAAGGTCTTCTATTTGACCTCTGAGCGCTTCGCTGTCGACTACACCGATTCTATTCAAGCAGGAAATGCGAATCGCTTTAAGGAAAAGTACCGTCAGTACGATCTCATCATCATGGATGACGTGCAATTCCTCGCGAAGAAGGACAAGACGCAAGAGGAACTCTTCCACCTCTTCAACGCGCTTCACGATAACAACAAGCAGATTATCTTCTCCTCTGATCGCCCCCCACATGCAATTCCTGATATCGCTGAGCGTGTCCGCGGACGCCTCTCAAGCGGTATGACGATAGACATTGGGGAGCCTGATCCAGAAAGCCGCATGGCCATCGTTCGTAAAAAGGCAGCGCTTCATGGGGTAGCGCTCTCTGATGAAGTTATTGAGTACGTTGCGACCTCAGTCCCTGGCTCTATTCGTGAGCTGGAGGGGGTCATAAACAGCCTCGTGTGCCACGCTCAGGTAAAAGGGGTGGCTCCGGACCTCGCTGAGGTGCGCCAGTCACTACGCTCCTTCTCAAGGCCCACAAAGACGGTCTCCGTGAAGCATGTGGTTTCAAAGGTGGCTGAGTTCTATGGCATCGACGAAGAGTCTATTTACGAGAAAACCCGGAGGAGGGAGGTGGTGCGGCCTCGCCAGGTCATCATGTACCTCCTTCGTGAGGACTTTAGCGTCTCGTACCCGACTATTGGCACGAAGCTTGGGGGTCGTGACCACACGACCGTTATCCACTCGTGCGAGAAGGTGAAGCGGGAAATTGTCGATGACACTGAGCTTGCAAAAGAGATCCAGGATATTCGGGGGCTGTTAGTATAGTAGTGGAGAACCTATGGAAAACCTTCTCACAAAGTCAGGGATAACGCGGGGGAAAGCAGAAAGTTCTGCACAGCTGATTTCTGTTTTTCTTCGAGCGCGCGCTGTTGTGAGAACTTTTCAACAACTTCTTAGAAATGCATTCCCTGTGCGAGCTTTTAGGTACGCGGTTATCTCGACTTCTCCACGTATCCACAGGAGTAATAGTAATTTAGTATGAATATAACAATAGATAAGAAGGTGTTCACAGATGCAGTTGCAATCGTTGCACGCTTTGCTGAACGAAGGACCGCAACACTTCCTGTTCTCTCTGGAGTCGCCATACTTGCGGGAGACGACGGTATTAAATTCCGCGCCACAAATCTTGAGACCGGCATAGATCTTAAAGTCGAAGGAACTATTTCTAAGCAAGGAGTCATCGCACTTCCTGCAACTATTCTTCGAGACATCGCCTCCTCGCTTTCTGGAAACGGAACTATTTCAATCGAGCATGCCGGAGACACTGCTCTCGTTGCCGCAGGAAAGGCGAAGAGCACCGTCAAAACGCTTCCCTACGAAGACTTCCCCTCTCTTCCGCTCCCAGACAACACCAAGACGCAGTTCTCGCTTCCTGGAACCGTTTTGAAGGAACTCATCAATGCTGTAGCAGTCTGTGCGTCTCCCTCAACCGTTCGTCCTGAGCTTGCGAGCGTGTTTCTTTCAGCTGAGGGCGGCGTTGTAAAAGCGGTTGCAACTGACTCGTTCCGTCTCGCAGAGAAGAAAGTTGCTGTTTCAGGGAAGGTGAACCCGTTCTCGATTCTCATCCCAGCCAAAAATGCGATAGACATCATCCAGACCATTCCCGACGGGGAAGTAACCGTTCGTGCTGATGAACACCAGTGTGCTTTCCTCTGGAGTGACGGCACCGCTGTCACCCGCCTCGTTGCTATGTCTTATCCTGACTACGCACAAATCATCCCGAAGAGTTTTGCGGCAGAAGCAACCCTGCTCCGGAAGGACTTTGAGGGAGGTCTCAAACGTGTTGCCGTCTTCTCTGATTCATTCCAGAAAGTTCGTCTTGGCTTTGATCCAAAAAGCAAAGCAGTATTTCTTTCTGCAAAGAATGCAGATGTGGGTGATTCCGCAGAAAACCTACCAGCTTCCGTCTCAGGGGAGGGGGTAGAGCTTTCGTTCAACCATCGCTACCTTGGTACCCCACTGCCCCTCATTTCAGCTGAGAGCGTCTCGCTTTCTGCAGCAGGAATTGGGCGGCCGCTTATTGTGAAAGGGGTTGGAGATACGTCGTTTCTGTATCTTGTGATGCCGATGAATCAGTAGTGCGGCTTTAGTTATTTCTCGTCCTTCTCCTATTTGAATCTCGGTCGCTTGTCTCTTCTTGTGTCGTCTCGTCTGTAGATGACGCAACCGCATCGTGCGAGATGGAATACTCCCAGTAGCGGTACTGCCCGTCCCCACGAGAACTACCACCGCCAAGTGGATTATCTTTGTTCACCCAATGAAGAATGTCGTGCATGCCATCTGAACCAGAGTAGATGCCACGAAGGATGCCCGGAGCATCGCTTGGCACCGCACGAGGCTCACCAAAGTATTCCTGTGGGAACTTCTCGAGAGCGACCTGCATGAACTCACGCCACATGGGAGCGACGATATAGCCAGCAATTTCTTTCACCATAGGACTGTTGTCGTTGTTTCCTGCCCAGACACCAACAGCGATTGAAGGCGTGTAGCCAACGGTCCATGCGTCGCGATAGTCGTTGGTGGTACCGGTCTTTGCTGCAACATCAAAGCCCTCAAAGTTGAACGGGTTATCCGGAGGATATTCTGGGAAGCGCGCCTCGTTCGTTGAGAGCATGAAAGAAATATCGCGAGCGACACCGGGATCAAGAACTTGTTCAGGCTTCGGTTCGTATTCCTCAAGCACGCGACCGTCGTGATCGGTGACCTTAAGAACCCCAACCGGAGCATTTCGAATACCATCATTTGCAAAGACACTGTAGGCACTCGTAAGTTCAAGGAGGCGCACCTCAGCGGCACCAAGTGCAAGTGAGAGACCGTACTGCTTCGCCTCGCCAAGAGTCGTGATGCCCATCTTCGTTGCAAGGTCGATAACGTTATCGATACCGGCAAGGTACATCACTTTCACCGCAGGAACGTTGATGGACTGTGCAAGTGCCGTCATGAAGGTCATGGGGCCACGGAACTTGTCGTCGTAGTTTGAAGGGGCGTAGCAAGGGTAGGTGCTGTTAAAAACGTCTGAAGCGTCACAGGCTGTTGAGAACTGAGTAGGGAGGTCGAAGATAGCCGTTGCTGGGGTGTAGCCCTTTGCGAGTGCGACCGCGTAAGTAAAGGGTTTGAAGGAAGAGCCCGGCTGACGCTCAGCAAGTGCGATGTTGAAGTTGCCATCTATTGCCTCATCAAAATAGTCGCGGGAGCCGACCATGGAAAGAATCTCGCCGCGCTTTGGATCAATGGCGACTAAAGCTGCGTTTGAGGCATTGAAGCGCTGATGATTCGCCAGTGCGTACTCATTTACGATGGCCTCTGCGGAACGCTGAAGGTCGACGTCCAGAGTGGTGATGACATCAAGGCCCTGCGTCACGACCGTCGGGCCGTACTTATCCTCAAGATATTGCTCGATATAGAAGACAAAGTGCGGAGCGATGATGGAGTTGTTTTTCTGAGGACTAAACACAATCTCCTCGCTCGTTGCTTGCGCGTGTTCTTCTGCCGTTATGTAGCCGAGCTTCAACATGCGTTCGAGCACGAGGTTCTTCCGAGCCTCCAGTGCTTCTCGATTGTTGCCGTACGGAGAGAAATAGGTGGGTGCCTGAGGAAGAGCTGAGAGATAGGCAGCCTCAGCGAGTGATACTTCCTTTGCAGACTTCCCGAAGAATGCGCGCGCTGCAGCCTCAATGCCATAGAGCGTGCCGCCGTAGGGTGTGTTGTTGAAATAGAGCGCAAGGATTTCATCCTTGGTGTAGCGTTGCTCGAGTTTTATAGCGAGCACCCACTCCTGCACCTTGCGAATGATGGTTTTATCACTTGTGAGCAGGGTGTTTTTGACGACCTGCTGAGTAATGGTGGAACCACCCTGCACGATGCCGTCTGAAAGCCCGAGGAAAATTTCTGCGTTTGAGAGAAGGGCGCGAACGATGCCCGGGATACTAATGCCGTTGTGGTAGTAAAAGGCAGAATCCTCAATCGCAAGCGTTGCTTTCTGGATATTCGGAGAGATGTCATCAAGCGGGATGATGTTACGCGTCACATCGGGATTCAAATCGTGAAGTACGGTATTCCCAGTCCGATCGAGAATGCGGGTCGACTCGCTCACCTTCCTTGTGGAGAGGGTGTCGAGGTCTGGTACCGGAGCAACGGCGACCATAAGCAACCCAATTCCAAAGATGACAAGCGCAGCACCCGCAGCAACATAGAGTCCGCGCAGAAGCGGCGGGGGATTATGGAAGATATCGTGCTTCTTGCGAGGAGCCATTTAGTGAAAATCGTATCACAGATACAGAAAACGGCCCCGAGGTGGGGCCGTTTCTTTTACCAACTATCCTTCTCTTCTTCGTCGCCCATCTCGACTTCGTCGTCGAGAACGGCTTCATCGCCCTCTCCCAGAACCGCTTCGTCAGCGTCACCACCGACCGGGTCCATTGCGTTGTCATCCATCATGAAAAGATGAAGTTACGTGTGTGTAGTAATGCAGAACGCTATATATGTACCAGACTGGGAAGTCTTTGCAAGAGAGCGCCACTAGGCGTGGGGATAGCGATCAGCAAGAGCAGTGATTCCAACAGCAATAGCATCCAGCTCGTCGTCGAGACGGCGCTTCTCGGGGAGCTTTATAAGCTTCGGAACCATCTGCGCGACCGCTCGCTTATCTGCTGCTCCATACCCAGTCACCGAGAGCTTTACCGTTCCTGGGGAATATTCGCGTACCGGAAGCCCCTCCTCTCCGGCAACGGCGAGAACAGCACCCCGAGCCTCAGCAACCCCAAGCGCCGTTGTTTTATTGGCGCTAAAGAAGAGGGTTTCAAGCGCAAGAACATCTGGTTCGTAGGTTTCGATAGCTTCTTCAATGGCGCGCTTTATGTGCGCAAGACGAAGTTCCTTACTACCTTTGGGGGGAGTAACGCAGTCGCTCCAGATATGCTCCGGCGTGCTCGCGTCCCCTTCAAGGACCGCGATACCAAGGCGATCGTACCCCGGGTCAATCGCCAGTACTCTCATAGCCTTCACCGTTCGTGAATACCTCCTGCACGTCATCGTTCTCGTCGAGAAGATCGAGAATTACTCCTAGCTTCTCACCGTCCTCCTCACTCACCTGCATCTTCGGTTCGTTCGCCAGATACTTACCATCTGGCGTTTTCGTGAAGGCCCATGCCGCGCTTCCCGGTGTTCCAAGCTCATACCCATTCTTTGAGAGAAGGTGTTTCACTTCCTGAGTCGTGCGGTTTTTGTTGTCGGTAACAGCAACGGCAATGAGAGCAACACCACCCGGGCCGTAGAATTCATAGGAAGTTTGCTCAAGCTCACCAGCGTCCTTTGAGGTGCCGCGGGCAATAGCGCGCTCAATGTTGTCTTTGGGCATGTTTGCTGCCTTTGCACGTGCGACAACTGCCACAAGACCCGGTGCAGAGGCGTTCCCGTTCGCTTTTCGAGACTCAAGGGCAATCTCACGTGCAAAACGAGAGAAGACCCGAGCCCGTGCAGCATCGGTAACCGCTTTTGCTCGCTTGATTTGGGCCCATTTACTATGTCCTGCCATACTCGCACTATAACAAACGACGTTACTATTTTCCCAGATAGGCTCTTCCTTTCTGGGTGAGCATACGCCCGCGAGGACCGCGCTCTATGAATCCAAGGCGAAGGAGATAAGGCTCATACACGTTCTCAACCGTGTCGGGGTCTTCATGAATTGCTGAAGCAATAGCACGTATTCCGGCTGGTCCTCCCCGGAATCCTTTATCCAGGACATCAAGATACCGACGGTCATCCTTAGTGAGACCAAGGGTGTCGATACCAAAGAGCTCGCACGCAAGGTCGCAGACCTTGGTATCAATCTTTTGTTCGTGAACCTCGGCATAGTCACGGATTCTTTTAAGGAGTGCGTTTGCAACACGAGGGGTTGCACGACTGCGGGCAGCAATCATCTCGACGACTTCCGCAGGAACGGAAAGATCAAGAACACGAGCGGAACGCGCGATGATTGCTCGCAAATCTTCGTCTGCATAGAAATCGAGCTGATAGGTACCGCCACCAAAGCGAGAGCGAAGCGGTCCCGAGATTTGTGCGACTCGTGTCGTTGCACCAACAAGTGTGAACGGCGGGAGCGCGAGTTCAACCGTTCGCGCTGAAGGCCCCTTCCCAAGCACAATATCCAGTGAGCCTGATTCAAGAGCAGGGTAGAGCATTTCTTCAATCTTCGTGCCCAGGCGATGAATTTCATCAATAAAGAGCACCGAGCCTGGCTCGAGGTTCGTGAGAATTGCTGCGAGATCTGCAGCACGCTCAATTGCAACACCCGAAGTTGCTTTCATAGGGGAGCCAAGCGTTTTGGCAACCAAATGTGCGAGCGTTGTTTTACCAACACCCGGAGGACCATAGAACAAAATGTGCTCAGGCATACCGCCGCGCTTCTTGGCAGCATCAAGAGCGATACGAATGTTTGCTTTGACGTGCGCCTGGCCCACATACTCCTCCCAAATCCCGGGCCGCAAGGTCGAATCAAGCGCCTGCTCGCGTACGAGGTCCTTAGTATCAGCTTCTAGCGGGGTACTTGACATAAAACTGGTGTATGCTAGCATTGTATCACACCGCGCGAAGGCGCTGTTTTCTTTACAAAAATCCTGCATAGAACCCTCTAGGCAAGGCTTGACGGCTCAGGGCGACTCCCCAAGGACCACTTGGTACCACGCTTGTACGTGGACCACTGGGTGCATCCTCAGGCGTTTCGTTCAGCCTGGAGGGTTGTGTGCGGGATTTTTGTATTTCAGACGTTCGGAAGATCGACGACGCGCGCAAGCTCTGCGAGCGTCGTTCTTCCTTCTAGGACTTTCAGCACCCCGTCTTGTGCCATGGTGAGATAGCCCTGGCGAAGCACGTGCTTGGCAATCTCGCCCTCGCTCGGGTTACTCCGCAGGAACTCTCCAAGCTCTTCGTCCATGAAGATAGCTTCATACACACCGGTGCGTCCTTTATAGCCACTATCTCCGTCCTCCCCCGGAGTGGGCTCATACACCGTATCCAAAGAAGCTGGAAGGAGAGATTTGTCTGTAAGAGTCGAGAGCACTGCCTCCATGAGTTTCTTCTCCTCTGGTGTTGTTGGTCGTGCCTTCTTTGTTTCTTGATTTAAGGTGCGCACCAGACGTTGCGCCATCGCAACCGTAATCGAGGAGGCAAAGACTTTCGGATCAGCACCAAGGTCGACGAGTCGTGGGAAGGTACCGGCTGCGTTATTCGTATGCAGCGTCGAGAACACAAAGTGGCCCGTGAGCGCTGCCTGAATGGCAGTCTCTGCAACCTCCGCATCGCGAATCTCGCCGACGAGAATGACGTCGGGGTCCTGACGAAGCACCGAGCGCAGTCCTGAAGCGAAGGTATAGTCAGTACCATTGGTTTGCGTCTGCACGATACCCGGGAGGTGGTACTCAATCGGGTCTTCAATCGTGACAATCTTAATATCAGGGGTGTGCATCTCTCGCAGGAATGTATAGAGCGTAGTCGTTTTACCCGAACCAGTAGGACCGGTCGTGAGGAGCATGCCATTGGGACGGCGCATCTCTTTTTCAAGGCGGGTGAGCAGTTTCGGATGTATACCCATCTCAGCCGAGGTTCGATTCAAGGCGCTTGGGTCGAGAATACGAAGCACGACCGACTCGCCGTAGTTACCAGGGATAACAGAAGTACGAACTTCAATTTCGGCCCCACCGATTGAAATGGTGAAGCGACCGTCTTGTGCACGATCGTCAACGTTCAGTTTCAACCCCGAAAGAAGCTTCACGCGTGAGTTGATGAGACGATATGTCTTCGGGTCAAACGAGAAGGCATCCGTGAGGAGTCCATCGAGACGAAGACGCAGACGAACCGCAGTTTCTTCTGGTTCGAAGTGAATGTCTGAAGCTTTCATCGTGAGTGCTGCCATCACAATCTTCTCCAAGAGGCGCGAGGTCTGGGCAGCTTTCTTGGCAACCAGCGTTTCTGAAAGATGGGAGGCAAGGGCACCTATGGAAGAAAGTTTTGTTGAGAGCTCTTTAAACTCGGGACTCGAAACGTCAAACACACCAGCGGTCGAGACGCTTGCGTAGGAAAGGTCGGCATAGCGAGAAAGCGCCTTCTCGAGACTCTGTTTGGAGATAAAGAATTGCTCAATTACGAAGCCGCGGCTAGTGAGCTCGCTCATGACCTCGGCGAGTGCTGGGTTTTGTGGGTTTACGACTGCTAGCGAGAGCTTTTTCGAGATTCGCGCAAAGGCGACCGCCTCTGCTTCGCGAGCTTTTGCTTCTGGAATGAGGCGGAGTGCGTCAGTACTCACCGGCACGACAGAGAAGTCGGTGTAGGAAAGGCCGTACTTATCGGCGAGTATGCGTGCAAGGTCCTCTTGCTCTTTCTCACGGACCTCATCGAGCTTCGCGCCTTCGGCTTCAGTGTCAAACTCAGCGTGCGTCACTGGTAGTTATCATAGCACCACCACGAAAGGCGCCGCTCGGGAGAATTCTATATACTGTGCAGGTATGAATTATCTGGCAGATGAAGCAAAACAACTCCTTGCAGAGCTTACTCCTCAAACGGATCGTGCGACCCTCGTCACACTCTCCGGAGAGCTTGGAGCAGGGAAGACAACCTTGGTGCAGCAGCTGGCAGCGCATCTTGGAGTTCGAGAGCCTGTCACGAGTCCGACCTTTGTCCTTGCAAAGGTCTATACCCTCCCTGAAGGACCCTATGAACGCCTCGTACACATAGATGCGTATCGTCTCAGTAGTGGAAATGAGCTTACACCGCTTGGCTTCTCGAAACTCATGGAGGATCCCAAGAACCTCATTGTGCTTGAGTGGCCAGAGCAGGTGAAAGACACGCTTCCCGTAAGCGATCGGGCCCTACACATTGAGCTCGCGGCAGACGGGACGCGAGCAGTCACGGAAATGGCGGGACGTGTATGATGGGGTAATGGCGGCGAAGAAAGACAAGAAACGCATCGTTCTCCTCGATTCCCACGCGATTATTCATCGCGCCTACCACGCCCTTCCTGACTTCACCTCTTCAAAAGGAGAGCCGACGGGCGCCCTGTATGGCCTCTCATCGATGCTCCTTCGCATTATCGACGACCTGAAGCCTGACCACATTGCGGCGTGCTACGACCTCCCCAAACCAACCGTTCGTCACGAAGCGTATGCTGACTACAAAGCGACGCGACAAAAGAGCGACGACTCTCTCGTCGCACAAATCATTCGCTCGCGCGATGTCTTTGCTGCGTTTGGTATCCCGATTTACGAGCGCGAAGGCTTTGAAGCCGATGATATTCTCGGCACCCTCGCGATGCAGCTTGAGAAAGAAAAGGACCTCGATGTGGTTATCGCCTCAGGCGATATGGACACGCTCCAGCTTGTCGATGGTGGGCGAGTGAAGGTCTATACCTTGAAGCGAGGTTTGAATGAGACCATCATGTACGACGAGAAGGCCGTTGAGACCCGATTTGGTTTCGATGCGGCACTCATTCCAGACTGGAAGGGACTTCGTGGAGACCCCTCAGACAACATCAAAGGTGTTCCGGGTATTGGTGAGAAAACAGCGACTGATTTGGTCGTGAACTTTGGAAGCGTTGAGACTATCTACAAAGTCTTAAAGAAAGATGAGCAGAAGCTTATCGACAAAGGCATTAAGCCCCGCATTGTCGCTCTGCTTAAAGAGCATGAGGAAGACGCGATGTTCTCGAAGATGCTTGCGACTATACGAACTGATGCACCGGTTGCCTTTAATTTGAAAGCGACTGAGTGGCACGACGGTACCCAGCTCCCGAAAATCCTCGCACTCTTTGATGAACTCGGTTTCCGCTCACTTCGTCCAAGAGCCCAATCGCTCCTTGGAGGTGGAGACGACGAGGAAGAACAAGGAGGGGTAATCGAGCAGGTAGAAGAGGATGTACCCGAGCAAGCATTCCGTGAGGCACAGGCAATGCTCTGGCTCATCCACTCGGAGTTCACGAACCCGACCATGGACGATATTCTCGCGTACACGGAAACACACTCATTTACCGAAGCATATGCGTCTCTTGAGAAGACCATTGCTGCAACGGGTCGCCTCAAAGATGTCTACGAGAAGATAGAGAAGCCGCTCGTGCCAGTGATTCTTAAGATGGAAGAACACGGTGTTCTTATTGATAAAGCAGCGCTCGCAAAACTCGGGAAACGTTACCGGAGTGAACTTGAAGAAATCGAGAAGCGCATTTTTGAGGCGGCAGGGAAGGAGTTCAACATAAGCTCCCCGAAGCAGCTGGGTGAGATTCTCTTTGACGACCTTGGTTTGGTGGTGAAGGGACAAAAGAAAACCGGGACGGGGCAGCGCTCAACACGTGAGTCAGAGCTCGAGAAGATTCGCGACCTGCACCCCATCGTCGCGGACATTCTTGAGTATCGTGAGGTGCAGAAACTTCTCTCCACGTACATAGAGAGCATTCCTCCCCTACTTGATGACGAGAACCGCCTGCACGCAAACTTCCTTCAAACTGGGACGACGACTGGTCGCATGGCAAGTCAGAACCCCAACATCCAGAACATTCCTATACGAACCGATCGGGGGAAGGTGATTCGAAATGCTTTTATTGCGCCTGAAAAGTGCGTCCTTGTTGCACTTGATTACTCGCAGATTGAACTACGGCTTGCGGCTATTCTCTCCGGAGACGAGAAGCTTTGCGACATCTTCAAGAATGGACGCGACGTACACCGTGAGGTTGCAGCACGAGTGTTTGCTGTTGCACCTGAGAATGTCGATGCCGAGATGCGCCGACGAGCGAAAGTCATTAACTTCGGCATCCTCTATGGCATGGGAGTAAACTCACTTCGCTCGGCACTCGGTACTTCAACCGCTGAGGCTCACAAGTTCTACGACGATTACTTCAATACCTTTACAACACTCGCGGAGTACCTCGAGAAGACCAAGGGGTACGCAAGAAAGCACGGGTACACGGAAACTTTGTTCGGACGTCGTCGACAGTTCCCGGAGATGAAATCTCCGTTGCCGTATGTACGCGCACAGGCTGAGCGCATGGCTATCAATGCTCCCTTGCAGGGCACGCAATCGGACATCATCAAGCTCGCTATGGTGCGTATTGATGAGTACCTCCAAAATGAAGGGAAGGACAAGAACGCCCACCTCCTCCTTCAGGTGCATGATGAACTCGTCTATGAGATGAGCGAAGAGCGTGTTGGCGAACTTGCACCGAAGATCAAGGACATTATGGAATCAATTGTTTCTCTTGAGGAAACACGTGGTGTGCCAGTCATTGCCGAAGCGAAGGCTGGTCCTAACTGGGGTGAGCTTGAACCACTCTAGTAGAATAGGAAGACGATGATTTACCTCTTCTACGGATCTGATGGAGGAAAAGTACGCGCCAAAGCGTTTCAGTGGGTAGCTGCTGCGCGCAAGAAGGCACCCGAGGCTGCCTATATACGCATCGCTGCTGATGCACTCACTGAGGAATCACTCGCGGAAGCGGTAAGTAGTCAGGGGCTCTTCTTCGCAAAGACCCTCGTCCTTCTGGATGATCCGTTCGGGAGTGCTGAGTCTGCCGAGCTCGTTCTTAAGCATCTTGATATGCTTGCCGCGTCTGAGAACCCGATTGCCATTCTCGCACCAAAACTCATTGCGTCTCGCGTGAAGAAACTTGAAGCGGTTGCGGAGAAATCTTTTGAACTCAACAGTGTTGCGAAACCGGAGCGGGGCTTCAACAGTGCTCTGGTGAACGCGCTTGGTGCAAAAGACAGTGCAACTCTTTGGAAAGAGGTTATGAAAGCGCTTCGGGCAGGAGATGCTCCAGAGGCACTGCACGGTCTCCTGCACTGGAAGGCCCGTGACCTGATGCAGAAGGGGAGTACAAAGTGGGGGAAGGATGGAGCACGAAAACTCTCCCGTGAACTCATCGAGCTTCTCTCCGATTCTCGGTCTGGTGATTTGCCCCTTGCAGAGAACCTCGAGCGATTTGCGCTCGGTCTCAAGTAGCCCACTTCACAAATAGTTGTCCGCCCACCAGGACTCGAACCTGGGACCGTCTCCTTAAAAGGGAGCTGCTCTACCAACTGAGCTATGG
>CAYGFQ010000009.1:0-18821 GCA_964349285.1 uncultured Candidatus Saccharibacteria bacterium | reverse complement strand
GCGGGAATTGAACCCGCGCATGGGAGTTTTGCAGACTCCTGCGTTACCACTTCGCCATCGGGCCGTACGGCAATACTAGCGCGACTAGAGCTCTTTCGAAAGCTCGTCTAAGTGCTGGCGATGTGCCTCACCGACGTCGTATTCAAAGCGTATGTAAGGGAGTATCGAAAGGCGAGATTCCTTTTTGAGATAGTTACGGAAATCGTCTCGATGACGGATGAGAAACTCGAGTGCGTGCTCCTTATCGGTGTCAGGGAAGACCGAGACATAGATAACGGCATTCTTGCGATCGCTCAAATCTACTCGCGTCGGGGTGATGAGTGTCTCTCGTCCTGCTTCACGTGCAATATACGCAGCGGCAAGCTGCAGAAGGATGGAAGCAGCTCGATCGTCGCGGTTGCTCATGATTCAACAACGCGGAAAGCGACCAGAACGTCTCCGCCAGCAATCTCAGTCTTTGCCTCGACCTGTAGGCCAAACTCTCCCTCAATGTGTATCTCCTGCACATCGGCGCGTGCGACCTGGAGGTTGGTAATCTTTCCACGTCCAAGCTCAATGTCACGGCGAAGGATTTTCACCTGCGTTCCAACCGCAAGGGAGCCTGAGAGGAAGCGTGCTCCAAGCACCTGCTTCACCCCGCTCATACTGAAGACCTTGAGAACTTTTGCTTCTCCCTGTGTTTCCTCACTTTTCACACGCGGTGCGCGTTCGAGAATAAGGTCCTCGGCACGCTTCTGGAGGTCATAGATAATGTCGAACGACTCAATCGGCACATTCTGCCGATCGGCAAGATCGCGTGCCTGGGAGTCGACGTTCGTGTGGAAGGCGAAGATGACACCACCTGCGGTAAACGCAGTCTTCACGTCGCTTTCAGTTACCGAGCCGACACCAGAGGAGATAATCTTAAGTGCGATGCGCTCATGCGTCACTTTAGCGAGCAATCCAGCAATAGCCTCGACGCTTCCGGTCACGTCTGCTTTAACCACAATCGGGAGTACCTCAATACCATCTGCGCTCTCGCGTGTTGTGGCAGGAGTAACTCGAGCAGCTTTTACTGCTGTGATGCGTTTCTCAGCTTCTTTCTTTGAGTCAACGGACTCGAAGAGCGTGCCAGCCGGTGGTAGTGAGTTCCAGCCAGCGATGGAGACTGGGATAGAAGGGCCTGCCTCGGTCACACGCTTCCCCTGGAAGTCTTCGATAAAGCGAACGGGCGCATAGGCATCCTCTGCAAGAACGAACACCCCGGTCTTCAAGGTGCCGTCTTTCACGATGAGCGTGGCGGTCACACCGCGCTTAGGGTCCTGAGAGGACTCAAGGACGAATCCCATGGCTGGGAGGGCAGGATCTGCGGTGAGCTCTGCAAGGTCAGCGGTGAGAAGGACTAGGTCAAGGAGCTCGGGGATACCGTCGCCTGACTTTGAAGAGACGCCACCAAACGGAATGTTTCCGCCGAGTCCTTCAAGATAGATACCTTCTTCAAGCGCTGAGATCTTCGCGCGCTCCATATCAGCACCATTCTTATCCATCTTCGTGAAGGCAACGACAAAGGGAACCTTTGCAGCCATGATTTCTTCATAGGCTTCCTTGGTTTGCGGCTTCACTCCTTCATCAGCTGCGATGACGAGAATGGCAACATCTGCTGCGGCTGCGCCACGTGCGCGTAGTGCGCGGAAGGCTTCGTGTCCCGGGGTATCGAGGAAGGTGATACGACGGGTTTTACCCTCGTGCTCGTGCTCAGCCACGTAGGCTGAGACGTGCTGGGTAATGCCGCCAGCTTCGCCTGCGGTCACGTTACTCTTTCGAATGTAGTCGAGAAGAGAGGACTTGCCGTGGTCGATATGACCCATGACGGCGACTATGGGATGGCGTGGGAGTGGGCTCATGACCTAGTGAGTACATCACAGCACTTCACGAAAATCAAACGGACGTATACCTTTATAGGATATGTTCAGTCTCAAACGACGTACCTATCTCGATGGCGCTGCAGCGACACCCGTTGTTGCTGCTGCGCGTATTGCCTTTACTCACGCGCTCAAAAGCTATGGGAATCCTTCAGCTTCGCATGCAGAAGGGCGAGCGGGACGCCTGCTTCTTGAGGAAGCACGGAAAACGATTGCACGGCATGCAGGCGCAAAGAGCGAAGGCGTTATCTTTACCGGAAACGCGACTGAAGCGAACGCGCTTGCGATAGTAGGTGCGGTTCGTGCGAAGGAAGCGAAGAAGATGCATCTGCTGTATATGGCTGGAGCGCATGCTTCTGTTGCAAACACCATGGAAGCTTTGAAGGGGAGTGGTGTAGACGTCGAGGTCATACCGCTTCTCGACGGCTCACTCGATCTTGAGGCTCTTCGGAAACTCCTTCGCCCTGAAACACTGCTCGTCTCGATTGAAGCAATCTCTTCTGAGACTGGTATGCGTGCTCCTGCACGAGCGGTGCGGCAACTGCTTGATGAGGTAGCAGGTAAGCGCATCCTGTTACATGTCGATGCAAGCCAGGTCCCACTCGTTGAGCCCACAGACCGAACACGCTTTGGAGCTGACCTTATGACCCTTGATGCGTCGAAGGTCGGTGGCGTGCGCGGTATTGGTGCACTTATTCTTGGTGGCGGGGTTACCCTGGCTCCGCTTATTCGGGGAGGCGGTCAGGAGCGAGGTCTTCGTCCGGGGACCGAAACCCCTGCGCTTGCGCAGGCATTTGCCGCTGCGCTTGAAGAGGCTTCTCGAACACGCGATGCGTTCTCTTTGCGAGCGCACTCGATGCGTCAGGAACTCGTGAAGCGTATTCCCGGAGCGCTCATAAACGAAGGGAAGGAGCAGGCACCACATATCCTCAACATCTCACTTCCTGGGAAAGATACGGATTATTTGGTCGCGCTTCTTGATGAAGCTGGGTTTGCTGTCTCAACCCGAAGTGCCTGTGAGACTGATTCAGAAACAGGATCGCGTGCAGTTCTTGCGCTTACGGGTGATCCCGCTCGTGCTGCTTCGACGCTTCGTATCTCCTTTGGGCCGCGAACCACTGCAGGGGAAGTGAAGCGTTTTTCTTCTGCCCTCACTTCCGCAGTAGCGTTTCTAGACCGGGACGGAGCCTAGCGCTATACTTGCCCGTATGGATATAGAAGACCTTTCAAAGACGCAACTCCTCCTCCTGACGATTCTCGTAAACTTCGTCACGTCGATTGCGACTGGTGTGCTCACCGTATCTTTGCTTGATCAGGCGCCGACAACCGTCACTCAGACGGTGAACCGGATTGTCGACCACACCATTGAGACGGTAACGACGCAGGTACCGACGATTGGAAATGAGTCGCCGCAAGGGCCTTCAAGCGAAGATCTCCTTGTCTCTGCAATTGCGAAGAATGCCGCACGCTCTGTTGCGGTCTATCGCGATGACAGCCAGCGAGTGCGCATTGGCACTGGTCTCTATCTCTCTTCACTTCGCACCGTGCTCATCGTCTCTGCCGAGAATACTGCGCGTGCATTCGTCGTCTTCTCCGATGGTTCATCTGCCGACGCATACCGAAATGGTCAAGACGGGAACCTCACTTCCTACGCTTTTGCTGATGGGCTCGCGCTCCCGCAGCTTGCTGCCGCGCGTCTCGTTGGTGCAACTGAAGTAAAGCAAGGTCAGACGGTCATATCGCACAACACAGAAGGCGGTGCGACGACCGGTATTATCTCGAAGATTGAAGGAACCACGCTTTATACTGACCTCACGGGTATTCCTGCAGGTGCAGGCGTCGTCACGCTCTCCGGGGATGTCGTAGGAATAAGCGGTGGTGGTGGCACACTCCTTTCAGCAGACCGTATTGCAGCGCTTGTAGCTCCAGCGCAATAAAAGGGTAGGTGCGCATACGGGCGCACGGTGATTCCTCACCTCAAAAATGGTATCCTTACAGGGAAGCTTATGATAGTCGGCGTAAGCGAGAAATAAGCACGTAGCTAAGCCTTATATGCCTCCATTCAAGAATTTCACTACTAAAGCGAAGGAAGCCATACGAAAAGCCCACGAGCTCGCCATTGAGCGCGGGCAAAATCATGTCTCGCCACTGCATCTATTGACGGCACTCGTCCATCAGGAGGAGAGTCTCGTCTTCTCGGTGCTTGATCGCATGGATGTCGACACACTCCTGCTTGCCGACACGCTTCTTGAGACGCTTGAAGTCCCGGAGACCTCGGCTACGCTTTCTCCTTCCTACCAACTCTATCTCACGCCGGAGCTCGCACAGGCCCTTGAGGCATCTGCGAAAGTTGCAGCACGCATGAACGATGCGTTTGTGGGTACGGAACATCTCTTTGTGGCTGTCCTCGAGCACCCAGGACCGGCTCTTGAGATTATTCAGCGCTTCAAGATTGATGCGACCACGACCCTTGCAATTCTCAAGGAACTGAAGAGTGCGAAAGATGGTCAGGTGGTGGAGCCGAAGCGCTTTCGTGCACTTGCTAAATACACTCGTAACCTTACGAAGCTTGCTTCGGAGAATGCACTTGATCCGGTCATTGGTCGTGATCAGGAGATTTATCGCGTCATCCAAATACTCTCGCGCCGCACGAAGAACAATCCTGTCTTGATTGGTGAAGCTGGTGTTGGTAAGACGGCTATCGCTGAGGGTCTTGCCTGCCGCATTGCTGCTGGGGACGTGCCGGAATCTTTGAAGAACAAGGAACTTCTCTCGCTTGATCTTGGTCTCATGATTGCAGGCACGAAGTATCGTGGCGAATTTGAGGAGCGCATGAAGACCGTTATGAAGGAAGTCGAGCGTGCTGAAGGAAAGGTCATTCTCTTTGTTGATGAGCTCCACACCTTGGTTGGTGCAGGTGCCGCAGAAGGCGCCATGGATGCTTCGAACATGTTGAAGCCTGCGCTTGCACGCGGTGAGATACGCATTATCGGTGCGACGACACTGAAGGAGTACCAGCAGCACATCGAGAAAGACACGGCACTGACCCGTCGCTTCCAGCCGATTTATGTGCAGGAGCCTTCTGTTGAGGATGCGGTTGCCATTTTGCGTGGCCTTCGCGACAAGTATGAACTCTACCACGGTGTTCGCATCACTGATGGCGCTATTGTCTCGGCAGTTGAACTTTCCTCTCGCTATATCTCGGATCGTTTCCTCCCCGATAAAGCTATCGATCTCATTGATGAGGCCGCTTCTGGCCTTCGTATAGCGCTTGAGAACAAGCCACCGCTGTTGGAGGAGACCGACCGCAAGATTCGTCGCCTCAACATTGAACGTGAGGCCTTGAAGAAAGATGAAGATAGTGCGAATGCTACTGAAATTCGTGCGCGCGTTAAACAAATTGATACTGAGATTGCCGATTTGAAAGAGAAGACGAGTGAGCTTGAGCTCAAATGGAAGAATGAAAAGGAAGTGCTTGAGAGCATCAAGACTATCAAGAAGGAACTTGATCGACTTCGCGTTCAGTCAGACAACGCCGAGGCAACGGCAGATCTAGGTACTGCGGCAGAGATCCGCTACGGTAAAGTCCCCGTGCTGCAGAAGGAGCTTGAGGTCAAGATGAAACGTATGAAGAGCTTGCAGAAGTCGCGTCGCGTCTTGAACGAAGAGGTTACCGAAACAGAGATTGCTGGCGTTGTCTCTCGCTGGACGGGTATTCCGGTCGCGAAGATGCTTGAAGAGGAGGCAGCCAAGCTCGCGCATATGGAAGAAGACCTCACGCAGGCTGTCATTGGCCAGGAGAAGGCAGTGAAGGCTATTGCAGACGCGGTGAAGCGCTCACGTGTTGGTATCAGTGACCCGAATCGTCCAATCGGTTCCTTCATGTTCTTGGGGCCTACCGGTGTTGGTAAGACGGAGCTTTCACGAAAGCTTGCTGAGTTTATGTTTAATGACACTGATGCGCTTATCCGCGTCGACATGTCTGAGTTCATGGAGAAGCACTCCGTTGCGAAATTGATTGGTGCACCTCCGGGCTACGTCGGGTATGAAGAAGCTGGTTCCTTGACCGAGCGTATTCGCCACCGCCCGTACGCTGTGGTGCTCTTCGACGAAATCGAGAAGGCGCACCCTGAAGTATTCAATATCCTGCTCCAGGTCCTTGATTCTGGACACCTGACCGACGGCAAAGGCAGGAAGGTGAACTTCAAGAACACCATCATTGTGCTTACTTCAAACATTGGTGCTGAGTTCATGGACCGTATGGCAGGCATTGGCTTCACCCAAAGCGCAGCCGAAGAGTCTGCACAAAACGAGAAGATGCAGGAGAAGGTTATGGCAGCTCTCAAAGATCACTTCCGACCGGAGTTCTTGAACCGTCTGGATGACATCATCATGTTCGAATCCCTCAGCAAGGAGACGCTTATGAAGATTGTCGATAACCAGATTGAGGAGGTTTTGAAGCGTCTTGCTGGGAAGCGCATCACACTTGCGATTACTCCTGAGGTGAAGGTATGGCTTGCTGGTGTGGGCTTCAATCCGCAGTACGGTGCACGACCACTGAAGCGTGCCATTCAGGACAAAATCTTGAACCCAATAGCGAGCCTCATGATTGGCCAGGGGGTTATGGAGGGTGGGAGCGTTCTCGTCTCGATGAAGGGCGCAGAGCCGCACTTTGAGGTTAAGAAGGCGCCTGCTCGCCGTCGCAAGACCGAAGCCTCGGTTGCCTAAAGGCTCGTGTTCTGTTAAGGTAGCTCGCATGTCACAAGACCGCCTCAAGAAGATGAAGTCGACCCAGTCCGACCACGTCTACTTCACCTCAAAGAACAAGAAGCTTGATCGGAAGCTCGAATTTAAGAAGTTCGACCCGACCCCAACCGTGCGTAAGCGCGTTATCTACAAAGAAACGAAGAAGTAAGAAAAGCCCCGCTTGAAGCGGGGTTTTCTTGTGGCGGGCCCACGAGGAACCGGATGAGCATATACAGTATGCTAACCTCTAAGGAATGAAGTCCGTGGGTATTATTGGTGGGCTAGGTCCTGAAACGACGTCGGAGTTTTATCTTGATGTGGTTTTTTCGTCGTTTAAAAAAGATACTACAGCTCGACCTTCCATAGTCATTGCCAGTGTCCCACTACCGTACCAGATCGAAGAAGATCTCATTATGCGGAGTGAAGGAGCTGAGCGATACATTCCTTACCTTATTGCAGAGGCCCAAAGGTTGGAGAAATCAAATGTTGATTTCATCGTCATGCCTTGCAACTCACTCCATGTCTTTATTGAGCATATTAGAGGCGCAGTGAGCATCCCTGTATTGAGTATTGTTGAAGAAACCGTGGCCTTCTTAAAAGCGAACGACTTTAAGAAGGTGGGAATCGTATCTACTTCTGCGACTATTAGAAACAAATTATATGAAAATGCGTTTGAGATAAACGGTATTTCGTACGAAACACCTAACGCGCTACAGCAAGAGAAAATGGGTAAATTTATCCATAATCTCGTAATGGGGCAGCGGAAAAATAGTGACCGAGAAGAGTTGGTAGAGATAATCAACAGCTTTGAAGACAAGGGTGTTGATTGTGTAGCGCTCGCCTGTACTGATTTACAGCTGTTAATCCCCACGCACTCTACGCTTAAGATCTTCGATACAATGAAGATCTTAGCGGACGCAACTGTAAGGGATTTGGTTAAGTAGCGGGCCCACGAGGAATCGAACCTCGACCGACGGTTTTGGAGACCGACGTTCTACCATTAAACTATAGGCCCTGTAGAGCAAACCTTAGCAAAGAACGGGGCTGTGGGCAAAAGCCCATTGTCGCTTGGAATACGCGTATACTAGGGGATATGCGTTTCCTGCGCGTTCTTCTTCCAGTCATCGTCATGGGCATGCTCGTTCTTGCCCCGTCTCCAGCGCTCGCTGCAGATGCGACATTCTTCGGGCCCTTGATTCCGGAGGAGTGTCACTGCGACGATGAGGGCTCCGCACCTGACTTTGGCTGCGTTCTCGCTGTTTTACAGAACGCGATGAACCTGGTTATTTCGCTCGGGTTCATTATCTTTACGCTCGTCGTTGCTGCTGCGGGTATTTTGTTCATCGCAAGTCCGGTGAGCGCGCGAAACCGAGAGCTCGGGCGTACCATTCTCTTAAATGCGGTCGTTGGTTTAGTGATTGCACTCTCGGGCTGGATTTTGGTCGACTTTGTTATGAAGACGCTCTATAAGCCGGAAGCTTCAGCTGCAGGTGTCGCACAGCTTGGTCCTTGGAACAGCATTCTTGGTCCTGGAGAAGGTGTGCACCACTGCTTGGTTAAGCGTAATCCAGCAAACGCACTTCCTGGTCTCACGGGAAGCCCAAGCACTGGAACAGCAACCACGGGGGATGCGAGTGCTGCCGCAGGGCGAGCAGCGAAGGTTGTCGCTTTCTTGAACGCTGCTCCATCAGGACTTGAGATTCGATACGAAGTGGCGAACAGTGGTCGCGAGGCAGATCTTGAAGCTGCGGGTGTTCCAGCTGCAAACGTTATTGTGGTCTCAGGCATTGCCGAACACTTCTCCGTGTATCTCGATGGATGGAACGGACGAGCAGCAACTGCTGCTGATCGCAATAACCCAACCTGTGAGAACTGTGTGAGCTTGAGCCCGATTCCGTACAAGAACAATAATCAAGTAAACGAGCAGCTCAAGTCGCTTCTCATGAGCATTCCTCGAGACAATGCGACGATTGGCGCATGGCGCGTCACTGAAGCCTTTCCGCCTACGAGTACGCACGCTTCACTCTGTCACTACCGCGGTACGTGCGTTGACGTGAACTTCCTCTAGCCACACGCTTTCCCCTGGAGCTTCCGAAGCCAAGCTTCCTGGCGCCTCGCGTACTGGAACAGTTTTGCTGCAAGGGCAGGGAGGAGAGACTCCTTGCTTCGTTCACTTCGTAGATATTCTCCGACGATGCGATACTCGAGCCCGAGTTCGTTCAAACGTGCGTCGCCGAGTCGCTCACGCGCTGTTTGTACTTCATCCACGAGACCTCGATGCAACGCCTCCTCGAGCCTTCGTGTAATCTTCTCGCGTAGCTCCGTGCGTTCCGGGAGAAGCATCGTCCACTCAACGCTATACCGACACTCGGTCGAGCGTTCCGGTACAAGCCCGCGCGCTCGAATGATTTCAAGTGCTCGGACGAGGCGGCGGCGATTCTTTGGATCGAGCTCATTCGCTCGACGTGGGTCCTTGCCGGAAATCTCTTCAAAGATCTCTTCATTGGATTTCGTCTCTAGAGTTTCTCGAAGCTTTTCATTCACGGGCATACCCTCAGGAATGCCATAGAGAAGGGCATCGAAATAGAAGTGCGTTCCACCAGCAAGAATGGGGACCTTGCCGCGGCCACGTATCTCCTCGATAAGGCGCTTCGCATCGGTGACGAAGTCTCCCGCGCTATAGCTTGCCTCAGGTTCGAGAATATCGATGAGGTGGTGGGGGATACCGTGCATCTCCTCAGCGCTCATCTTTTCTGTTCCTATATCAAGGGTGCGGTACACCTGGCGAGAGTCGACGGAGATGACTTCCCCATCGCGTTCTTTCGCAAGCTCAACGGCGCGTGAGGATTTTCCAGAGGCAGTGGGGCCTGCAACGCAGAGGATGGATAGTTTCTCTTCCATGCTCCCGGATGCTATCATGCGCTCATCATATTTGTCAGGTTAAGCTAGAACCACATGAAAAAAGAACAGAAAAGCAATTATTGCGAGCACTGCGGCGACTTTCATGATCCTATGAAAGAATTTGTCTCGCAGGTAAAAGTGGGGGAAGTCATCCCGGACTTTGAGTTTGAGGTGTACCAAAAGGATGAGACGAAGGCCATGAAGTTCTCTGACTTCCGCGGTAAGTGGCTCGTCGTTGTCTTCTACCCTGCTGACTTCACCTTCATCTGCCCGACCGAGCTTGAGGAGATGGCAAAGCTCTACCCGCAGTTCAAGGAGATCAATACTGAAGTTGTTTCCTTCTCAACCGATACCGTCTTCACGCACAAGGCCTGGCACGATACCTCGCCTGCCATTAAGCAAATTGAGTATCCGATGGGAGCAGACCCAGCAGGGAAGATTTCCTATGCCTTTGGTGTACTCGTTGAAGGAGACGGCACTGTTCTTGTTGAGGACGAAGGCCTCTCCCTGCGCGGCACGTTCATCGTTGATCCAGCCGGCATCCTCCGCTCCATGGAGATAAACCACAATTCTATTGGTCGCACGGGTCGCGAAACCTTCAGAAAGGTTCAGGCGGCACAGTTTGTCGATACGCACGAAGGAAAGGTCTGTCCGGCTTCCTGGGAGCCAGGAGACGATACGCTTGAGCCGGGAATGGGGCTCGTAGGAAAGATTTAGCGTACGCGACGCAAGCTCGTTTCGAGCGCTTGGCGAATACCACTCGGAAGTGCTGCTTCCGTTATCCTTGCGCGCTCGGCTAGGTTACCAAGGTAAAGCGAAGCAAACGAAACGCCGGCATCTCGCAGCGTCATACGCTCAAGGTGTGCGGTGGTGATAGCACGAAGACTGCGAAGACCGTTCTTTTTCGCGTCTCCCATGGTTGCGGCAATACCAGCGATATCTCCCGAAGCACGGATAACAGGTCCACCCGAAACTCCCGGCTGCGCAGCTTTAGTGGGTGCAAGTACGAGGACATCAGCATTCGGGCGTTCAAAGGTGCGTATGCTCTCGAGTGTTGTTGAAGCTGCAAGATACGAGAGTTTGCCGCGGACATCTCTGAAGTTCTTCTTACCCGCAGGATACCCAGCAACAGAAAGTGGAGTGCCTTGGGCAAGGAAAGGAATCTCGCTTGCGCTTGCAAGCGGGAGGTAGGGAAAAGCAGCAGGGAGCTTTCCTTTCTTGTTCTTCGTTCCTGTAACGTAGAGAAGAGCGAAGTCACGCTCACCTGTTCCCGTATCGCCACCTTTATCATCGACTGCGTCGATGTAGCCTCGTGCCCACTCGGGTGAGAGGTAGAGGAGTGAGGCAGTGTAGGTATCACGTGCTGGAGAGCCAGTGCGAACGGTACAGGTCGTTTTTGCTTTTGCACTTGAGGTCGCAAGAAGGAAGTTCTGACCCACATGTGCGTTGGTGAGAATGACACCCTTGGCGTCTATAAAGACACCCGTCCCCGTCATGTTAAAGAGAGTGCTTCCAAGCTTTGAACGGCAGTAGAGATTTACCGTTGCATCCTCAACTGAGCTTGCTGCCGTAAGAGGAAGCGGAAGAAGCAGTGCGAACGAAAGGAGCAGTGTTACGAGAACCTTCATGCAGCCGAGTATACCATCGCGTGTTTGGTGCCGGGGGAGAAACCTGGGCTTTCAGGCCTTATAAGGCTTTCTTCTGGTCGAAGGTTAACTTTGAAATCTTTGGTGCCGCAGGCGGGACTCGAACCCGCACGCCGTTGCCGGCAGGGGATTTTGAGACCCCTATGTCTACCAATTTCATCACCGCGGCATTCTATACCTTTTGACTAAATCGATATTAACACTTTACACACAACTTTTCACCTTTGGTCAATAAAGAGCTCTTCTTCTACATGATAGTATTGCATTTATGAGCGAATCGAAATACGGCGAACCGACGAAATACGATTCCGTCTTCTGGATTGAGGTCGACAAGATCTCACCTAACCCGTACCAGCCACGTCGCGAATTCGACGAAGAACGCCTGAAGGCGCTTGCTGAGTCTATACGCCAGTATGGTGTTTTGCAGCCTATTGTTGTTACGCGAGTTGAGGTCGAGCGTCCTGATGGTGGCCTGGAGAGCCGTTATGAGCTTATCGCCGGAGAGCGCCGTCTGCGCGCAAGTAAGCTCGCGGGATTGAAGTCGATGCCTGCCGTCATTCGTGGCCAGGAGTCGGACAAGATAAAGCTTGAACTCGCCATCATCGAAAACCTCCAGCGCGAAGATCTAAACGCCATAGATCGCGCGAAAGCACTTGCAAAACTCGCTCAGGAGTTCGGTCTCTCACACTCAGAGATAGGTATGAAGATTGGTAAGAGTCGTGAGTTTGTCTCAAACTCCATACGCCTCTTGCTTCTTCCTGAAGAAATCCAGCAGGCTATTGTGAATAAGGATTTGACCGAGGGTCATGCCCGGGCACTCCAGATGTTGAATGACCGCCCTGAAGAACAGAGGGCGCTCTTTAAGGAAATCGTCCTCAAGAAGACTTCGGTACGTATTGCCGAGCAGCTTGCACGCCGCATTGCCGTTGATAAGCAGCGCAAGAAGGATAAAACGCCCGAGATGGTCGAGATTGAGAAATCACTCACCGAAACACTGGGAACGCGTGTCATCATCGAGAACCGTCCACACGGTGGTCGACTGCTCATTGAATTCTTCTCGCCTGAAGATCTCTCGAATATTGTCTCCGCACTTGCCGTGAAAGAAGAGGAGACGACTGCAAGCGCCCTTGAGACGCCTGCCGCAAGTGCACCCACAACCTCTGGTACGGATACTCCTGACGACGAGCTCTACTCGGTCAGGAATTTTACCGTTTAGTTTTCTTCGGTTTCGTCTCCCGCTTTTTACGGGTGAGCCGACTATCCGGCTTTTTTGGTATTGGTGCACCACGTTCATTTACTTCAAGGGCGGAGCGTATGTGTTTTCGTGCAAGTGAGGTCTTCGCAAACTCAAGCCACTTGGCAGTTGGGTGAGCTGAATCACGCTTGATAATCTCAACAATATCGCCGTTGCGAAGCTGTGTCTCGAATGACACAAGCTTGTTGTTTACCTTTGCGCCTTGCATGTGGTCGCCAAGATCACTGTGGATGGCGTACGCATAGTCGACCGGTGTCGAGTGCATCGGCAGGTCAATCACGTCTCCTTTTGGTGTGAAGACGAAAACGCGGTGTGAGAAGAAGTCTTCTTTCAAACGCTCGACGAACTCAGACGATTCGGCAAGAGACGTGTGCACATTCGCAAGCTCAGCAAGCCAACGTGGGGCAGCTGATGGTGGGAGCTTGGGTTTCTGTACGTCGTCGGGTTTCTTGGAGAAGTTAAGGAGACGTGGCATGAGATCTTTCATCCAGGAGAGGGAAAGATTCTCAAAAGCATTCTTTGAAGCCCCTTTGCCAAGCTGCTTGTACGACATATGCGAAGCAACACCGAACTGTGCGTGGCGGTGCATATCGCCTGTTCGTACTTGCACTTCAACGACACCGGCATCCCCGGTGAGTACGGTTGTATGTAGAGACTGATAGCCGTTTGGCTTCGGGAAGGCGATGTAGTCCTTAAATTCGCCCGGGATAGGGCGGAAGCGCGCATGCACGACTCCAAGTGCGGTATAGCAGTCATCAACTGAGCCGACGATGACGCGAAGCGCTGCGATGTCGTGTATCTGGTCGATATCATCGCCCTTACGAATCAGTTTCTGATGGAGGCTCCAGAGTCCTTTCATGCGTATTTCGGTACGGAAGTTCTGGAGTCCTTTCCGAACGAGTTCTTTCTGCAATTCTTTCTGCACACGATGGAGTCCAGCTTCAGTCTCCTTACTCTTCAGCTTGCGTACCTCTATGGCATGTTGATACGCATCGGGGTCTATGACCGGGAAGGCAAGGTCTTCGAGGTCCTTTTTCATACGGCCCATACCAAGACGGTCGGCAAGTGGAGCAAATATTTCTAGGGTCTCAAGGGCAATGCGACGCTGCTTCTCCTTTGGCACATGCACGATGGTTGTCATGTTGTGGTAGCGGTCTGCAAGCTTGATGATGAGCACCCGAAGGTCAGAGGAGGTTGCGACCAAGAGACGGCGCAGGGACTCTGCATGGCGCTCAGCGCCACGATACTTGTGCTTACCAAGCTTGGTGACGCCCTGAACGAGGAAGAGCACCTCCTCGCCAAATTCCTGCTTCACTTCCTCGTCTCCTGCTTTCCCGTCTTCGATAGCGTCATGCAGGAGTCCTGCCGCAATGGTGGGGGCATCCATGCCAAGTTCTGCCAATATCTTTGCCGTTGCAGAGGGGTGGACGAAGTAGGGCTCTCCGGAATAGCGCACATCTTCCTTGTGTGCCCTCTCTGCAAACGCGTAGGCCTTTTCGATAAGCGCCACGTCCTCCGCGGTCGGGTCATGGATTTCCGCAAGTATCTCCTTGACGGTTGTCATCATCGCAGTATAGTTCGAGAATCATTCGGCGCCAACCAAGAGGAGCTACGCCAATGTATTGCACACGTTGCCACCAAGACGCAGTTGACCCCTGTTCCCGGCAAATGAATCCGGAAAAGGCAGAGGAAGACTGCATCCACAAGCGCACCGTTGAGCAAAAGGAGATCGTCGCGCTGCCCACTCCGGTGGTGTTGCGACGAGAACCAGAGAGGGCTGTGGCGGCGTAAGCCCCACAGTCCTCCACTCGTTTATTTGAGATACTCAGCAGCCTCCTCGGGAGTAAGGTCGTCTGGCTTCACGGAATCTGGAAGGTAGATGCGGCGAAGTCCCTTTTTCAAGAACAGTCCCTGCTTTGATTTATAGAGGGTGAGTGCTTTCCCGGTTTTCGGGTGTTTGCCTACTTCGCGAACAATCGTTGCGCCTTTCGGCGGTTGCTTAGGCGTATTCAAAAGGACCATCGCCTCATCGAAGGTTATGGTGTACGGATCGCCCTTTTTGATAGAACGGAACTCGCCTTCATGTCCCACATAGGGGCCGAAGCGTCCGGTGTTGGCAAAGACCGCTTTCCCGCTTTCAGGATGGAGGCCAAGCTCGCGCGGTAGAGAGAGGTAGCGAATGGCGTTTTCCAAGGTAACGTCGCTCAAGTTCGTGCCCGGAGGAACGCTTGCCCGACGTGCTTCTGGTTTCTTTACTTTCTTTTTCTTACCTTTCACAGGCTTCTCTTCAGGCTCTTCCTTTGCTTCGGTGACTTCAAGTGGCATCTCGACATACGGACCGAAGCGTCCGGTTCGAAGGAAGATAGGCATGCCGGTGTCGGGGTGTATGCCAATCGGTTCATCGGCGCGGACTTCATCACCATTTTCCTGTCGTGCTCCGGTGCACTCTGGGTATTTAGTACAGCTCATGAAGATACCGCCACGTCCAAGCTTGAATTCCATAGACGAACCGCACTTCGGACACGGGAACTCTTTTGGAGCTTCACCAAGTGAGGTGGCTTTCGGGAGCGATTCTTTACCAGCAACGTCTTTTGAGAAAGGTCCGTAGAAAGCTTCAAGGGTTTCTTTATAGGGGCGCTCGCCACGAGAGATTTCATCGAGTTCGTCTTCCATCTCGGCAGTGAAGGAATCACTGATATAGGTAGGGAAATGCTCTTCGAGCCAACCGGAGACGACCATCCCCGTCTGCGTGGGGCGCAGGGTACGTCCATCCTTATCAACGTAGCCGCGATCCTGGATGGTCTTCATGATGGAAGCGTAGGTCGATGGGCGCCCGATACCGCGCTTCTCCAGTTCTTTAATGAGACCTGCTTCGGTATACCGGTTTGGCGGTTCCGTCTGCTTCTCCTCCTCACCAAGGGAGACGAGGTCGAGTGCTTCCCCTGCTTCAACCTTCGGAAGTTCCGTATCTTCACCGCGCGCCTTGGTATCAAGAGCGAGCCAGCCGGGGAAGACGACGCGCGAGCCGTTTGCAGAAAAGAGGGGAATGTCTGCGTCTGCTTTTGCTTCTACCTTGGTGCGCAACATCTTCGCACTTGCCATCTGAGAAGCGATTGCTCGCGTGCGAATGAGTTCGTAGAGTGCCTGCTCATCACCGGTTGCGCCAGCCATCTGCTTCCCTGGATTTGTCGGACGTACTGCTTCGTGTGCTTCCTGCGCGTTCTTGCTCTTTGTTTTATAAACACGAGCCTCGACATACTCTTTGCCGAACTCCTGTTCGATGATGGAGCACATCTGCGCAACTGCTTGTGTGGAAAGGTTCACCGAGTCGGTACGCATGTAGGTAATGTGTCCGGCTTCATAGAGTTTTTGTGCAGCACGCATCGCACGTGAAGGAGCGAACCCAAGACGTGTTGAAGCTGCCTGCTGCAAGGTCGAAGTCGTAAAGGGTGGGCGTGGGTTACGCTCCTCAGCACGCTCCGTGACATCAGCAACACTCCAGGAAGCTTTCTTTCCAAGATCAACGATACGCTTCGCTTCCTCAGCTGTTTTTGGCTCTTCGACGCAGGTTGCATCAAATGCACCATGCTTTGAATTGAATGATGCTGTGAGAACGAAGAAAGTCTCCGGTATAAATGCTTTAATTTCGCGCTCACGCTCGGCGAGGATACGAAGTGCAGGAGATTGCACGCGGCCAGCCGAAAGGCCATAACGGACCTTCTTCCAAATAAGGCCAGAAAGGTCGTAGCCGACGAGACGGTCGAGCACGCGACGAGCCTCCTGAGCCTGGCGCAAATCCTCATCTATTTCACGAGGATGTTCTACCGCCTCTGTTATGGCGTCCTTGGTTATCTCATGGAACACGACACGCTTGGGCTTTTTAAGGCCGACCGCTTCCTTTATATGCCAGGCAATGGCTTCGCCTTCGCGGTCGGGGTCGGTTGCAAGATAGACCTCGTCTGCTTTGGCAGCTGCCTTCTTGATGCGCTCGATGACCTCCCGTTTCTCGGCAGGGATAACGTAGCGCGGCACAAAGCCGCCTTCGATATCGACGGCGTCCTTGTTACTTTTCGGGAGATCGCGCACGTGCCCGACGGAAGCGAGCACTTCGTAGTCTTTCCCGAGATACTGCTGTATCGTCCTCGCTTTTGCGGGGGACTCAACGATGAGTAGCGTCTTTGCCACGGTTAACACATAACGTGCTTCTCCATATGTTGTCAAATAGGGATGGAGAAAAGATGCATAGAACGTGGAACAAGCAAAGGCCGTCTCAAGCAGGAGACGGCCTTCGTATGCGACGAATGGAAACGGGTACTAGCGCAGGGACATCGCGAGACTGAACGCGCGCACAAAGACTGCTGCATACGCCGCCCGCGGGTTCTCGTGGATCCCCGGGATGCGCTGCAGAAGTTCGTGCGAGAGCGGCGGTTGGGACTCGTCGTGGACGCGTTCGAAGAACTTTCGACACACCATGACTTCCTCCGCCGTCCGACTGACCGTCGGCGCATTCATTCCTGGGATGGCACTCCGCACGTTCGATTCGATGAGACACAAGAGCTCATCGGGACTACCGCTCCACTCCATTCCGCATAACAGGCACTTCTTGGTCATTCTCTCCTCCCAAAATTGCGCTGCCTGACAGTTGTACGACGTATACGAACTATCGTCAAAGGAGTCGAAGTGCGGCAAGAAGGTGCGCTGGTTCTGCCGCAAGGCCTGCTCCTAAAGGGAGAAAGAGATTCGCTCCGTAGGCATGGGGGTCGTTTAAGCGATGCGGGACAAAAAGGAGGTCACGATTGTACTCATGAGCAAGCCGAGCCGTTATAAGCGTTCCCGAGCGAGGACCTGCTTCTATAACGAGGACAGCGTGCGAGAGTCCCACCATGATGCGATTCCTTGAAGGGAAGTCTTCGATTCTCGCTTTGTGGTTTTCCGGGTGTTCCGAAAGGAGGAGGCCGCCAGCATTGAGAATGTCGTTCGCGAGTGGAGCGTTGGTGCGTGGATATATAAAGGAGTCCCCGAGTCCACTCCCCGGGACCGCTATGGTGTGGAGGCCTGCTTGTAGTGCTGCTCTATGTGCGCAGGCATCTGCACCAAGAGCAAGTCCCGAGACAATAGAGATAGGGTAGCCTTTCAATCCGGCGACGAGTGTCTCGCAGGCCTCACGTCCGTACTCGCTCATGTCTCGTGACCCGACGACGGCAAGGAGTCTCGTGCCTTCCTTCGGGAAAGTTCCGCGAGCAAAGAGCTGCTCGGGTGGCGAGGGAATCTGAAGGAGGTCGTACGGGTAGTCCTCCCGGGCAAGTTGTCGCAACTGCGCGCTCATACTATGCTTGACCATTATATATGTTAGATATCCATTTCATCCGCGATAACCCCGACCTCGTGAAGGCGGGGGCTCGTAAGAAGGGGGTCGACGTTGATGTCGATCGGCTTATCGCAGTCGATGAGGAGCGCAAAGGGCTTCGGCAGCAACTCGATGAGAAGAAGGCGGAGCAGAATCGGATGTCGAGCACCATTCAGCGTGCTGAGGGCGCCGAGAAGGATCAGCTTATTGAGCGGATGCGCCACGTGAAGGAGGGTGCTGCTGAACTTGAGGAGCGGTATACGAAGGTTATGGAGGAATGGCAGGCACTCATGCTCGCCATTCCAAACGTTCCCGATGTTTCAGTTCCGGAGGGATCAAGTGACGCGGAGAATCAGGAAATTCGTAAGTGGGGAGACACGCCGCAATTCTCGTTCACTCCTAAGGATCATGTTGAGCTCATGACGGCTCTTGATATGGCAGATTTCGAGCGTGGTACCAAGGTTGCGGGTTTTCGTGGTTATTTCTTGAAGAACGATGGCGTTCTGCTTGCAAACGCGCTCTGGCAACTTGCTATCAGTCACTTCAGTAAGAAAGGCTTCTCTCCGATGATTGTTCCTTCCTTGGTTCGTCGGGAGGCGTTCATGGGCACGGGATATTTGCCGCAAGGTGAGGAGGATCTCTATCGCACGCAAGACGCGGAATATCTTTCTGGTACCGGCGAAGTTGCTTCGATGGGCTACTACATGGACGAGATACTGGATGCAGCGAAGCTCCCTATCCGCATGCTCGCGTTCTCGCCGTGTTTTCGTCGTGAGGTAGGTGCGCATGGCAAGGATACGAAAGGCCTGGTGCGAGTACACGAGTTTTATAAATGGGAGCAGGTCGTTCTCTGCGAGGCTTCGCATGAGACATCGGTTGGTTACCACGAGGAACTGACCACGAATGCAGAAGAAGCGTTGCAGGCACTCAAGATTCCCTACCATGTCGTCGCTAACTGCGGCGGCGATCTTGGTCTTGGTCAGGTGAAGAAGTACGACATCGAGTGCTGGATGCCAAGCGAGGGA
>CAYGFQ010000008.1:16701-18957 GCA_964349285.1 uncultured Candidatus Saccharibacteria bacterium | reverse complement strand
CCGCCGCCGATGATGATGAGGTCATGCATAGTCAGGAGAGTATAGCAGAATCCCCGGGGTTTCTCCCGGGGATTCTTGATGCAACTATTTCTTGTTCCTTCGCAGGAAAGAGGGGATAGCTCCCCAGTTGTCGTCGTCCTCGACAATCGGCTTCAATTCCTCAACTTCGGTCTTTCGCGTGCGAGCAGTGACGATAGGTTCCTGTTTCTCTTTCTTTTCCTTCACTTCCTCAACCGGATCTTCGTTCTTGAGGTCGTTATAGATCTTGCCACGAGCCTCTTCCTGCTCCTTGGCAGGCATGGAGAAGAGGGAGCGAGACATAAGCGGGGTGCCCTCGCCGACATCCGTGCCCTCGGGGAAGCCAGTTGCAATGACGATAATGCGGACCTGACCCTTCTTGAGCTTCTCGTCGCGCATGATACCGAAGATAATTTTCGCGCTCTTGTCGACTGACTCGCCAATGACCTTCGCTGCTTCCTGGACCTCGAGGATACCAAGATCCTCCGAGCCGGCGACCACGAAGAGAATACCCTTCGCGCCGTTGATGGAGACATCGAGGAGTGGGGAATTGACCGCCTTCTCGGCAGCTTCCTTGGCACGTGTGTCGCCATCTGCGATACCGATACCCATAAGTGCAGGTCCGGCGCCTTCCATGATGGCTTTGATGTCGTTGAAGTCGGTGTTGATCTCTCCCGGAGTCGTGATGACGTCAGAAACGCCCTCGACTGCCTGGCGGAGTATCTCGTCACAAAGTGCAAAGGCACTCTTGGCCGTTGTCGTTGGATCGACAATCTGGAGGAGCTTGTCGTTCGGGATGATGAGGTAAGCGTCGACTTCCTTCTTCAAATCGGAAAGTCCCTGCTCAGCGATGTCCTTGCGTTGTGCACCTTCAAAGGCAAAGGGCTTCGTGACGACCGCGACCGTAAGTGCGCCGAGCTCCTTCGCAATCTTTGCGACAACCGGAGCAGCACCGGTACCCGTACCACCACCCATACCGCACGTTATGAAAACCATGTCCGAGCCCTGGAGCGCTTCCATAATCTCCTGACGCGTCTCGTCAGCAGCACGGCGTCCAAGATCCGGATTCATACCGGCACCAAGACCGCGCGTGAGATTCTTACCAATGTGAATCTTTCGCTTGGCGAGCGAGCGGTGGAGATCCTGCGCGTCGGTGTTGATGGCGACGAATTCAACTCCCTTCACCTTGGAGTTGATCATGTGGTTGATGGCATTGAGGCCGGACCCCCCGACACCAACGACACGAATGCGAGCGAACGTTTCGATCTCGGGTACGACGCGTTTGGACATAGATAAATGCTTATTAATTGCCAGTCCGGCTCATGATACTACGAAACGCCGTAGTGCAAACGGTTGACAATATAGTGTTTCGTATCCATATAAAAAGAGAAACCCCGGCCTTGCGGTCGGGGGAGCGATTTGAAACAACCTCGCTCTGGTCGAATTGGATCTCGTTCTAGGAGGCTAGGGCTTGCCCGTAGTAGTCGCGGCTCCACTCTCCGTAGAGCGCGCCGCGAACTGCCAGGGCCTGTGCTTCTTCACGAAGCTCCGCAACCTTCCCGCCGTCAATCAGCTCCAGCACGTGCGCCGGCGACATCGTCCCGGTGCTATCGTCGAGATAGCGACCAACGAAATCGCTGTTGTTGTCGAGCGCGTCGTGCAGACGCTGAAAGCCGGGGTAGGCAGCCTTCACCCTTTGAACGAAATCCTGAGAATATTTTTTCATCCCTGCCTCCTCGGCAAAGAAGCACCGGTGATCCGCCGGCTCGGGCACGCACATCATATCCCATATTTACGGAAAGTCAAGGGAGGAACTGACGGAAGAAACGGGAGAGTGCACGACCGGTTCCCGTGAACGCTGGCCGCTTCGGTGTCTCGGTGTCGCCGGTGAGGCCCCAGAGAGCAAGACCATAGGCAACTGCCCAGGTTGCATCTTTAATCTTTGCTTCAGGTGGCACCTGGAGATCGGCAATGCGTGAAGGAAGCGCGAGTGTGCCGCGAGCAATTTCAGAAACGGAACCTTGGCCTGCGCCGCCACCTGAAAGGATGATGCCTGCCGGAAGACTGCCGCGCCTGCCGAGTACCTTGAGGTGTTTGTCGACCAAATCGAACATGTGACGGAAACGTGAGGAGATAACCTCATCTACTTTCTTACGAGGATACATGGCGCCTCCCAGGCGTCCCATCTTAATGCGCTCTGCGTCTTCAAGTGACACGCGGAATCCAAGTGCGAGGTCG
>CAYGFQ010000008.1:0-16691 GCA_964349285.1 uncultured Candidatus Saccharibacteria bacterium | reverse complement strand
CGTCTGTGATGCCGGTTGAGCCTGCCGGGAAGACTTTGACTGAGACCGGGACATTCTCGTCATAGACCACAATGGACAAGGTCTCTGCACCAATGTTTGCGAGAACGCAGCCTTTCATCTTTTGGTCCTTGGTGAGCGTGACGTAGGAACCGGCAAGCGGGGAAGCCATGCAGTCGATAATCTCAATGTCCGCTGCTTCAACAGTGCTTTGGAGTGCTGCTGCGTGACTCTCAAGACAGGTGATGAAAAGATAGTCGCCTTCAATTCGTGTGCCCTTCATGCCGCGTGGGTCACCCAAAGCCTTTGCTCCATCTATACGAAACTCGAGAGGAATCTCATGCAGGATGCGGCGATTCAAGAAATGGGGTTCTGCTGCTCCACGTGCGCTCTCAAGCACCTTCTCGATATCAAGGTCAGTAATCTCCTGGTCTGCGCGTGAAATGATGGCCTCACCTGAAGAGCGTGCTTCGTCGAGGGAGATACCACCAATAGAAAGGAACGCACTTTTAATAGGAGTACGTGCGGCGTGCTCGGCTTGGCGAATAGCTTCCCGTACCCCTTCAGCAGCATCCTCGACATCAACCACGTAGCCGTGGCGCATGCCACCTGAAGGCGCAAGTCCGGTACCGACGATGCGAATCGCAGGACCTTGCGGTCCGCGAATTTCCTCAACGACGACGACCTTTGTTTGGTGCGTGCCGATGTCTATTCCGGTTGCGATTCTGCGTCGGGCCATTTTTTGTGCGAATAGTAAGAAGGCGGGCAAGGTGAGCCCGTTCCTCTTTCTCCATTGTAGGCCCGTGTGCCCTGCCTTTCAAATGCATGAGTCCGTGGATAAAAAGGAATAGCACGAAATCACGGTAGCTCATCTTATAGTCAGGAGCCTGTTTCTTTGCAACATCAAGACAAATAACCACCTCACCACTTCGCTTGCCCACAGCATAGGAGAGCACATTCGGGACATAGTCTTTGTTGCGAAGTGTCCTATTCAAAGACGTCGCTCTAGCTCGTCCGACAAAGACGAGCGAAACTTCCCACGTCGGGAGAATGGAGGCTGCTGCTACCTCGTACGCAAAACGAGGCGCAGGGCGCCTCGTCATGTTTCGGATTGCTACCTCAGCCATTTCGGGCTACTTGCGGCGTCCGCGGGTGCGTGCCGAGAGATCAATCTTCCCGAGCTTCACGAGTTCATTGAACTTCATGGAGCGTTCGCCCTTGATGAGGGCACGCTTGTGGTCGACGTTCTTCGACTTCTGGCGCTCGTAGTAGCGCTTCTTGCGCATCATGCGCACGAGGTTAAGTCCCTGCGCGCGGCGGGAGAAGCGACGAATGAGGGACGCGGCGCTTTCGTTCTTACCGCGACGTACCTCAACGCGTGTTGCGTTTACCATAGTAGGAAAAATCTAACATGAGGCCCCCCATAAGGCAACTAGGCGCCCTATGGTATCGTGCTTCCGGACCTTCGGGTCCTTCGTGCAAACGTATAGCTAGGGGAGACGAGACACATGAGTGTCCCAAAGAACTGCTCTGCAGCATCCGTGCGGCAGTTGCTCGACCTGGTCGCCGGGGGCTTCAACCCCTACGACGATGGTCCCGTTATCCTGCAGGTGAGGCTCTGGGATGATCGGGTCGTGGTAGGTACCTACTGCTACGACTCGGACGCACCAGACCTTTCGACGCAGGAAGACGTCATCGAAGACTATGACTCGCTTGGGCTGCTGCTTGAGGACCTCCTCGGCGGCAAGCGTGGGCGATTCGTCACGACGACCGGGACCGGCGACATGGTCTGCACGCTGTGCTGGACGCTGCAAGAACCCCAAACGCAAGCTGCATGACCTGCAGCACTCAAAAGCCAAACCTCCGCTACGGCGGAGGGGAGGCTTTTCTTTTTAGGCAATCGCCTTCAGTCGGTCGATGAGCAGGTCGAGAGGAATCTGGCTCTCAGAGTGTGTCTCACGCTCGCGAAGAATGACGGAACGCTCGAGAGCCTCTTTGCGACCCATGATGATGAGGTAGCGGGGCTTCAAGGTCTCCGCATGACGCATCTGCTCGGTCAACGACTCAACACCAAGCACCTGCGCAAGAGGAATGCGCGCTCTCCGGAGGTGATCAGCGAACTTTATAGACTCACGTTTGGCCTCATCCCCGATGTGCACGAAGACAAAGCGAGGATTACGCTTTTCCCGAAGCGGGGAGATGTTTGCCTTTGCCTCAGTGGTGACGCGTATCACAGCACCAACCGACGCCATCCCGGACTTGAAGAAGTGCTTGGCAAGGTCTGAGTAGCGAGAGCCCCAGGCTTTCACACGGTCCCCAGCAGTTATTTCAAAACAGGTATCGTTCCAAGCACCACCACGCGAGAGAAGATGCGGTGCAAGTTCATAGAGGGTATCGGTCGCCTCAAGGTACTCAAGCACGGACTCAAAGTGTTTACGGCTCGACTCAGAGAGGTGATCGGTTGAGGAAGGCATACCATCACGTTCACTACTTGCCGCAAGAATCTCGGCAGCACCAAAGACGTCGTCGCGGACTTTTGCAGCGCAGTCTGCCGGAAGCGCACCGGCACGCTTACGGAAGAAGTGCGTGAGCTCTCGCGCAAGGCGTGCACGGGTCTCGCGATCTCCCATTGAGTTAATGCGAAGCACCGACTCCTCTTTTGCAAGCTCACTTGCAAGCGAGCGTACTGCGCGTATGAGAACAGCATCAGCAATGGCGCGATCAGCACCAAGTGCATGGAACTGGATGATGACTTGCTTTGGCGCGGCACGTCCGGGAGCAGCGTTTGAGTGCCAGAGGAAGAGGGGACGTCCCGGTTGCGGAGCAAGACCAGCGTCTTTTACTTTCTTCAGGAATCCAGCAACTTCGCGTGCGTACGGGTCGAGCGTCTCAAGTACGAGACTTTCTGGATGCGCAGTCTTCTGGGCACTCCCGCGTGCACGAGCAGCAGCACTCGAGAATGATTCGAAGCCATAGTAGGAGCCGACCGCGTGCGCGCGCTTCAAAACATCCGAGGGATCAAGGACAGCGGTCATTGCGTGTAGTCGACGGCGCCCGGCATGAGGCCCGCTTCAGGAAGCGGGAAGATGCGGACGTAGGCACGACCGACGATATCTTCTTTCGGAAGAGGTCCCCAGACACGGGAGTCGGAGCTTTTCGGGCGATTATCACCCATCACAAAATACTGATCAGGACCTAGGGTTGCGTTTAGGGTGTAGGTTGCGTCCTCCGTGACGACGTAGGGCTCCTCAAGAGTCACCTTGGTGCCATCGGTTGCGGTCACCGTGACAGCACCTCGCTCCACTTTCACCGTCTCACCCGGAAGGCCTATGACGCGCTTGATATAAAAGACGCTCGGATCGCCTGGGTAGCGAAACACAATCACATCACCACGCTCAGGATTGCTCAAGCGATACGAAAGCTCATCAATAATAAGGTAGTCCCCGTTATCGAACGTGGGGTACATAGACTGTCCTTCGACCACGAAGGGTTGCGCGATGAAAACGCGGATGGGGACGACAATCAAAACGGCGAGAATCACTAGCGTAAGGATCTCTCGAAGTGCCCTCATGCGCCGTATTGTACGCTTCGCTTTTTCCCGCGCAAGTTTTCGCCTTTGCGCACATGCGTTACAATGCCAGAAATGGCTTTCATTATCGTCGGCCTCGGCAATCCGGGAAAAGAATATGAGAAAACGAGGCACAATGCTGGACGCCTCGCCGTTCAAGTACTTGCCAAGCAAGAAGGATTTCCCGAGTTCTCTTTGAAGAAAGGTGCGCAGGCGCTCACCGCCGAAGGGACTATTGGCAAGGAAAAAGTGGTACTCGTTCTTCCTGAAACCATGATGAACCTCTCGGGGAAGTCTGTTGCTGCACTTGTGAAGAGTCCGAAAGCTGCGAAGCACTTGCTGGTGCTTCAAGATGAGCTCGATCTCCCGCTTGGAACACTGAAGATGGTCTTCGGGAGAAACTCGGGAGGGCATAAGGGAGTCGAAAGCATCATGCGCGCCATTAAAACAAAAGACTTTGCGCGTATTCGTATCGGTATTTCAGGAGCAGGGAAGAAGAATCAAGCAAAGAAACCTTCTGGAGACGAGAAGGTGGTGAAGCACGTCATCGGGAAATTCAAACCAACTGAAGAGGCACTGGTAAAGAAGTCGTTGAAGAAGGCAGCAGCGGCAGCAGCACTCTTTGTCGGCGAAGGGCTAGCTAAAGCAACGCAAGAAGCTAACACGAAGTAATATGCCCCCACTTCTTTTTCGCACCCGCTTTGCAAACGAGATAGTCACGGAGTTTCTTCCTCCGGCACATCACTCGAATAAAGTCGTCATCATCACGTCTGGATGTCCGGGATACCCGGGTGGCAAGGTAGAACTCATGGCACTTCTCGCAAAGAAAGGATACTGGTCCTTCCTGCCACGTTATCGCGGCACCTGGGAGTCAGATGGTACGTTCCTCGACGTTCCTCCCGATAAAGATGTGCTCGACATCATGAACGAAGTCAGCACTCCGTTCTTCGATTTCTGGAGCGGTTCTGAGTATGTGGTGCGTGATCCGGAGTTCTATCTCCTTGGCGGTTCGTTTGGTGGCCCAGCCGCTCTTCTCGCTTCTCGTGACCCACGCGTCAAAAAGGCGGCAACCATTTCTTCAGTGGTTGACTGGCGCAAACAGGAGAACACCCTTGAGCCGCTTCATCTCATGAGCGAGTACGTACCAAAAGCATTCGGGCAGGCCTATCGTGCAGATCCGTCTGTTTGGCACAAGCTTGCCGAAGGTACGTTCTATAACCCAGCAGAGGTGCAGCACGAGATTGATGGCAAGAAGCTTCTCATGATTCACGCAAAGAACGATATGGTCGTGCACATCGCTCCTGCAGAAACCTTTGCGAAAGAGGTTGGTGCTCAGTTCGTGAAGCTCTCCTATGAAGGGCACATGGGTGCAAGTCACGCCAAAGAACCCCGTCTCTTTAAGCGCATTGAGCAGTTTTTCAAAGGAAAGTCCTAGTTGACCGCACGCGTGCGACGGGCGTACCATTCCCGAACGGACTAACGCAAACAAGGGAGCATGCGCCGTGTCCAAGAAACCAATCCTCTCGCTCGTTGAGCTTGCGTGTCTTGAGGGGCGAGGCTATCACCACTTCCGGTTTGGCTTCTGGGACCTCTACGTTCGCGTTATCGTGAGCGGAAAGTCCCGAGGTCGCCGGTTGCAGATTGATATCCTCCCTCCCGAGCTCGCTGCGTTAGCAAAGCCTCTCCCCAAGAAGGCTGCTGACGTTTCGCTCTTCAGCTGGTGGCATGATCCTTTATTTGGAGATCAGCTGCGCGTGCTTCTGCTTGCTAACAGTTATTCCCTCGACGAACCGAAGACGTTCTACGTCAACGGCAAGAACGAGGTGGTGGCAGAGCCAACGCGCTGATCGTATCCCGAAAGCGCCGGCCCTTCGTGGTCGGCGCCGCTTTTTGTCTTAGGAGCGTGGACCAAACCGAAACTCTTTTTCAAACCAACGACGTAGAGCATTCAATCGTTCAAGACGAAGTCCCATTCCTCGTTCTGCTGGCTTTAAGTCTTCAACCTGAAGTTGAAGCTTCACCTGTTCGTACGCGCGCTCAACGTTCTCACGCGACCCAAGGTGCTTTACGTACTTCTGGAAGGTTTGAAGGGCGTGACGATACTCTCGATTGTCTTTTTCAAGATGATCGAAGAGATTCACATGCACCCACTTGGACATGACTTCTATGCGGTCTCGTCCTTGTTCGTTTGCGCGTTCGCTCATACATAAAAGTATACCCCGCACCTTGTTTTGATGCGGGGTATACCGTTTCGAACGAATGTTATTTCTTTGCAGTCGTAGCGCCGAGGTAGGAGAGCGTCATGCGCTGATCCTTTGGCTCGAAGACCTTGATAGCAAACGGGTAGGACTTACCAAGCTCGAGTGCTTCTTTGAGTTCCTGCGGAGATGCAAACTCGCTGATGTGCACAAGGCCTGCGACACCTTCCTCGATAGAGGCGAGAGCACCATGCTTGTTGTACTTGATGATGACTCCGGAGACTTCCATACCCTTCTTGTAGCGGTCTGCAGCAGTCTTCCACGGGTTCTCCTTAAGTGCTTTCACGGAGAGGGAAACCTTGCCGTCCTTAATCTCAATGACCTTCACCTTGGTGCGGTCACCGACCTTGAACATGGCACGAGGATCCTCAACGAGACCCCAGTCGAGTTCGCTGATGTGCACGAGGCCTTCAAGACCCTGTTCGAGCTTCACGAAGACACCGAAGTCGACTGCACCCGTGACTTCACCTTCAACGATATCGCCAACCTGGTACTTGTCGATGAGCGAGGTCTTCTCCTCTTCCTCAGCGCCAGTGCGCTCGGAGAAGATAAGCTTCGCCTCCTTCGGCTCTGCAGTGATGATGCGCACGGCAAGTGCCTGACCGACGAGCTTCTCAAGTTCACCAAGAATCTTGTCCTTATCACCCTCTGGAACACGTGGGTAGTGATCCTTGTTGAGCTGGCTTGCTGGAAGGAAGCCCTTGATACCCTGCCAGGTGAGAATGAGACCACCCTTGTTCGCTTCTTCGACCGTAATCGTGTAGACGGTCTGTGCAACGATAGCCTGCTCAGCCTCACTCCAGATAGCGGCCTGACGAGCCTCCTTCAAG
This sequence comes from uncultured Candidatus Saccharibacteria bacterium, assembly GCA_964349285.1. Lineage (GTDB taxonomy): Bacteria > Patescibacteriota > Minisyncoccia > Phycocordibacterales > Phycocordibacteraceae > C7867-001. Next base: position 10,038 of record CAYGFQ010000008.1, on the reverse strand, counting down.
GAAAGCTCGATGTAGCCTTCGATACCAGACGGGTCGACGACCTTTGCGGTAATCGTGTCACCAGGATTTGCTTTGCGAAGAATATCCGCAGCGTTCAAGTACTCGCGACCGTAAATGATACCCGTACCAAAGGGCGGGAGATCGACATAGAGACGACCACGCGAAAGCGCGATAATCGTACCCTCGACGAGGTCCCCAGCGTTTGGCGGGGTTGCAATGGCATCAATCTTCCCAGCCATCGGATGACCTTCCGGGAACACGACGGTTACCGGAATCGGGGAAGTCTTCTTAACGTCCGCCTCGTGGGCGGTAACAACATCAGACATGAATATAAATGGATCGAGAGCGTCTGCGCCGCGGGTTCTTGAAGACCAAAGGCCTTCAAAGGGTTAGCCCGCTTGCGCCTTATGCACGCGCTCGCGATAGGAAAAATCTAGCACGGCAGCACCAAAAAATGAAGCCCCGTGGGGCTTCGGGTAAGGAAGAAGGGCGGTGGTTGGCAAGCGCTACCTTTCTGTAACACCGCCCATCTCCTTGGTACCTGGATCACCTCCTTTTCTAACGGAGGATAGCTTCAGTAATGGGCCGTACCACGACTGTTGCACCTTTAGCGTAGCGTCTCAGAGGAAACCCACAACTGGGGATATGTGTATACGCAAAACCCCGCCAGTTGCCTAGCGGGATTTGATGAGAGAGGAAGAGGAAATTGAAATTGGCCGTGTGGCGGCTGACAAGGGTCTTTCAGGTCCCTGCCAGCCGCTGTTCGGGTTACGCTGATCCGAAGATCAGCACGATGTTGCCGTTGACCTACGCGCCGTCGCGCGCCTGGGTGGTGTTCGCGCCTTGATTGCCGTGGCCTTGCACTTCCTGGTTGGCGTGGCCGGTGGCGTTCATCATCGCAGACGTCGGCGGAGCGGTAGCTTGCCAGGTCATCATCGTTTTCATCTTCGTCTTCCTTCTTCTCAAACCTCCGCTTGCACGGAGGGGCTTACCGGCCTGTCCTTCCATCCGAGGGATTTCAGGTGCCGATTTCATGAAGGTACCACTAAACCTTTTTCTGACAAGAGGGAGGGAGTGTATATAAAAAGCAAGGCCCACCTGACGGCGGGACCTTTAAAAAGTGGTGAGCAGGAGAGATCCCGTGGCGGATCCTCGCGGAAGGAAGGACCCTCCTGCTCTTCGCTACGCGCGCAGACCTTGCGAGTCCGAACGAGTACTATCTCAAGACCACATGCCGTTTTTAGGGATGACGACGAACCCTTCTACACTTCAGCATATTTACCTCGTCGAGTCGGCGCGATTCAGGCGGCGGCGATGCGGTTGGCCGAGTCAAGCGACAGAGTCGATTGACGAGCCGGACCAGCACGAATGGCCTGCATACCTTATTCACCCCCTTCCTAACTTCGGTAGACTCCTGCGCTCGTAGACAGCGCAGGGTAATCGCGATACTAGCACGGCACCTTTTCTTGGCAAGGAATGTAAGTGCGTAGGTTTCTCGAACGTGATAAAATGAGCGTTACGTATGGTCATCACCCACCACGGCGGGCAGTGCTTTAAGGTCACCTTTGGTGACCTAACGCTCGTCTTTGATCCAATCGCCAAGGGTGCAAGTCTGCCACCCGTTCGTTTTGGTGCTGACATCGCACTTATCTCTCGCAATCACGCAGACATGAATGGTGTCGAAGAAGTTACGTATGGTGAGAAGGAACCTTTTGCGATTTCAGGACCTGGTGAATACGAATATAAGGGTGTCACCGTGCGCGGGTTTCTTTCCAAGAGCGAGTACGGTTTAAAGAAAGGAGAACAGGAAGCGATGAACACTATCTATGCAGTGAAGCTTGAAGGTATGACTCTGGTGCATCTTGGTGCACTTTCCGACACCGCACTTTCGGCTGAGGCAAAAGAGGGTATTGATGAAATTGATGTCCTCTTTGTTCCGGTTGGTGGGGATGGCGTTCTTGATGCTGCTGCAGCGGCAAAGCTTGCAACAGTTCTTGAGCCCCGAATCATTGTTCCCATGCACTGGAGTGGGATGGGGGAGCCAAAGGCCCTGGATGCCTACCTGAAGGAGGAGGGCGGGGCAGCTGAGAAGACCGAGAAACTCACCCTCAAGAAGAAGGATGCGCTTGACAAAGATGGTGATATAATTGTGATAACACCTTAAGCCTATGCCTATCCACCACATTAAGGACTACGTTGAGCATTTGAAGGGTAAGCCCGTCCACGTACGACAGCGCGTTGCCGTTGCTACTTCAGGCGCCATCACGGGCCTCATCGCACTTGCCTGGATTGTCTCTCTGTCTGCTTCCGGTTCACTCGCCCTTTCTCCGGGTCCTTCGGTTTCTGCAAACATTGCTTCTGCAACCCGTGACTCGGGTGAGGACTTCTCAAACCTTCTTGGTGCTGCCGGAGCATTCCGCGGTTCTATGCAAGGCGGGAGTTCCATAACGGTCGTCGACACGAAGGCTTCCTCAACCCTGGATCGTCCAAGTGAAAAGGACGAGCGCACGGTGATACCGTTCTAGTTTAGAGGTTTTCATGGCACGCAAGAACGAGGAACCAGTTGATGCGCCATTGCCTGCATCTGCAGCCAATGTCATCTCGCAATCCATAACGACGGAGATGCGTCAGTCGTATATCGACTACGCGATGACCGTCATCACCTCGCGCGCACTTCCTGATGTGCGCGACGGTTTGAAGCCCGTGCATCGTCGCATCCTCTACGCGATGCGTCAGACGGGACTCACCCCGACTGCAAAGTTTCGTAAGTCAGCAACGGTCGTCGGCGAGGTGCTCGGTAGTTACCATCCGCATGGTGATGCCTCTGTCTACGATGCGATGGTGAAGCTTGCGCAGGATTTTAGTACACGTTATCCGCTCGTTGCTGGTCAGGGAAACTTCGGTTCCATCGACGGCGATCCGCCGGCTGCTTACCGCTACACGGAAGCGAAGATGTCGCGCCTCGCCGACGAGATGTTGAAGGATCTCGAGAAGGAGACCGTTTCGTGGGCACCAAACTTCGATGGCTCCAAACAAGAGCCAACCGTTCTTCCAGCAGCAGCACCGAATCTTCTGTTGAACGGCACCTTGGGTATTGCCGTTGGTATGGCGACCTCCATACCGCCGCATAACTTGAAAGAAGTTGTTGATGCCACCATACATTTGATTGACGAGCCTGAAGCAACGGTCGACGATCTTCTGAAGTTCGTGCAGGGTCCTGACTTCCCGCTTGGCGGCATCGCGTTTAATCAGACCGACATCAAGCACGCGTATTCAACCGGTAAGGGTCCGGTGGTCACCAGAGGTGTTGCAGAAATTGTAGAAGATAAGAAGGGAAGTTCGATTGTCATCACCTCAATTCCCTTCCGTGTTAACAAGGCAGATTTGATTACGCGCATTGCAGAACTTGTACGCGACAAGAAGCTCGAGGGCATCAAAGACCTCCGCGATGAATCAGCGGAGGATATTCGGGTCGTCGTGGAGTTGAAGGGCACCGCACATCCGCAGGCCGTCTTGAATGCGCTCTTTAAGCACACCGAGCTTGAGACCACCTTCCACTACAACATGCTCGCGCTCGTCGATGGCGTTCCGCAAACGCTTTCGCTGAAGGGATTGCTTGAGAACTTCGTTGCACATCGTCGTGAGGTGGTGAAGAAGCGCACCGAATATGATTTGCGTAAGGCAGAAGAGCGCGAGCACATTCTCCTCGGTCTCTCAAAAGCACTCGATCATATTGATGAAGTCATTGCCGTTATTAAGAAAGCAAAGGACGTGCCGACGGCCGACCTTGAGCTTCAGAAGAAGTTTAAGTTCACCGAGCGTCAGACGGCAGCCATTCTTGCGATGCGCCTTCAGACCCTTGCTGGTCTTGAGCGCAAAAAGATAGAGGATGAGCTGAAATCCATTCAGGAACTTATCCAGAAGTTGAAGAAGATTCTCTCTTCGGCAAAGAACATTCTTGCGGTGGTGCGTGAAGAGCTCACGGAGATTGTCGACAAATATGGCGACGATCGTCGTACGAAGATTGTGAAAGGCGGCGTGAAGAATATCTCACTTGAGGACATGGTTCCTGATGAGGAGTCCGTTCTTGTGCTTACGCAAGGTGGCTATGTGAAGCGTACGAATCCGAACGAGTATAAAGCGCAGAAGCGTGGTGGCATTGGTGTTATCGATATGTCGACTAAAGAAGAGGACGTGGTCACGCACTTCCTGGTTGCTTCCGCACACTCCGACCTCCTCTTCTTTACTGACTACGGTAAGGCCTATCAGGTGAAGATGTACGACATTCCTGAAGGACGTCGCGCAACGAAGGGAAAGTCCATCATGAACTTCCTCCCACTCGCTGGGGATGAGAAAGTGACTTCCGTGCTCGCCATTCCAAAGGGTGCCGCACGTGAGGCGATGTCCGTCGTCTTTGTGACGGGAGAAGGTGTCGTCAAGAAGGTAGCAGCAAAGAACTTCGCCGACGTTCGTCGCTCGGGCATCATCGCCATTAACCTCAAAGGTAAAGACCGACTCGTTTCCGCACACCTCTCAGAGGATGGTGACAGTGTTTCCATCGTAACGGCAAAAGGTCAGTCCATACGTTTCGATGAAGCCGATGTGCGTGCCATGGGACGCACCGCAGCTGGTGTGCGCGGTATGACCGTTAAGAAAGGCGACCAGGTGGTGTCTGCCGAAGTGGTCTCTGCAGCCGCAAAGAATGCCTCGCTTCTCGTCATCATGAGCAAGGGATACGGTAAGAAGACTGCCATGAGCGAGTACAAGGTACAGGGTCGTGGTGGTTCAGGTATCAAGACCTCAGAAGTGACCCCGAAGACGGGTGAAATCATCGGTGCCAAAGTGCTCACCGGAGATGAGCAGAAAGAAGAGGAGATTGTGGTGATTTCAAAGAAAGGCCAGGTCATTCGCGTCTCTGCAGGTGAAATTCCTTCACTCTCTCGTGCCACTCAAGGCGTACGCATCATGAAGATGCGTGAAGGCGATGCTATTGCCTCGATGGTCGCCCTCTAGACCATCCTGCTCGAGGTATACTTGAGCTATGCACTTCGTCGATCCACTCACCTGTACGCTCCAGATGGGGCTCAAGGAGGGAATGACGGTTGGAGATTTTGGCACCGGTACCGGGCACTACGCCTTCTCTCTTGCACATATTGTTGGCGAGACAGGGAAGGTGTATGCCGTTGATGTCCAGAAAGATTTGTTGCGACGTCTTGCCGTTGAGCTGCCGCAGCGAGGGTTCTCGAATATAGAGATTGTGTGGGGCGATATTGAACGTCTTGGCGGTACCAAGCTCAAGGACGCATCGCTTGATGCGGTCGTGCTTTCCAATACCCTGTTTCAGCTTAGTAAGAAGGATGCGGCTATTAGTGAGTTAAAGCGCGTCTTAAAGCCTTCCGGGAAACTTCTCATTGTCGACTGGAGTGGTGCGCATGGGGGATTGGGGCCTGCTAAGGAGCACGTTGTTCCCGAGGAGACGGCAGAAGCCATCTTCACCTCCGCAGGTTTTCAGAAACTGAAGTCATGTGTGGGCGGTCCCCATCATTATTCCCTCCTCTTTACTCTCACTTAGAGCGTCTTCCTAGTACACTATAGACATGAAAGATTTCAGCCCTTTCCAAATCGTTCTCATCTCCCTCTTTGTAGTCGCAGCGCTTGCCGGTCTCTATGCCTTTACGACCTTTAGCGGTTTTGGTGGAGCAAAGCAGGAGATTGGGAAGGTGGTTATTTGGGGAACCCTCCCGCAAGAGGCAGTTGATGCGGGTATCAACAACCTGAACGAGTCAGGCGATGACTATGCCGAGGTCTCCTATGTCGAGCGTGCTCCGGCAACATTTAGCTCTGACCTTGCAAACGCTATTGCGTCAGGCTCGGGTCCCGATCTCATTCTTATTTCGCAAGAAGAACTGCTGACTGAACGAGCGAAGTTGACGGTCATACCGTTCGATTCGATTCCACAGCGTACGTTCGTTAACTCCTATCTTCCGATATTTGAACTCTTCCTCACGTCTGAAGGCACCTACGGTATTCCGCTTGTTGTGGATCCACTCGTTCTCTACTACAACCGTTCCATTCTTGCCTCTGCAGGTATAGCCAATCCGCCGGTGACCTGGGAAGCGGTCTCGGGGCTTGCGGCAAACCTCACCTCTCGAGACGATCGCGGCACGGTACTCCGGAGCTTCATCCCGCTTGGGGAATACGGAAACGTAAATAACGCACGAGCAACCCTCTCACTTCTTCTGCTCCAAGCAGGTTCAAAGATTGCAAGCGATTCGGGTGGCGGTCCTCGTTCAACGCTCCTCTCTGAAGAACCAGTCCTTGGCTCAACTCCTGCCGAGTCTGCCGTTGCGTTTTATACCCAGTTTGCTGACCCAGCGAAGAACGTCTACTCCTGGAACCGTTCGCTCCCGCAGTCGCGTCAGGCGTTTCTCTCAGGCGACCTCATCCTCTATCCAGGGTTTGCTTCTGAGCGCCCGTACCTTTCTGCCGCTAACCCGAACCTCGACTTCGATGTCGCAGCCATTCCACAGCCGGGGAGTTCGGCAACCAAGACAGGTTTTAGTCTTGCGTACGCTCTTGCGCTCCCCAAGCAGTCTATGAACCCAACGGGTGCTGTTTCAGTCGCCTACGCGCTTTCCTCTGAAGCTCCGATGCTTCGTGTTGCAGAGGCACTCTCAGCAGCACCTGCAAGGAGGAGCTTGCTTATCCCAAGCTCAAGTGACCGCTATGCCGCTGTGTTCTATGCAGAAGCACTTGCTGCACGCGGTTGGTTATCCCCGGCACCCTACGTCACGGATGCAATCTTCTCAGCTATGATAGGGAACGTGATAGCCGGACGCGCTGATATCCCAGGAGCGATCCAGAAAGCTGATCAGGCTCTTAATGCCGTCCTACGCTAAGCGTATGCACCTCCGACTCACTCTCCTCATCGCACTCGCACTCTTTGTCGCCGGTCCTTCTTCGGCGCTTGCTCTGTGCTCTGCGCAGCAGGCAGGAACGTATCCGAACTGCACTGCAACCTGTGCAAGTCCGTGTGACATGCCGGAAGGACAAGCTGATTTCTGTGCCATTGGTAACACGGTGAACGATCAGAAGACGGCATGTGAATCGATGAGCGGAGGAACTATTCTTACATCGGAAGCTTCGACTGCCGGTGGCATGAACTGCGCGGCTAACCGAACGCCGTGCCAGGTAGACGGTACAAACTTCTGTGCAAATGGTGGACCAAGCGCCTGTCAGGCGGGTAATGGTGAAGTCATTACTGCGGCAAATCCAAACCCCGATCCCGCACCGACACCAAACGCAGATCCGGATCCCGCTCCAGGAGCAGATCCCGACGAAGACACCACTACTACCGGAGGTGCAACACAGGAAGGAGCACTCCTGAATCCGCTTGGTGTTACCTCGATTGAAGATTTGCTGGCAAAGGTACTTGAGGGTGTCGTCACTATTGGCTCCATACTTCTCGTGCTCGCCCTCGTGTGGGTCGGTTTCCTCTTTGTCTTTGCACAAGGGAAGGAAGAGAGTATCCGAAGTGCGCGTCAGGCGCTCTTCTGGACCATTATCGGCGGTATTCTGCTGCTTGGAGCGGAAGCAATCTCGCTCGTGCTTAAGGCAACGGTGCAGAATCTATGAGTTTTCGCGAACTCGTCGAGGGAACTATCGTGCCAGGAGTAGACGGTGTTCTTATCCCGCTTCTCTACGCACTCGCTTTCCTCTTCTTTATTTACGGCATTTCGACAAGCTTCTTCTCGTATAACGAAGAGAAGCGTCAGGAGGGGAGGAAGATTGCGCTCTGGGGCATCATTGCGCTCGTCGTTCTCTTTGCGGTGTGGGGCATTGTGAAGCTCTTCCTCTCCGTCCTTACGGGTGCATAAGAGCTTGCAGCGACCCTCACGATTGTTACCATTACGACTATGGACATCTTCGACTTCCTACTGCTCATCATCAAGTTCATAGACAACTATCTCGTACCGCTTATTTTCGCGGTCGCGTTCATTGTCTTTTTGTATGGCGTCTTCACCTACTTCATTGCTGAGGCTGGAAACGATGAAAAGAGAAAAGAAGGACGCAAGTATGCGCTCTACGGCATCATCGGATTTGTCATCATCATTGCGGTGTGGGGCATTGTGAACTTGCTCATTAGTTCGCTTGGCTTTGATACCAAGTCTCGTCCCCCGATTCCATCTTTTGGTAGCCCCGCATCTCAGCAAGGAACAGGAAACTCTACGACATTCCCGAACTCAACTGGTAGTACTGGTAGCCAGACGACGTGTACGTCTGATTGTAGTCAGAATGCTGACTGCTCTCCGAAGCCGTCTAACTTCTGCGAGCAGCTTGGTGGACCAGGCTACACGTGCGCCTCAAGTGGATCGTGTGTACCACCTACATCTTCCCAGACACTTCTCCCGAACGGTTCTATGTGTACCGAGAACTCTCAGTGCCAGACCAATTACTGCAACAAAGATGGTAGCGCTGGTGTCTGTTCTGCACTCGATGAAGCTTAGCGGAGCATATGGACTTCCTTCTTAACCTACTCTTTGGTGGCCCAGCCTCCTACTCCGTTCCTGCCTCAGACAACATCTTCGAGTTCATAGGCCTCATCTCAGTACTCATTGACCGGTTCATCGTTCCGCTTCTTTTTGCGGTCGCATTCATTGTCTTTCTCTACGGCGTTTACAACTACTTCATTGCGTCTGCTGAAAACGATGAAAAGCGCAAAGAGGCGAGAAAGTTTGTTCTCTATGGCCTTGCTGGATTTGTGATCATGATTGCGGTCTGGGGTCTCGTGAATCTCATCACAAACTCGCTTGGTCTTGATACCAAGGCGCGTCCCACGATTCCAACCTCAGGAGCGCTCGATCGCGCTGGTGGAGGTGGTGGTGGAGGACAGCAGATGGGTGGTGGTGTTGGTGCACCGTGTAATGGACCCTTCCAGTGCCAAGGCAACACTATCTGTTCAATGAACGGAAATACGGGGCAGGGTACCTGCAAGGTCATCTAAGTCGTTTTCCACACGAGCGCATTCCTTCTATTGACGCTTGGCTCAGGTAGCCTATCCTTAGGAACATAGCTTACTAATAGATACTCATGAACAAACTCGCGATTCTCGGTCTTATGTTCGCGCTCCCGCTTATGGCGTCTGCGCAGCAGGTGCGTAACATTCAGGATGCAGCGGCGCTTATTACGACGCTTATCAATAGCGTTCTCGTTCCGCTCATCTTCGCCCTTGCTTTCATCGTCTTCATTTGGGGCGTCTTCACCTACTTCATCGCCGCTGGCGAGAACGACGAGAAGCGCGAGACCGGCAAGAAGCTCATGCTCTACGGCATCGGTGGCTTCTTCATCATGGTTGCCGTCTGGGGCTTGGTGAACCTTCTCCTCGGCACGTTCCAGTTGAACAACAACCTCCCGAACCTGCCTGGTGCCCCGGGCCCTCGTTAACGCTACTCACAGACCGAAGACAACACGACCCGCCATGCGGGTCGTGTTTGTTACAATGCACCTATGACTATTGGAGGACTCCTCTCTATGCTCGTGTATCAGTTTCTCCTGCCGTTTCTTTTCACTATCTTCTTCATTACGTTCATGTGGGGTGCCTTCACCTACGTCATTGCTGGTGGGCCCGATGAAGAAGCGAAGGAACGGGGGAAAGCACTTCTTATGTACGCACTGCTCGGCTTCTTGTTTATGGTGCTCCTGTGGAGTGTTGCAAACGTTATTCGCGGTATTGCCTAGCTGCGAATAACTCTCGGTATATACTGCTTGCATGAACCCGCTTGAACAATTCCTCACGAACGTACAGAACGAAATACTCTCACCCTTGTTGACGCTCATTGCGCTTGCGGCATTTGTCTTCTTCGTCTGGGGCGTTGTTGAGTTTATTCGCGGCGCAGACAATGCAGAAAAGCGTCAGGCTGGTCAACAGCACATGGTTTGGGGCGTTCTTGGCCTCGTGATTATCTTTGGTGCGAATGCGATCATAGCCATCATACGCGCGACCATCGGTCAGTAGTGCTGGGGAGAGGACTCGAACCT
>CAYGFQ010000007.1:0-19772 GCA_964349285.1 uncultured Candidatus Saccharibacteria bacterium | reverse complement strand
ACTTCAATAGATAACCTTGCAACGCTTTCGCTGCGTCTGCAGACACACGCTGAGATTCTCTCAGATGCGAAAGTGGTACTTGCTGAGCAGCACTCTTCAGTCGCTTCCACGAAGAACGAACTCTCTTCAAGCAACGTCGAGCTTGAGAGCCAGAAGAAAGCACTCGACATTAATCGACAAGGGAAGCAACAGCTCCTTTCACGCACGCAAGCAGAAGAAGCACAGTACCAAGCACTGATTGCTGAGAAGCGCCGACAGCAAGCAGAGTTCGAAGCACAGCTCTTCACCTATGAAAATCAGTTGCGCCAAGCACTTGATCCATCCTCGATTCCTTCAGCAGGTACTGGGGTGCTCGCGTATCCTGTCGATAGCGTTCTCGTAACACAGGCCTTCGGACGCACTGTCGACGCAAAACGTCTCTATGTCTCTGGTTCTCACGGCGGTATCGATTTCCGCGCACCAATCGGTACACCGATTAAAGCAGCGCTTTCAGGAACGGTGACAACGAGTGAGTCTGCAAATATTCGAAGCGGCTGCCAATACGGTAAGTTCGTACTCTTGAAGCACGCGAACGGTCTCTCCACTATTTACGGTCACCTCTCTTCAGTCGCTGTTTCTCCTGGTCAGTCGGTTTCAACGGGAGACGTGATTGGCTACGCAGGTGACACCGGTTATGCAACCGGACCGCACCTTCACTTCGGTGTCTATGCAACTCAGGGTATTAAGATTGTGACGGCAGACCAGCTTGGTTCTACCTACTGTGCAGGCATCAAGACCGTTGCTGCTAACCCGGAAGCCTATCTTGATCCGATGCTCTATCTCTAGGGTTCACGTCCTAGACAGGAAGCTAGTGATGTAACTTCTTGCGTTTGATTCGCCAAGTGCTAGCGTATATCTGTGGAAGCTGGGAGTTCTCAGCTGAAGCGCGCAACTGGAGGATATGACCATGCGCAAGACCATTGACGGCTACTTGATTGAAGGCGACGACAGCTCGTGGATCCACCCCGATGGGGACGGCATCGACAGCGGCACGCTCCTGATTCGCCAAGGTGACGGCGGCGGCGGGGGCGTGACGAGCACTGACTTCGTCTAAGCCAAGAAGGCCAAATGGCCACCTCTTTGAGGTGTAGAGGGCGAGGGAGTCTTCGGACAACCTCGCCCTCGTGCTTTAAATAGAAAGATCCATTTCTATCGCATCGTCCCAGAAAGTCAGTAAAACTAGTAAGATACTCCAGTATGGTCCCTGATTCCCACCACTTCGACGTCATTGTTATAGGAGGAGGTGCAGCAGGATTAATGGCAGCTGGTCGAGCAGCAGAGCGGGGCAAACGTGTCTTGTTGTTTGAGAAGAACGATAAACCTGGAAGGAAGCTTCGTATATCCGGAGGTGGCCGATGCAATATCACGAACGCAGAAGAGGACTTGAAGGTACTTCTTTCAAACTACGGTTCAGCAGAGCAGTTTCTGTATTCACCCTTTTCTGAATTTGGCGTGCCAGAGACGTTTTCTTTCTTTGAGTCTAAGAAGCTTCCGCTCAAGGTTGAGGCTCGTAAACGTGCGTTTCCAAAAAGTGAAAGTGCTGCAGATGTGGTGCGCACCCTTACGAAATATGTAGAGCACGGGAAAGTAGTTATACGACTCGGGACTCCTGTGCGCCAAGTCATTGTTGCCGACGGGAAGATCAAGAACGTCATTGCAAGCGGAGGGGAGTATTTCGCTGACTCGTATATCTTTGCGACGGGTGGTGTGTCGCATCCTGAAACCGGTTCAACAGGAGACGGCTTTGCCTGGCTTCGACAACTGGGACATACGGTGGAAGCGCCAACTCCAACGATTGTTCCCTTGAAGGTGAAAGATGCGTGGGTGCGGTCGCTCGCTGGGAAAACACTCCCGAAAGCAAAGATTACGTTCTTTGTGGGAGGCGAGAAGAAATGCTCAAGCACGGGAGATATACTTCTCACGCACTTCGGTCTTTCAGGTCCTACTATCTTGAATAGCGCAGGAAAGGTTGCAGACCTGCTCCATGAGGGCCCGGTAACGGCGACGATAGATCTCTTTCCATCATTCAACATTGGAGAACTAGACAAGAAGTTCCGAGGACATCTTGATGCCAACAAAAATAAGCTTTTGAAGAATGTTGCTCACGAGTTCCTTCCGCCAGGGACCGTTGAAGAGCTGCTTGCACTCGTGCCGGGCATCGATCAGGAAAAGAAGGCACACAGTGTAACTAAAGAAGAGCGTCGTGCGCTCGTCGACACGTTTAAAGCGCTTCCTGTCACTATCTCAGGACTCATGGGATTTGAACGGGCCGTGGTTGCCGATGGTGGTGTGCTTTTGACTGAAGTAGATATGCGCACCATGCGCTCACGGCGCGCTCCGAACCTGTTTATTGTTGGAGACTTGCTCCACATAACGAGGCCCTCTGGTGGGTATTCACTGCAGCTTTGTTGGACGACTGGTTATATCGCAGGTAGTAACGCGTAGACTATTTCGTATCCCGCACTTTCCAGAGAATCCGACACGCGATTGAGCGATACGGCGACCAGCAAGCCGTCATCTTCTCTAACCTCGCACGCGAAGGATTCTTCACGTTGTATAAGGTTTCAATAGAACGTACGAGACCAAGGTCTCCTGGTGAAAAGATATCCGGGTGCTCAAGCGCAAAAATGAGAAACATTTCCGTCGTCCAAGGACCAATACCCCAAAGTGCGGTGAGTGTTTCTTCAGCTTCTTTTGGAGATGCTTTGCGAAGGGCAGGGAGGTTGAGCCCCTTCTGTATCGCTTTTGCGAGTTCCTTAATGGTTTTCGCCTTTGCGGCCGAGAGTCCTGCTTTGCGTAAGCGGGGAAGTGCAGCCTTTAATACTGACTCAGGAGTCACCTTTCCACCGCATACACTCTCCACACGCTCCCAAATGGTATCCGCTGCCTTCACGGAAAGCTGCTGGGAGACGATGGATTCTGCGAGTGCCCGAAAGAGACGATCACCTCCTCGCAGAGCTGGACGTTTGTGCAAATGGCTTCGAACCTTTCTGGCAGCCGCATAGAGAACGGGGTCCACGCGTTTAAAATGCCGCAGTGCCTTATCCAGGTCGTCCATATTGCCTCATTCTAACCTGAGGCTATACTTCCTTCATGATTCGTCTTATCGTTTGGGTCGTCATTGGCCTCCTCGCGCTTTCCTTCTTCGGCATCTCACTCCGAGCACTGGTCGACAACCCGACCAATCAGGACAACTGGCAGTTCCTTCTCGCTCTCCTTCGTGATGGCTGGGACTATATTGCTGCGTGGTTTGAGGCAACGTTTGGATTCATCTTCTCCTGGTTCGACTAAAACTCGGGTATTAAAAAACGTCTCCGGCAACCACATGGGTGCAAGAGACGCTGGTAGGACGACACGGGGGTCAGGTGCGCGGGCGCTCGGTCTGAGCCAGGGCAGATGGATCGGGCCAACAGCCACACTCACAACCCCCGTGCCGTCCGAATGCAGATAGTGGACTATTCAAAGTTGTGCGTCAAGAAGCAGGGAAGTGTAGTTACAGAAAACGTCTCCAACGAGGGAGACGTCGAGTTGCGGCATGAGACCGGTGGAGCATGGTCGCCTGCACGAATACTGGTGGGTAGCGACACCAAGCCTCCTACGACCACACCAATCCCATGCCGCAGAGGGATAGTGGACCACATTAGGACACAAGTCAACGGAGCCCTATCTCGGTCATCCGAGATATGAAGAAAAGGCCTATATGCTGTCTTTCTCTTCTCGTCTCCTCTTTCTCGTCTGTTTAGCTTCCAGTCGCTACTCGCTATGTCGTATCTGCGTGTATAAAGCGATATACAAGCCTAGAGCGCAGGGAAAGGCCTCCCCTGATAGGAATCCCTGGAGCCCGGTAGAGCCTCCTTCCTAGGCCCAGGCGTACTTCGCAAAAGATATATTGTGCGAAGCCCAGATAGTTCTTAGCCTAGGGACAATCAATACCGTAAAAAGTCCTCCCCTGTTACCATTACGTGATGCCCGAAGCCCTTGATGCGCATCTGCCGTTTGAGATCACTCCAAAGGCAAAAGTGCTTTCTCTCCGCACTACCCTAGACGACGCAAAGAGAATAGCGGGGGAGCTTACGATGGTCCTCGATGTTACTGAGAAGCGGGCAATGGTCGCTCACTCCCCTACCCTTGTGGAAGCAACCAGCAAAATCCAGATGTATATAAATACTTCTGCCGCTGCAATTGATACCGCTCAAGAATTACTTTCAGAGCTACAACTCGATGCCTCAGTGGATCAAACGGTAAAAGATGATTTGGCTGCCAAAGTTAAGGCAGCAAAGCAAGCTCACAACGAGCTTATGAACCGCATCATAAGCAATGAGGTGTTTGAGACGGAACGACGTCTTAGCACTTAACGTTCGCGACGATGTACTCGAACGCTTCGTCGACTGAGTCGACAACCTTGTAGAGCTCCATATCGGCTGCATCGATAGCGTGATACTCGTTGAAGAGTTTATCTTTGAAATGCGTGATGATCGGATTCCAGTACTCGGAGCCATAGAGAATTATCGGGACGCGCTTGATGCTCTTCGTCTGAACCAGAGTAAGAATCTCCGTGAATTCATCCAAGGTACCGAAGCCTCCTGGGAAATAGATGTACACCTCAGACGCAAACGTAAGCATCACCTTACGGACGAAGAAGTGATCGAACATAAGCTGCTCGGTCGTGTAGCGGTTTGATGGCTGATTATCCTCGAGCCGTATGTTGAGGCCGACAGAGGAACCCCCTGCCTCAAAGGCACCACGATTCGCTGCCTCCATGATGCCTGCTGAACCACCAGTGATGATGGAAAAGCCGCGCGTTGCGAGCTTTGCAGCAAGAGCGGTCGCATCCTTGTAGATTTGGCTATCGAAAGAAGCTCTCGCAGTTCCAAAGAAGGAAGCGGCAAGGGCGTGCTTCTGAAGGAGCTCAAAGCCCTCCACAAACTCGGACATAATCTTAAATACCCGCCACGGCTCAAGCTCCCGTGGCTTACATACCAACGGCTCAGGAGATTCAGGAACGGTCTTCTTCCCTTCCTCGATCATCCGCGCGAGCTTCAGACCTTTCTGTGTATGATTTCCCTCGTCTGCAGGTGTGCCGCTCATGAGTGGGTCCATGGTATCTCGTAAGAATCAAAGTCCGGTAACAGTTTCTTATTATACGCCATCCGCGATACCACTTCCGCGTGCCAGAGCGCTCCTGTAAGCGCATTATGCGGCGATGGCTCTTCCGGAAGTCCGCAATAGCGGAGGATGAAAGATGAGGAGATGACCGAATGCTTCCCTGCTGGAAGAGGTACTCCCCGTTCCGTCATATGAAGCCAGGCGAGTGAGTGGATATCGAGGGTGCGCTTGGCAAACGGGAAATCAAGGTGCGCACGCTTGGCAGCGGCACGTATGAATTCGTAGTCAAAGGAGACATTCTGAGCGGCAAAGACCCAGTTCTGCGGCTTATCGGTTGCCCAGGCTATAAAGGCCTTCACGAGCTCTGCCTCACTCTTCTTCGAAGCATCCTGCGCCTCTTCTTTCGTGAAGCCATTTATCGCAAGCGCCTCCCCTTCTATCTTTGCTCCCTCCCACATACGACACTCGTCATAGAATTGATTCGTGGGCTCTGCAAGATCAAGCGCTCCTATCGAAAGAATGGAATGCAAGGACGGTTCAGTCCCAGTCGTCTCAACATCAAGAACAATCATAGGCCTTTGCAGTTTTTAGCAGGGGCATACCCAGCTGCTTCAGCTGCCTCCTTTGAGGCAAACCAAACCTTATTTTCCTCTTTGATTTGCTTGGCACCTGAACACCACGGGAGGTGGTAGCTTTGACCCGTCTTTGACGCCACATACTGCCCACCGGCTGCCAGGGGCTCGGGAGAGGCAATCTGGGCCGTTGCAAGGGTCTCTACCTGGGCAAGCTCCTCAATACGAAGCTCCCCTTCCCTCGTGTCTTTCCCCGCGAGAAGCCCCAGTCCAAAGCTCAAGCTACAGGCCAAAATGACGATAACCACCGTGAGTGTCCCTTCCGGAATACGGCCTAGGAGAGCCTTGCTTTTCTCCCGAATATCCGCTATAGTCCCCATACGTTAGTTACAGCATAACACTATGGCATCAACAAAAGCCGGCGGATCAACAAAAAACCTACGCGATTCAAACCCGAAATACCTCGGAGTGAAGCTCGCTGACGGCGCATCCGCCCGTCCGGGTATGGTCATCGTCCGCCAGCGCGGTACGAAGATAATGCCGGGCAAGAACGTGAAAGTTGGTAAGGACCACACTCTCTACTCGATGGTGAACGGTACCGTCTCCTTCGCTGAGAAGCGCAAGACCGGCTTTGACGGTCGCGTCACTCGCCGAAAGATTGTCTCGGTCGCGTAAGCGAACGAGCTAAAAGAAAAAGCCCGCTCTCGCGGGCCTTTTCTTTATCCTTCCCTACTCAGCTTCGATAACAACCGTGAGCTTACCGAAATTCTCTCCGTAGGCGACGGGAACCTCGAAAGTACCAAGGTCCTTGAATGGCTTCTCGATGTGAATAGCGTCCTCAGGGAGGTTTGTCTTTGCTGCAATCTCTGCGGCATCAAGCGCGTCGTAGAGGTGTCCTTGCTCGTTTGCCTTCTTGAGGAAGACGATACGCTCCTCTGCAAGAGCGGAGAGGCGATCTTCGATAAGCTTCTCATCAAGCGCGCGGCGCTCTTCAGATTGCTTGCGGCGAAGCTCCACTTCCTTCATGGCAGCAGGGGTCGCAGTAATAGCGAGCTTGCGCGGAATGAGGAAGTTAAGGGCGTGACCATCCTTCACCTCGACGACCGAATACGCCTTGCCGGTCTTTTTAATATCTTTCAGAAGTACGACTTTCATAGTGGGGGTATCCTACCCTGTTGCTCGCCTATCCGCAACTACGCCCTATTTCCCCGTGGTGAGGAATTGAATGGCTCGTGCCTTCTGCGGGTCCTTGTCTGCGGCCACATCCTCTTGGGTGCGCTCAACGATGATATCGGGCGTGAGGCCACCGTCTGAGATAGAGCGACCAGATGGCGTGAGCCACTTAGCGATGGTGATTTTAAGCGACCCACCGGCAACACTCACCATTTCCTGAACTGAGCCCTTACCAAAGGAGTTCACACCAATCAAGGTTGCAACCTTCTCATCCTGGAGCGCTCCTGCAAGAATCTCTGAGGCAGATGCTGAGCCACGATTCACGAGAATAGCGATACGCGTCCCGTCTGGAATACCGCCGGTACCACGACTACGGTGCACCACATCTTCTTTGCTGCTGTTGTCATAGTCCTCAGTGACGATAACCGTGCCCTCAGGAAGGAAATGGCTTGCAATAGATACCGCAGAGGCCAGGTAGCCACCTGGGTTTCCACGAAGGTCAATCAAGAGACGGTGTGAGCCTGAGGCACGGAACTCTGCGAGTGCACGATTGAAGAGTGAGTTTGCATTTGCGCTGAAGCTATAGAAGGAAATGACATAGACACCGCTCTCGGTATCAAGTTCCGACTCGATGATAGGTACCTGGATGGTGTCGCGAGTAACGGAAAACTCGAGCATTTCCCCTTCGCGCTGCATGCGGAAAGCGACTGCCGTTCCCTTCTCGCCACGAATCTTCTTCACAGCCGCTTCGGTCGAGATACCTTCGGTTGAGTCTCCATCAATGGAGAGAATCTTGTCGCCCGTGAGAATACCCGCACGCTCAGCAGGCGTACCCTTCAACGGCGAGATAACGGTCAGGATGCCGTCCTTATCAAGTCCTATCTCCATCCCTACCCCACTAAAGTTTCCTGCAATATCTTCAGCGAAACTTTTCGCATCTTCAGGACGCAAGAAAACGGTGTACGGATCCTGGTAGCTGTCTGCAAGTCCTTCAATAGCGCCCCAAATACGCTCCTTGGATGAAGGAATGGTAGAGGAGGCGTGTGTCTCAACGAAACGTGCACCAAGCACGTTCCAAGCTTTCCAGAACTCAGAGAGATCAACCGTTGGATCGGGAGTCGGATCAAGTCCGTTATTCAAAAACGGTACATCCGAGAGTATGCGCGTGCCACCAGCTCCGACAGAAAGGCCGCCAGCAAACGAGAGCGCAGCGATAAGCGCAGCAAGTATTGCTAGTCGTACAAATCCCACATGCCGACGCTTGGTATCGCCTTCCATATGAGGAAATTATAACATAACGCCTCTATCACCCTGGTATACTAATCGACATGATCACACGACATGAGCGAGGTAAGGTCACGTGGATTGACCTTGAGTCTCCAACCCGCGAAGAGCTCCACACTGTCATGAACGAGTACGACATCGACCCACGGGTCGAGGAAGAAATTGTCTCACCAACTCCCTACCCGCTGGTCGCGACCTTCCCGACCTACGCCTACTTGATCCTCCACTTCCCCACGGCAGACGTTACCTGCGGAACTCGAAACCAAGAGGTCGACATCATCATGGGCAAGGACTTTCTTATTACCGTCCGGTACGAGCTGGTCGACTGCATCCATAGCCTCCACAAAGCTTTCGAGGCAGAAGACTTACTTGGCGAGTCAGTCGAGCATGATCCCTCGAGACTTCTTGAGCGCGTGATGCGCCACCTCTACTCCTCCATGCGAACCGAGATAGAGCAGGTTGCCCACTCGCTCGATCGCATCGAAGCAGACATCTTCTCTGGAAAAGAACGAGCCATGGTGCGCTCCATCTCAGAGACCGGCCGCGTGCTTCTACGCTTTGATACCGCACTCACGCGACACGAGGAACCGCTCACCGCATTCCTTGAGGAGCTTGCAACCCCAGCACTCCTTGGGAAAAAGGTTACAACTTCCGCGTCCCACATCGAAGCAGAGCGTGCGCACGTCGCTGCGCTCGTTGCTTCCTATCGCGCTGTTGCTCGTGAACTCCGGAGCACGAACGACTCTCTCCTCTCGACCTCCCAAAATGACGTCATGAAGATATTCACGGTCATCAATGTCGCGATACTCCCGCTTACCTTGATTGCAGGACTCTTCGGCATGCACGCTAAGTTCCCGCCTATTCTTGGTACACCACATGACTTCTGGTCGATTGTCGGACTCATGATTGTCGTTGAGGTCCTGCTCATTATCTTCCTGCGCGTGCGTCGCTGGATCTAAGGTCCATGTTTTCGTTCTTCAAGAAAAAACAATCACCTGGGGCACCTGTCCTCTTTACAAACACGCTCTCCGGCGAGAAAGAGCGGTTTGCTCCCCTGCGCTCTGGTGAAGTACTTCTCTACTCCTGTGGTCCCACGGTGTATGGTCCGCAGCATATTGGTAACCTCCGTGCTGCCGTCTTTTCAGATGTTCTTGCACGCACCTTAACCGGGGCACACTATCGCGTGCGGAAAGTGGTGAACATAACAGACGTCGGACATATGGTCGGCGACGGAGATGCAGGTGAAGACAAGATGGCAGTAGGTGCTAAGCGCGATCAAACAACACCGGAAGAGATAGCTAAGCGCTACACCAAGCGCTACCTCGACGACCTTCGTGCACTTAATATCGACCTCGAGAGCATCCGCTTCCCGAAAGCAACAGAGTACATACCGCAACAAATTGAAATGATACAAACCCTCGAGGAAAAGGGTTTTGCGTACCGTGCAAAAGACGGCATCTACTTTGATACCAGCAAGTTCCCAGACTACGGGAAGCTTGGCGGCATTATGGACGTGAAGCTCATGGCCGGAGCTCGGGTGAAGATGGTCGAAGGCAAGCGAAGCCTCCATGACTTCGCTCTCTGGCGCTTTGCCAAGAAAGACGACCTCCAGAAGTGGGACTCGCCATGGGGTTCTGGAAACCCAGGCTGGTCCATTGAGTGCTCAGCGATGGCGAAGTCGCTTCTTGGTGAGACGATAGACATTCACACGGGTGGTGAGGACCATGTGGGTGTTCATCACAACAATGAAATTGCGCAGTCAGAAGCGGCGAACGGTCGTATCCTCGCTCGCTACTGGATGCATAACGCCTTTCTCACCATCGACAACCAGAAAGTATCGAAGTCGCTCGGAAACATTTTCACACTTGCAGACGTCGTCGAGCACGGCATGCACCCACTCGCACTCCGACTCTTCTTCCTCCAGGCACACTATCGCTCTCCCCTCTCCTTTAGCTGGGAGGCACTTGCTGGGGCTGAGGAAGCACTACGACGTCTGTGGCGCGCAGCTGCAGCACTCAAGAACGAAACGCATGGTAAGAGCATGGACTCAGATACGATGCATAAGATACAGATCTTCCTTCGAGATGACCTTGCAACACCACAAGCACTCGCCTGCCTCTTTGATGCCCTCTCGGACGAAGATCTTTCTCCACGACAAAAGTGGGGTGTTCTAGAAGCCGCAGATAGCGTCTTTGGACTCTCCCTCACGAATCCTCCACAGGTCTCGTTCTCTTCTTCTGAGGTGCCATCTGAGGTACGTAGTCTCGCTCACGAGCGCGAGCAAGCACGAGCGGCAAAAGAGTATGCAAAAGCAGATGAGCTGCGTGCGAAGATTGAAAAACTTGGCTACGAAGTCGCAGACAAAGAAGCAGGACCTACGTTCACGAGGAAATAGACATACTCCGGTACTATCGACTAGAGGTCTTGAGTATAAAGAAATCGGCCCACGCATTGGAAGCGTAGGCCGATTCATTTGGGTTGGGCCTGAAGCTAGAAGCGGCCCACGTAGATTCCAACACCCACCCCGACCCCGAGGATCACGATGGGATACACTACCGCTTCGAACAGACTGAGTCGCACCGCGACCAAGTCGAAAATCCGAATCGACAGCGCGTTGAGCTTCCTTGCTACCGCTTTCATGGCAGACTCCCAAACGTCAGAACACACTGACCTGTGCGCATTATACTATAGCGAGAGATATCTGTCAATCTCTTCAGTGCGGAGGAAACATCTCGAAATGAGAATCTAGAGGTTATCTATCCCGCGATATGTCTATCCTGCCAAAGACTCGTCTCATCCCCAGGTAATCCCCGGGCAGTCCACTCCCCCCTGCTCGTGCAGACTTGCATGCGGACGCGTATACTTCGTCGTAATGGCATCCGATCCGACGCTTCGTGTACCGCCTCAGAGCCTTGAGTCTGAGCGTGGTCTTCTTGGTTCTCTCCTTCTGAAGCCTGATGCGCTTCATGATGTTGCCGACATTGTGAAGGCTGACTCGTTCTACGCCGAGAAGCATCGGCTCATCTTCGAAGCAATGCGTGATCTCTCTGACCGTGGGGAGCCTATCGACCTTCTCTCTCTTTCTGAGCGTCTTTCTGCAAACGGTACATTGGAGCGTGCGGGTGGCCGTGCGTATCTTGCTGAGCTTGCTGCCTCTGCCCCGACTCCCGGAAACTATGCGCACTATGCTGAACTCGTTGCTCGTAAGCATGTCATGCGCTCGTTGATTGATGCCTCGCATGAAATAACTGAAGCCTGCTACGACGAGGGGCGTGAAGCAGCTGAAGTGCTTGATGACGCTGAGAAGAAAGTGTACGCCATTGGAAACGCAATGGCGTCTCACAAGTTCATCGCCATTTCTGACAAACTCTCTGATGCCTGGGATCGCATCGAAACGCTTTCAAAGAAAGAAGACGGTATTCGTGGTGTCCCAACCGGCTACTCAGGCCTTGATAGTCTCCTCTCGGGTCTCCATCCGTCCGATCTCGTCATTCTTGCTGCCCGCCCTTCGGTTGGTAAAACTTCACTCGCACTTGATATCGCTCGTAATGCTGCCGTGCGTCACAACATCCCGGTCGGTATCTTCTCACTTGAAATGAGCTCCGAGCAGCTCGTTGACCGTATGCTTGCAGCAGAGAGTACCGTGAACTCATGGAAAATCCGCACTGGAGCGGTGCGTGATGAACAGGACTTCGACCGTATTCGCGATGCACTTGAGACCTTGTCGAAAGCACCTATCTACATCGACGATAAACCCGGTAACAACATTCTCGCTATGCGCGCCGTTGCTCGCCGCTTGAAGCGTGAGCGTGGTATTGGGCTTCTCGTCGTCGACTATCTCCAGCTCATGGCACCCGTGGGTGCTAAGGCGTCCGACTCTCTCGTGCAGCAGGTCACGGAAATCTCTCGCTCGCTTAAGTCCCTAGCGCGCGAGCTCCATGTCCCGGTGCTTGCCCTCTCACAGCTCTCCCGTGCCGTTGAGCAGCGTGGTGGTAAGCCGCGCCTCTCAGACCTTCGCGACTCAGGTTCGATTGAGCAAGACGCCGACGTCGTTATGTTCATCCACCGCGATGATAAGCGTAATCCTGAGTCTGATCGTCCGAACATTGCAGAAATCCTTATCGAGAAGCATCGCAACGGTCCAACCGGGAAAGTCGACCTCTACTTCGATGAGAAGCGAGCCACCTTTATGTCGGTTGATACCAAAGGCTACGGCGAACTGGCCGACGAGTTTTAATACATGGCTGATCGCATCGAGGATCTTGCACGTGCCTTCGAACGTTTTCCGGGAATAGGTCCCCGGCAGGCACGGCGCTTTGTGTATCACCTGCTCGCCTCCTCCCAAACCGATCGCACTAAGATAGCAGCCCTTGTCACTGATCTTGCAAAAGATGTACGGCAGTGCCCGGAGTGTATGCGCTTTGCAAATGGTGGTGGCCCTACCTGCTCATACTGCGCCGACCCGCTTCGCGATGACTCTATCCTCCTCGTGCTTGAGAAAGACCAAGATCTCCTTGCTATTGAGCGCGCAGGCACCTTCAAGGGTCGCTATTTCGTGCTTGGTGGTGTGCTCACCCTCTCCGGCAAGGGTGTCATCCGTGAGAAAGAGCTGGTGCGTCGCATTGAACGTAAGAAAGAGGCGCTTAAGGAAGTTATTCTCGCGCTCTCTGCAACTTCCGAGGGTGAGAACACGGCAGACCACCTGAAAGAGGTCCTCCGCCCCTATCGCGAGACCTTGAAACTCACCAAGCTTGGACGCGGTCTTGCGACTGGTTCTGAACTTGAGTACTCAGACGCAGAAACACTTTCGGGAGCATTGCAGAACCGGAAAGAGACCTAAAACAAAATCCGCCCGGAAACCCTAAGGCTCCAGGCGGACTTTCGCAGTGTTCGGGTGACTTACGACTTTCTTTGATGGTCGTGGCCACACAAGCCCTGCCGACAACGAATTATGCTCTGCTGATCTTCGCTCAACTCCTCGAGACCCTCGATGAGCTCCCACTCCCCCACAATTGCGAGGAACTTGAGAGCATCGAATTCGGCCGTGGCTTTGACTTCGCAGCTTTCCCGATCTGGATACCAGACCAGTTTGCTCGAAAACACTTCCAGGTCGATCTTCCGATTGGAAGGCGGTATCACGATGGTGAGCGTTGAGTTCTCTTGTGGCACGAGCGTCCGTTGCTGGACAGATTTCACCCGAAGAAATTGTGCTCCTTTCTTTCTGGATTTTATGGGAATCAAAGCGGTGATGGTGATCTCCACCATGACACACTCCCCTGGAACACACACCCACACAGCGCGGATGCTTACTCGAGAAGCTTAGTAAGGAAAGAGGGACAAGTCAAAACCCGCCAGAGGGCGGGTTTTGTTGGTTAGGCGATTGAATCAATCTTAACCTTAATCTGGGGCTGGCGATGACCGCGGCGCTTCAGATACCGGCTCTTTGCCTTGTACTTAACGACGTCAATCTTCTTTGCGCGGCCCACTGACTGCACGATGCCTTTTACAACGGCACCCTTCACGGTCGGGGTACCAAGGTTAACGGTCGAGCCGGAGTCGGTCATAAGAACCTCGTCAAAAGTGATGGGATCACCCTTCTTAAGGGGCACCGTGTTGATGCCACGACCGAGCTTCTCGATAGTGATAGTGTCGCCCTTGGAGACGACAAACTGCTTGCCGCCCGTCTTGATTACCGCGAATTCCATAGTTCAAAGAGCGTATCGCAAAAGGCCCGTAAAGGCAAGGCGGAATGGTGAAAGGGCCGGGCTTCGTTAGACGAAGACACCGGCCCTTGTAACCTGCACCTAGCGGAAGAGCGCTGTTTCCTGGAGGTAGTCCCAGGCGAGGCTACCGAAGGTCTCGGCGACAATCACGATGACCAGGGCAAGCCCAAGGCCATAACAGACGGTCCCGAAGGTGAGGTGTGAAGTGGGTTTTGCGGACAGAGGAATCACCCCCTTTCTTTTGGTTAGAGCATTACCCGGGGACTATATTAGAACACTTATCGTATTTAGTCAAGCTCTGCGCTTGGCTTCTCGAGAAGCGTCGCCTCTATCCCCGCTTTGCTATCTGCGATGCGATACACGTCCTTATCTATCTTTCCGAGCTCTTTGTATGCCGAATTAAAATGCGAGACGGTAGTTCCCAAGGAAACACCGAGCTTGCGGTAGTACTCTTCAAAGGAGCCAATGTGCTTACCAAGTTCACCAACACGCTTTTGTATCTCAACGGCTTTCTCTTCAATCTGGAGTGCCTTCAAGCCCTGCATGACAGTCTGGAGATATGCGAGGAAGGAGGTTGGTGAGACGATAATGACTTTCTGCTTGCTGGCTGCTCGTTGGATGAGGTTCTCATCCTCCCCTGCCCCTACCTGGTTCACGAGAAGATCGTAGTAAATACCTTCAGAGGGAATGAACATGAAGGCAAAGTCCATAGTTCCTTCTTCTGGGCGGATGTATTTGGACGTCTCCTGGATACGCATCTTTAGGTCTGCGATAAAGGCCTTCTCGAAGGTCGCCTTATCTCCCGGATCGCAGTTAACGAGTCGGTTGTAGTTCTCAAGCGAGAACTTCGAGTCGATAGGAACTATTTTGTCGTTTATGTAGACAACGGCATCGACAATCTCTCCATTCGTAAAAGCGTACTGCATCTGGTACATGCCTGGTGGGAGTACGTTTTTGAGAACCGTCTCGAGGTAGTACTCACCAAGCACACCGCGCTGCTTCGGATTCTTGAGAATATCCTGCAAAGACTTCAACTGGCTTGCAAACTCTCCGGTCTGTCGGCCTATTTCTTTCACCGAGGTTATTTCTTCTGTGATCTCCTTGATGAGTCGATTCGACTCCCCGACATGTGAACGAACGGTATCGTGCACCGCGCGAGAAGATTCTGCCATCCGCGAGTCCAAGGTGCGCTCTAGGTTGCCAATCTGCTGCTGCAAAAGGAGGAGGCTCTCACTGCCTTCCGGTTTCCCTTCCCGGCGACGAAGAATAAGCCAGAGGCCGATGCCCTGCACCATGAGGAGCGCGAGAATGATGATGCCAATCCAGAAGATATCCATTGCGGGTATTATACCGCGGCGAGCACTCCTCGCTCTTTTGCGCGACGCGCAGGCCCGATGAAGAAGAGCTCTTTCGCAAACTCAGTGAGGACTAGGTTCAGGAGTCCTGCAAGACCCATGATGAGGAGGTCAAAACCTGAGACGGGGACCGTGTGGATGAGTGCCTGGACCGGAGGGAAGAACAAAGCAGCAAGGAGCATGACGGAAGAACCTGCCAAGGAGATAAGGAGCCAGGGGTTTGAGAAGAGCTGGAGATTCCAGAGCCGCGTACCAAAGGACTTGAGGGAGATAGCACCCACAAAGGAAGAGACCGAGAGTGCACCGAACATAATGGTGCGCATCTCATCCTCCGGAATACTGGTTGAGACGAGGTAGAAGTGCAGCGAGACGAGCATGAGGCCCGTGAGGACACCAACGGAGAGGATGAGCTTCAGAAGATCGTTCGAGAGCACCTTAGCGATATCTGGATGCTTCGGGGAGCGCTTCATTGCAGAGGGGTACAACGGCTCAAAGGCGAGCGCGACGTTCATGGGCCCACCTTCAATAAGGTTTGCCCAGAGAATTTGTGCAGGAAGAATCGGGAGCGGGAGACCGCTTGCAAGAGAGGCGGTAATCATGAAAATCTCGCTGAAGTTCGTCGAGAGCATGTACGCAAGCATTTTCTTCACGTTATCTCGCAGTCGCCGTCCTTCCCGTATCGCGTGCGTTATGACGGAGAAACTGTCTTTCAGGAGGACGAGATCAGACGCCTCCTTGGCAACATCTGTTCCTGAACCAAGCGCAACACCAATAGCGGCCGCTTCAAGCGCTGGCGCGTCGTTCACGCCGTCTCCGGTCATGGCGACCACTTCACCAGCTCCGGTCAACAATCGTGCGATACGGAGCTTGTCAGTTGGCGTAACACGAGCGAAGACCGTGTTCTTCGCAAGAAGCTTGAGGAGTGCTTCATCCTCAAGATCCTTCAGTTCTGTTCCGGTATACGCACGGTCCCCTTCCCCTGCGATCCCTACCTGACGCGCAAACCAAAGCGCCGTCTCCGGATTATCTCCGGTCAGCATGATGACGCGCGCACCCGCACCTTGCATGTCAGCAACCGCAGAGCGTGCTTCAGGACGTATCACATCCGAGAAGATAACGAAGCCCAACAGATGGAGACCATCGAGGAATGATGCAAGTCCTTCCTCATTCGGGAACTCCGTGTGTTCGCTCTCGATGCGACCAACAGCGATAACACGCTTGCCTTCTTGCCCGGCTCGTCGAAGTGCATCCTCGAAGAATTCAGCATCTTCGGGGGTAAGTGCATGGGTGCCACCGCGCACTCCTGCTGCACGCTTTGCGTGGGCAAGGAAAAGTTCAGGAGCTCCAGTAACGTAGGCGATAGCCGCTCCTCCCTCTTTTACGAGCATGCCCCCGAAGCGGCGTGCGGAGGTGAAGTGGAGTTCATCGATGCGTGGGAACTCACTTCGCAGTGTTGCTTCTGGGAAGCCAGCCTCAAGACCGGCAAGAAGGAGCGCCTGCTCCATCGGGCGGCCACGAGCAATAATCTTCGCTGCGTCTTTCTCAGGATCTGCGACTTCCTCAATGTAACCATCTGAAGCAAGCACTGCGGCACGAAGCATGGTGCGAGCAATATCTCCTTCTGGTCCTTCTGTTGTTCCGGAGAGTGTTGCAAATGCAACGGCTTTCATTCGTCCTTCGGTCAGCGTCCCGGTCTTGTCGGTCAAGATGATGCTCGTTGCACCCAAGGTCTCTGCTGCGTGAAGATTGCGCACGAGACCACCGGCTTTCAAGATGCGCTCCATGCCAAGTGCGAGCACAACCGTCACAGCGGCAGGAAGTCCTTCTGGAATTGAGGCAACCGCAACCGCAATGGCAATCAACAAGGTCTCACCGACCGTCATACCCCGCAGAAGCGAGAGGGTGCCGATGACGAGAATAACCGTTGCAACGAGGAAGAGAAGGAGACGCGCAACACCTTTGATATCGCGCTGCAGCGGAGTCTCAGTCTTCGTTGCCTTTGAAAGTTCACGCGCAATAGCGCCAAGCTCTGTGTTAATGCCCGTTGCAACGACGACACCCGTTGCAGCACCTGTTGCGACCAAGGTCCCGGCATATGCCATGTTCGCGCGCTCAACGAGCGGCACATCTTCTGGCACCGGGTCCGTGCGCTTTTCAGTTGGGAGCCACTCTCCAGAGAGTGCAGCTTCATTTGCCTGAAGTGCGTGTACCTCGATGAGCCGAAGATCGGCTGGAATCTTCGCTCCTGAGCTTAGAACAATGAGATCACCCGGGACAATGCACTCAGCTGCTACCTCACGCTTCACGCCGTCGCGTATGACAACTGCTCGAAGTGCTTCTTCTTTTGAGAGCGCCGCAAAAGCGTTTCCGGCCTTCCCTTCCTGGAAGATACCGATAGCAACGTTCACGAGAAGCGCAATCGCGATGATGATTGCGTCCGTGTAGTGCGAGATGAATAGGGTCGCAAGTGCAGCAAGAAGCAGAACTATCGCAATAGGACTTGCAAGCTGTCGTGCGATACGAGCAACGAGGGTATCGGGCTTGGGACGAGGGAGTTTATTCCTCCCTTCTTTGAGGCGGCGCTCGGCCTCCTCTTTCATGAGCCCGCGTGCGATATCGCTACCAAGAACACTCGCTACTTCCTCAGCCGGAAGCGCGTGCCAGAAACGTAATTCCATTCCCTGCATTATAGCCTAGGCGCTCATGCTACAATCCCCGCATGACGATACATGAAGCAGTGAAAGCAGGGATTCCAGACGCACTTCGCGCTAAGGACGAGGTGCGCCTACGCACTTTGCGCTCTCTGGTAACCGCGATGACAAACGAAGTCGTCGCCAAGAAGCGTAAGCCTGACGAGTTCCTCACCGATGAGGAGGCGCTTGCCGTTGTGAAGCGCTCAGCGAACCAGCGCAAAGACTCCATTGAGCAATATGAGGCAGCAGGTCGAGGCGACCTTGCTGAGCCTGAGAAAGCGGAGCTCACTATTCTTGAAGCTTTCCTCCCGGCCCAGATGAGCAAAGAAGAAGTGGAGGTAGCGGTAAAGGCAAAGATGGCTGAGCTTGGGGTCACCGATAAGGCGAAAGCGGGTCAACTCACGGGAGCCGTTATGAAAGATCTCAAAGGCAAGGCAGACGGAGGTCTCGTAAAGGAGGTGGTAGAGGGCCTTCTCGGGTAGCGCAGTTATACACACCCTCCTGGGTGAACCGGGTATACGATATATAAGTCCGCCCGCACTGGTGCCGGCGGACCGAAGGAGAGCTAAGGGGAATGAAATGGATAAGGATAAATTACCTTTCCCCCTCGGTATTGGCGAGCCGCCACCTTTTCCAAGGTTGGCTCCGAAGGATGCTCCGCAGCCGGCCAAGCCACCACCTGCACCGTCAACGCAAAGTGCAGTCGAGGCGATTCAAGCCGGGATTCGCGCAGAAGCCAACGCGCCAAGACGGATGAGCTAACGCTCACTCTCGTGTAGACGAACTGCTAACTCAAGGGGCGGCCCATGGCTGCCCCTACCCTATTTCGATGCGTGCTATCATCGGGAAAATGAGTCACAACGGAGCGCTTCCCCTTGCCACTCTCTCCGAATTGCTTGACCGCTATATTGCACACGTTCTTGAATCTGAGGGCGAATATGAGCTCGAGCTTCGTCTTGGAAAGATACTCGATGGTCATTTCAAGGCAGATCTCTCGCAAGATGCCTTCCAAAAACTCCTTGACCATGTTGAGCGTGCGAAGAAATTCGAACGCAAAGATGATGCGATTTTCTATGAATACAAACAGGCAGGGGTGCGTACCCGCTTTGATGCTAACCGAAACGTACTTGAGTCCCTGAGAAAAAAGAAGGGTCGAAGTGAGACCTTTACCCTTCCTGGCGCGGGCTTTGATTTGAAAGTCTCACTTGCAAAGGAAGTAGTGGTTGAGAAGAGTGAGGAGGTTGTCTCGAAGAACAAAGCATGGCGTAAACGTCGTATTGCCTTCTCCTTTTCCTACTGCCGTATTGATTTCACCATCACTAACATAGGACGAGAGTCCGAGAAGCGAGTCGAGATAGAGCTCGACAATCATAAGCTTCGTCCGTCATCAAAGGAGGAGGCTCGGGACGAGATACTTGAGGTATTAGGAGAGCTGTATCGTGAACAAAACTAGCAACTGAGTTGTTTGGTGACCCAAGTGGGACAGAATTGGAACTAACTTGTGGTAGAGCTTAATAGCTGGCTTATCTTCGGGCGAGACTTAGAGAGGATACGTTCTTGATACTCCCCTTAGAGATTGAGCCTCGTATATACTGTACGCATGGCTCCTGAGCATCCAACGCAACCAAAAAGTTCAATAGATTGGGACAGTTTGCCTGACTGGTTCAAACAGCAGTTTCCTAATGGAGAATCAGGAGGGCGTAAGATGAGTGATAAAGAGATTACTCTTCGCTTGCAACGTCCTCACCTCTTAGAACATTTTGATGATATAACACCTGACTTTCTCCGAGACTGGGCTCATATTGCTGGACAAGGTCAGTACTTTAC
>CAYGFQ010000006.1:0-20240 GCA_964349285.1 uncultured Candidatus Saccharibacteria bacterium | reverse complement strand
GAATAGTCAAGTTACCGGGGCGTGCGCGGTATACTTCACCACAACGTTACCAACAACAAGTATTTTGATGCCCATGACCTACGCTACCCGCACCTTTGCCATTCCCGAACTACCAGGACTCTCAAAGAAACAGCTTGACGTACACCTCGCTCTCTACGACGGCTACGTAAAGCACGTGAACCTCATTATTGAGAAGATAGCGGCCTTGAAAGAAGCTGGGGCTGAAGAAAACGTCTATCTCATTAACGAACTTCGACGTCGCCTTCCCTTCGAGTTCGATGGCATGCGCATGCACGAGTACTACTTCGAGCAGTTTGAAGGAGGTGCCACTCCCCTTTCTCTAGACGGCCCTTTAGCAAAAGCGGCAACAGAGAAATACGGAGGTGCGGATAACCTCATCGCACACATAAAAGAAGTTGCAGGAACACGTGGTATTGGTTGGGTCGTCGTCTACTTCGACCCACGTGGGAAAACACTTCACACCGTCTTCGTGAATGATCACGAGATCGGTCAGCTTGCTGGTCTTCCCATTCTCCTTGCTGTTGATCTTTGGGAGCACGCTTTCATGGTCGACTACGTTCCCGCAGAGAAGAAAACCTATGTCGAGGCATTCCTCGCAAATCTTAATTGGAGTGTAGTCGAGAACCGACTTGCTGAAGGTGTGTCCTAGATGCTCGTACGAGAAAAAGAACGAGAAGTGCATACGCAAAGAGCACAAAAATAAACGGGAACGAAGGAAGTGAGAGGGTTGCAAGCGGCAGCTGTGCTGCAACTTCGACAACGCTTATGACATACGAGAGCAAAAGGTAGGCGGGAAACGCGAGTATGGGAGCAATCCCCGGGAGGAGAAATCCTGCGACACCAGCAAGCGCAGACGCGAGCATCGTAAGCGGAATAATTGGAAGGACAAGGAGGTTTGCTGGAAGTGCAACAAGCGAGAAGAGGCCGTTTTGATACAGCAGCAACGGCAAAACACTTGCCTGCGCGGCAATGGTCGCTGCAGCTATCTCGCGAAGGAAGGCGCTTTGTATGAACGCGAGTCGTCGCTCAACTAACGGTGCACCGAAGATAAGACCGAGGGTTGCAATAAAGGAGAGTTGAAACCCTGGATCAAAGGCGAGCGTGAGTGGGCTTATGAGCACCATGAGTACACCAGCAAGAAGAAGTGCACGAAAGGCGTCATAGGTGCGTCCGGTTGCTCTCCCGAAAACAGCAACACCTGCCATGATGCCGGCACGAACGGACGCTGCTCCTGCACCTGCAGCAAGAACGAAAGCAGCAATGGTTAGGGCACCAAGTAGAGCCGCCCGACGTTTGGGCAGAAAACCAAACGCACGCAGTACAAACTCTGCGACAATCATTACGTTGTAACCGGAAAGCACTACAATATGCACGAGACCAGAAGCGATGAAATCATCGAGGAGCGTTGCTCCAAGTCCCTGCTTACCACCCAAGATAAGTCCTGCAGCGAGTGATGAGTGTGGCTCGGGTAGTGCTCGTGCAAGAGCATCGATACCGGCGAACTTGAAGTCGGAGAGAGCGCCACGGATAGATGCGAGTATTCCTGAACGTGGAGCAATAACTTCTATCTCGGCATTTTTAAGAAGAGCGAACACACCTTCTTTCGCAAGGAAAGTATCGTACGAAAACGTGCGGCCACCATCAGTTGCAAACGCTTCGGGAAGAGAAAACGTACCTTCTGCACGGATGAGCTCACCATAGCGAACTTCTGGATACACGGGAGCAACGACGAGAACGCGTGTCGTCGCTCCTTCCGTCTGTGTTTCAATCGTGAGCCGTTGATTCACTTCCCGCACATCAGGGTCTGCAACAACAACACCCTCAATCTGAACACTACTTCCAACAAGTTCTCGAAACGGCTCCGGAAGCGTAGTGGGCACAAACATAACACGTGCCATGCCGAGCGCCGCAAGAAACACAAACACGCTTGCGAGTAGCGAAACCTTAGTGCGAGGAAGAAGGAAGAGCGCACCTGCAACCACAACGAGAGCAGCGACTCCCGGCCACGTGTTCGGTAAGAAAGAGTACGCAAGTATTCCTCCTGCAAAGCCTGCTATTCCAGTGAGAACGAGGGCTGCCACCTAGAAAAGTATAAATGCTAAAACGCCGTCGGATTGCTCCGACGGCGCCTTGGTGGGGGGATTGGTCAACGCTAGCTTGCAGGCTCAGAACGCACGGATGCGAGTACGCCGAGTCCTCCAGAGACGACAGCGACGACCATCTGGGCAATGTGCTCGGCGGGATAGTAGCCGAGCGCCGTCCAGACGGGCGTCAGAAGTGCGCGCAATGGCGGAATGGCGGTAACCACGAACGCGGCGACGAACGACAGTGACAGGAGGGTGTAGAACGCCTTCCCCATCCTGCCGAGCGTCCCCTGTTGCATGACGTGCGTCAGCTCCATGAAAGCATATGCCGCGACGAATGCCGCGACGCCAGTGCCGACCAAATACAAAACGTAGTTAATGTGCATGTTTCGCACCTCCCGACCGGCAATTTTGCCTGGCTACGTTAAAAAGTCAAACACCCCGATCCATCGCACGGTTTGCGAGCTCGTCTGCATCCGTATTCTTCTCACGTGGCACATGGAGGTAGCTCACACTTGGGAAGGAGCGTGCGAGTATGTTTCGAACCTCGAGATAGCGCGGTATAAGATTCGGGTGCTTCACCTTGTACGCACCCCGGAGCTGCTCGATGACCAGCTTGCTGTCCATACGAATTTCTACCGTTGCACTCTTGAAATACCCATCGGGGAATGCCGCAGTAAGCGCTTTTAATCCTCGAATAATCGCTTCGTATTCAGCGACATTGTTTGTGGTCTCACCAAGATAGTCAGCGACTTCGGCAACCCGCTTCCCTGTTGAGTCAAAGGCAACTGCACCAGCGCCTGCGGGTCCCGGATTACCGCGTGCACCACCGTCTGCATAGAGCGTGAATTGCATGAATAGAATGTAGCACGCACTACTTCACGGCGAGGAGTCGAAGACGCACTGGCTGCCCGCGTGAGAACTGATCACGTTCAAGATTTGCGAGTATCGTCACCTGACTTCCCGAAGCGAGTCCTTTAGATTTCCCACCAAGTGAGCGCTTTGCATAAAACGAAATTGCTTCAACTTCACCAAAGGAAAGCTTTAAGTGTTCCTCCGCTTTTCCAAACCACGATACCTTCGTTATAGAAACCTCACGAAACGCAAACACGGGTCGCTCGTTTCCCATACCAAAGGGAGCAAGACGAGAAAGTTTTGCGAGAAGCTCATGTGTCGCTTCTGAAAGTGCGAGCACGCTATCTGCACGCGCTTCGATTCCTACCTCTTCTGCACTTCCAAGCTCCTGGCACGTCTTTGAAAGACGCTCCTCAAGAAAGAAGACCATGTCATCTCGAACGGTGAAACCACCGGAGGCTGCGTGCCCGCCACCTTGCACGAAGGTATCGGGCGTTTTGTTGATGAGTTCGACAACCGAAACCCCCGGGCGCCCGGCACGACACGAACCTTTCAAGGTCGTTCCGCCTTCGCGTCCCCAGAGGAAAACCGGGCGCTCGAACTCTTCGGCAATGGTGTTTGCAACAAGTCCCAAAAGCCCTGGACGCCAATCAGGATCTCCCATCGCAATTACCTCCGGGAGTTCTGTACGCTCAGCAAGCCGTTCATGCACGGCGCGAGTAATGGCAGCCGCCTGAGCACGGCGGGAGCGGTTCAACTTTTCAAGTTCTTTCGCAAGTACATCGGCACGAGAAATATCAGTTGTGGTGAAAAGCTCGAATGCATCGCGTGGATTTCCAATACGACTGGCCGCGTTAATGCGCGGTGCAATCATGAAACCAACGTCGTCTTCAGTTATGAAGCGCTGATTGACGCGTGCTGCTTTGCAAAGTGTTTGCAATCCTAGACGTGGCGACTTACGCATCACGAGAAGACCGTACTTTGCAATGACCCGGTTCTCTCCTTTCAACGGAACCATGTCTGCAATCGTTGCGAGACCTGCCATATCAAGAAGCCATTTCTCCCACCCTTCTTGTATATTCTCCCTTCCAGCAAAGCCGTGTGCGAGAACAGCGCACACGAGTTTCCACGCAAGCCCTGCGCCACAAAAATCACGAAACGGATACGTTTCCCCTTCTTGTTTGGGATCGATAACAGCAAACGCCGGAGGAAGTGTTTCTCCCGGAAGGTGGTGATCGGTGACGATGACATCAATCCCTAACTCTTTTGCACGAGCAACGGGTTCGACGTCTGCGATGCCGCAATCAATCGTAATCATGAGCGTTGTCCCTTCCTTCGCGAGTTTCTCAACACCAGGAATATTTACGCCAAAGCCTTCTGCGTGCCGGTGCGGAATATAGTTGTTGAAATTCGCTCCCGCTTTCTTCAAGAAGTCGTGAAAAAGAACGCCACCAGGAATGCCATCACAATCGTAGTCGCTCCAGATGGTGATGCGCTCTTTCTTTTCTATCGCCTCTGCAATGCGCGCGGCTGCCTTAGGCATATTCAAGATGAGCAAAGGATTCCCGATATGCTCATCATATGAGGGAGCGAGGAAGGCCTCTGCTTCTTCTTTCGTTGCTATGCCGCGACGTGAGAGGAGCGAGGCGATGAGGTCATCGTGCTCTTTGAGAGCATCGCGCACCTGGGTATCGATTGGATCGTGGAGTGCGAACATGAACCCTTATGCCGCGTCGCGGATTTTCTGTGCAATCGTTGCGAGCTCTGCGTCATCTGCACGCTTGAAGTCGTGTGAAGAAAGGTAGCCCTCATAGGTATCAAAATACTTTTCGTTCGCTGAACGATGCTGTTTCCAGGTATCGGTAGCAGTGCCGTGCAAAGGAATAAGTTTTGCGTGCAAGTGATCAACGCCAAAACCCTCAAACACGAGACCTGTTCGACCCACGTCTGGGAACGCCGCGTCGATTCGTTTTGCTACGATGCGCGCTGCTTTTACGAGCTTCGCCGCCACCTCTTCCGGAACCTCTGCGAAATAACTGTCGTAGTGATCTTTCGTAATGATGACCGAGAACCCTTTCGTGTTCGGGAAAATAGAGAGGAAGGCAAGATGCTCGTCGTCCTCGAAAATCTGGTGCGAAGGAGACGTTCCTGCGACTATCTGACAAAAGATGCAATCGTCCTTCTTCATCCTCCCATTCTACCCAAGTGCATCAAGTCCGGGAAGCGAGCCGTCAGCAAGGTAATCGAGCATGGCGCCCCCGCCAGTCGAAATAAAGGAGAACTCGTCTGAAACGCCAAGTGCCTCAATAGCAGCAATGGTGTCGCCTCCCCCAACAATAGAAGTCGCTTTTGAAGAAGCGATTGCACGGGCAAGTGCATAGGTACCGTCCGTAAAGCCTCCTTCAAAATAGCCGAGTGGGCCGTTCCAAAGAATGGTCTTTG
This sequence comes from uncultured Candidatus Saccharibacteria bacterium, assembly GCA_964349285.1. Lineage (GTDB taxonomy): Bacteria > Patescibacteriota > Minisyncoccia > Phycocordibacterales > Phycocordibacteraceae > C7867-001. The sequence goes on along the minus strand of CAYGFQ010000006.1, from coordinate 14,838 downwards.
CGCTCCCAATAAGTTCTGCAAGCATGGCGGTCGTCTTAGGCCCTGCGTCAAGGACGGCTTCCTCGGGCGCAACCTCTTCAAGCGAGGTCACACGACCCTGATTTCGAAGAGCGTGTGGCGGCGCAACAATGGCATCAATCGGGATGAGAAGTCGCTCCTCCTTCAAGAGTTCCCGTATCTTGTCCTGCCCTTCTCCCGAGACAAGCGATACCCCCACGGAAAAGCCTTTGGCTTTCAGGAAATCATTGGCAAGTGCTCCACCCACAAACACGCGGTCATAAGTTTTTAGTAACGCTCGAAGTACCGGTTCCTTCGTCGAGAATTTTGCTCCACTTATAATCGCGAGTGAGGGACGCTTGGGTGAGAGTGCCTTTGAAAGTTCTTGGACTTCACTTTCAAGCGAAAGACCCGCATAGGAAGGAAGCAGTTCTGGCACACCGACAATCGATGCGTGCTTGCGATGACACGTATCAAACGAATCTTGCACAAACACATCGGCAAGTGAGGCGAGTTCTTTTGCAAACTCCGGATCGTTCTTCTCCTCCCCGGGATTACGACGGAGATTTTCAAGCATGAGCACCTCTCCAGGAAGGAGAGCTCGCGCTGCTGTGCGTGCTGCAGGCCCCGTTGAAACCGGAGAGAACTTCAAACCACGCACTGCTTCTTTCATGAGGTGGAACATGGGCTCTGCAGATTCTGTTCCCTTCCCGCTTATGTGCGTTGCGAGAATGACGCGTGCATGATGCTTTCGAAGAAACTCAATGGTCGGCAGTGCACTTGCAAGACGCACGGAGTTTACGACCTGTGGGATACGCAGGAGTACCGGGATGTTCTCGAGGTGCGGAATGTCGCGGACGCTTTTCATAGAAGTGGAGCGACCGCACGTAGGTCGGCGTGGCAAGGCGAAAGATAAATGGTGAAGGTGTCGTCGAGTAAACGTAATGCTTCAACGTACTGTTCATAGCTGTCTCTCAGAGTGAAGGCTTTGAAGTTAGCGTGTAGAATCTTCCGCTTCCCGGGCCGAGAAGCACTCATAGCCTCTGCAATAGAGAGCGTCTTCGCAACAGAATCACAAGCCGAGCCAAGAATAAGGCCCTCAATATTCTCGTCTGCAAGAATGGCCGTTGTTCGCTGAGGAGTCGAACGTCCTCCATAGATAATCGGGAGACTGCTTGGGAGTACTTCTCGTAACTTTCTGCTTACTATTGAAACAAGCTCGGGGCTCGGCGGCTCTACTTCATCATGCCCACTTCCCCGCGAACCCCACTTGGGTTCATAACCAACAACCATTTCGGAGATACGATTCTGAGGAATGTCTTTGAGTACTGAAACCGCTCGTGCACTTACTATCTCTCCAACTTCGGTATGAGTGTATTGCTGGAACTCCTCCCATGACTCCCCGACGAGAAGTGTAATGTGTGGCAGGAATTTTGAATCATTATTATTCATTATCGTCAGAAGTTTCTTTTGGAGAATATCTGGCGCATCACCGACCTCAGAGTGCCCTAATATGACGCCTGTGGCTCCTGCGCGATGCACCTGCTGTGCCGTTGTTGCCCCCGTACGAGCGACAGGGTCAAGGCCGTCACCTTCGTATACATCTATATTCTGTGCGGAGAGAATGAGTCGCGACATGAAATCACGAAAGAGCCTTCACGAGACCAGCAAGCGTCGCAGGGTCAGCACTTGCACGCCCAACCAGAAATCCATCGATGCGACTTCCGCCTGCGATGTCTCGAATGTTTCCTGGCTCGACTGAACCACCATAGAGGATTTTTGTTGCACCTTTTCCAGGTACAAGGTCTTGTAACACTTTACGAATGTAGAGAACCATTTCCGCAAGATCGGTTCCAGTAATAGCTTCATTCGCACGCTTCCCAATCGCCCACACCGGCTCATACGCAATCATGACGCCAAGTCGTTCTTTTGGTGAAAGTGCCAAGAATACAGAAACAATCTGGTCCTTCAAGTAAAAAAGATAGTGCGCGTCTGGGTCACGCTCCTTCTCGCCGATGCAGAGTATGGGAGTCATACCGTTCGCGAGCGTGCGCTTCACCTTCTCGATGATGAGAGTGTCGCTCTCACCGCGTGCTCGACGCTCCGAGTGCCCCACGATGACGTAGGAGACGCCAAGATTCTTGAGAATAGATGCAGACACTTCACCGGTTGCAGCACCAATAGTCGTATCTGAGATATCCTGCGCGGCAAAAGCGACTTTTGAGCGGTTTCCAGGAGCAAGGAGTCCTAGATAGGGAGCAGGAGGAGCGACAACGAGTTTGACGCGTTTTGCGACTGAGAGTCGCTTTGCAACCGCGAAGAGCTTCTTCGCTTTCTCTCTCGTGTCTACGTACGCCTTCCAGTTACCGACAATGAGCATAGAGCTCATAATACCAGGTCGAAGCTACTCTTCCCGCCAGTCGACGAACTGGTAGTCGGTCGAGATGACCGGCGTGAAGGGGGGCGGATCAAACGCTATTCTGCGGTCATAGGAGTCGACACGGGTCTGAAACCCCTTGTGCGAGCCATTGCTGCAGACCGTGCTCCATTTCGTTCCGGTGCGGCGGTTAGAGACCGTCGTCCCGAGCATGGTGAGCGCACCCTTGGTGGCGTAGCCGCTGTTGCAGCCGTAGCCATTCATACCAAAGGCACCTCCCTGCGCGATGAAGATGCCATTTAAGGTGAGGTTCTGTGGCACATCTGGAGCAATAAGAACATTGTGCTCAGCAATCAAGGTGAACCCATCAGTCCCGTCTTGGGTTTCATACACAATATTGTCGGAAAGGTAGGCAGTCGGGGCAATGTTCGCATTCGCAACATTCGCGGCCACGAGCGTAATCTTCTGCGGAATGGTTCCCTCAACCCAAACATTGTCTTCGACAAAGATAAGGCCGCAGTCTGCTGGTATCGCGACCGTCTCGTAAGCTGCTTCGTTTTGTATGAGTGCACGATCATAGCCTGCGGTGTCATACGGATTCACGTGGGTGACAGAAAGTTGTGTCGTTGCAGAGACGTGACGTACCGTCATTGTGTTGTCGGCATTAAAGATGATGTGGTACCCGCGCCAGTATGCTGGCTGCCCCTGACCATTCGTCGTGCTGTAGCGCGGATAATACACACCTTCTGTTTGTGCGAGTGTTTTCAACGTACCGAAGTCTGCTGAGATACCAGCAAAGTTCACCTGCGGCACCGGCCACTCCCACAAATTCTGATTGGGACCACCACCAAACACGCCGGCCTTCGTTCCTGCTGAAGGATTTCCAATCTCACCCGAGTCCTGACCATCGCCGCAGCCGTAAGATGAACCGCAGTACCACGTTTCAAGTGAACTCGTGACTGGTGAGTTAGAGGTTCCATCCATACGCACACCGCCATTGCTGTGATAGGGACCAAGAATGACGCGGTCACCACCTGCCCACACAGAGTCATTCAAGACATAGGAGTAAGTACCAACTGAAGGCTGCGCGTAGCGTGCGTGAATGGTGCGCGAGACCGAAGTTGCGTCAGAGGGCACGCCCGTCGATGCAATATCAATAGAGATCGTTTGACCGCACGCGGTGTTGCCTTGAATATCGAGTGTTGCGGTGCCAACAACATCTGCTTCTGGATCGTTGTACGAAAGTACGTAGGGTCCTGGTACTCCCGTGCCGTTTTGCAAATCCGTCGGGTAGTGCGCGAGGAACCAGCGATAGTACTCAAGCCCTGCCTCGGCGAGTGCAAACGCTTCAGTCGACTCTTCGTTGTGCGTTTGAAAACGATTCTCCGAGAGCACGAACATAGAGAGCCCACCAAAGACGGTGAGAAACACTGCGCCAAAGACGAGACCCAAGATCATGAGATAGCCGCGTGAGGGAGTTCGTTTCATATCACTGGCTCGTATAGTTACGAAGCGTCGCGCTTCCCGTAAGAGTAAGCACGTTCGGTGCACGATTTGGGTTTAGGTCGACCATGAGCGTGGCGGCAACCGATGCCACGTCTCCAACAGCAGTTGAGGTCGCAGAGAGCTGGTCACCACTCTCATTGTAATACTTAAACAATGGGGTCGTTCCATTGCGGACATAGGTCAGAATGGTCGTCGTCGCTCCCGTTTGCCCCGTGTACGAAGGCGGGTTCCCGGTTGAATCGGTAACGACGCGGTAGAGCGTGTCGTCTTGTATGAAGATGCGTACACGTTCTACGCCTGCATCTGCATCAAGATCGGAGAAGAAAGTAATCGAGGAGGTCGCAATGCTTGCTATGGGGTACGAACCATCGTCACCATAGGAAGCTTCGCGAATGTCCTGAATGGCCGTTGCAACACCGCGACGAGCGGTATCGACTGAGACAGCAGCCTCAAAGACATACGCATTGTTCTTGTAGAAGTTCTGTATCACAAAGAGGAGCGCTCCGGCTACCGTCACAGTAAGCGCCAGCACCACAAGCATCTCCATAAGCGTTAGTCCTCTCATGGCGAAGTGAGATAGAGCGACGTATCAATGGTCGTGCCTGGCAGCACTTCGTACGGTATCTCATCTGTTGAGGTAGAGATCGTGTAACCGGTCACCGTGAGATTATACGAGTCCCATTCAAGTGAGAGTGTGCGCACGCCCGTCGCATCCGTCGTCGTTGCAACGGTCGTCTTGTAGATGGGGGCACCACTACTGGTTGCTCCTATCGTCTTTGCGCCCGTGAAGGTGAGTGCAACATTCGGCAATGGCGCGGGACCATACGTGTAACCGATACCCCACGCAAGCACCGAAGGCGTTGTGTTCGGATCACTCGTTGAGAGCGCCGCACGAAGCGCAAGCGCAGGGTATGTGCTCGTTGAAATGCCCGAGAGATCAACCGTCGATGTGAAGCCTATGCTGTTACCTGGAAGAACGGCGTCAGGAAGAAGCGTGCCGCTTGCATCAGTGACACTCACGCTAACTCCCGTGCTTGCGGGAGTATCGAGCGTCATGGTGACATCTCCCCAAGAAGCGAGGTAGTCAGGTGCCGTCGTGGTTGCAAGTGCACTCCCGCTTGCTGCATAGGTTGCAGGATCTCCGGCAAGAAGCAGCGAGAGCGCACCACCACTTACAGAGGTGTTGCTCATCGAGGTGAGCTTCGTCGTGTCAGTAAAAGTATCGCTAAACGCATCGTCAACTGCGGGCGTGAGAGTGCGTATGGTAAATGACGAAAGCAGGTCGATAGCAAAGGTAGCGGTTGTTGTCTGCGCTTCGGCAACGGTTAAGTAACCCGGTGTTGGATTCTGATTCGTCGCATCTCGCTCGTATGTTTGTGCAGAAGAGTAGCTCGACTTCGAGACTGCAATCTCATACTCGGTCGACGTGGGTGCACCTCCAAGAAGGACGATGCCGTCGGCGTCAGAAAAGGTTGAGAGACTGATTGCGGGGCTAGTAGCAGCATTCTCTATATGTACGGTTGCGCCGGGGACTGGAAGGCCTGCCGCATCGACCACTTCTACCCGAAGCGTTCCCCCACCTGCCGTTGTCTCGATGCCAGGGGGCGATGCTGTTGTCACCAACAGCACTTCCCGATCTTGGTCATTGATGGAATACGAGACAGTCACTTTGACGACCTTGTAGTCAGTCGTGACCGCATTGCTGTCACTTGCGCCGCTTCCATCAGCAGGACTATCAACGTAAGCAACAAAGGTACGCACCGTAAACGTCGTGCCTGCTTGTGTCGTTGTAGTTACCTGTGGCAGCACGCCTGCAGGAATACCGCCAACGGTCCCGACTGAATCGTAGGTAAGCGAACGTACGTATTCAATTTGAGAACCTGCGATCGCGGTTGCCGCGGCTTTCGCACGCGCGAGTCCCGCAACTTCAATCGAAGCACGGAGAATACCAAAAAGCCCCACGAAGATGACCGCGATGAGTGCTGTGCCGACGAGCACGTCGATCAAAGAGACTCCGCGTAAGGAACGCATGTACGTATCATAACGCACCCGCTCGTGACTCTGTTAGATATGCGAGGAAAGCGAGTAGATGGGAGAAATCATGGAGACGGCAAACACACCGACAGCGCCACCGATGACGAGCATGAGCACTGGTTCGATGATGGTCGAGAGATCTTTCGTGCCTTCCTCGACATCGTTTTCGTAATACTCAGCAACCTGACCGAGCATGTCAGCGACGCGTCCCGTCTCCTCTCCGACCGCAATCATCTCACCCACGAGAACCGGATAGAGTTTGGTCCTCTCCATAAAGGGGGCTGAGAGCGGATCGCCTTGCTTCACTCGTACGCCTGCTTCACGCACTACTTTCCCAAACGGATTATCCCCCACGACCTCCTCTGCTATGGAAATAGCCGAGAGCATCTCGACACCTGAAGAAAGAAGTGAGGAGAGCGCACGTGCAACTCGAGCACTCATCGTTTCGCGCACCAAGGTACCAATAACCGGGATACGCAGAGAAACCATGAGGACAAAGTTGCCTCCGACGCGTGAACGGGTGAACAGCAAGAGCGCAAGGATCGAAAGAGTGAGGAGTACGAAGACCAAGATGACGTGCCCTGCCATCCAGTCTGAGGTTGCGATGATGGCCTTCGTTGCTGCGGGAAGTTCAACGCCAAGCTCAGAGAAGGTCGCGGAGAGCGTCGGAACGACATAAATCATCATAAGGACACCGATGACGACAATCGCGAACATGATGATGGATGGATAAATCATCGCACTCCGTATTTTCTTGGTGAGCGAGTGTGCCCGTTCCATCTGCTTCCCGACAACCTTCAAAGCATCCGCCAAGGTGCCCGACTCTTCACCTGCCTTCGTCATCGCAACGAAGAGCTTGGGGAAGACATTCGGGTGTTTTGCAAGTGCCTCATGAAAGGCCGTTCCCTTCTTTACCTCCTCCTCAAGCTCCGCAATGATGCGCTTCAGATTCTTGTTCGCTGATTGTCGCTCAATAACTGAGAGCGCACGGGAAAGAGTGAGGCCTGCAGCGAGCATTGCTGCGAGGTTCTTGGTGAGCGTGATGCGGTCCTCAATCTTCACTCCGCTCGTGATGTTTATGTTGAGCCAGGTGGGAAGCGTGAGGCTACCACCGCTTTCCTCGATGGAGACAACCATCCCGCCTTCCTTTTCTATGTCGCTATATACCGCGAAGCGCGATGGCGCGCTTATGGTGCGCTTCTCTTCGGTCCCGTCTTCTTTTTTGAGCGTGACGCGGAACTTCATTCAAGGATATCGTAGCACGCGCTAGGCGCTCACGATGACCTTGAACCCTGCGTATGCCATGCGCTTCATATCAAAGGGCATCTGGAAATCCTTGTGCTTCTCCATATGCTTGTCCATGCCGGCCATTACCTTCTTATTAACTGCGTCGCGATGCGCCTTGGACTTAAAGGTGATGAAGGAAAACCAAACCGTCTCATTCTTCTTTGCCTTCGTCATCTTAGGGAACGTAAGAGTGACCCATGCAGGCTTCGCGTCGTCTAGCATGCACTCCTTGTAGTCGAGTGCGCCGTATTTCTTCCACATCTTCGCGCCGTCCTTCGCCATCTTGCGGTAGCTTGCTAGCTTACTTTTCGGAACTATGAGCACGAATCCGTCGACATAGTTTTCTTTGGTTTTCATATGCGAAAAGTATAGCAAGCATTCAGGGTAGAGATTATGAACTCTGCTGCGTGCGATTCAGGTCGCAAACTAAATTACACCTTGGAGCAAATAGGCGAGACGGGCGCTGAACTCATACGGGTACGCTTTGTATGCAGCATCCCAGCGTTTCTGGTTCATCCCTTTCTGAAAGATCATTGGGGGTGAATCGGGCGGGATAATGGCTTCCATACCGAGCCTCTGATAGGTCCACTTCGCACGCCAAGTATGTGGCCATGCGGCGAGCACCAACGCTTTGGTGAGTCCGTGCTCATCACAGTATCTCTTTTGTATGAGCGCGACACCGAACGTACCGTGATAGTCTTTCGAGCCGAAATTATCAGGGATGGATTCGCACGGAGTCCGACCAACGACAGGTACCTGCATGGCGTCGAGGATGCGAGCGACTTCTCCTTGCGCAAAAATTGGAATGCCGAGCTCTTCGCTATACTTCTTCGCGGCTTCCGCAAGTAGCTGATTAGTCGTACTTGAAGTCCCGTCAGCCATGTCGGATACAGCCTGCGTCAGAATGATCTGAGCGTCAACAACGTTTCCACTCGCTGGAGGCTTGCCCCATAAGAAGCAGCATCTGAGGAATCGTGCCAATAGATCCATTGAATGAGTATGTACGAATCCTATTCGGAGACTGCACGCAGCACTTCTTCCAAGGAAGTAATCCCCTTCGCACTCTTGTAGATACCGTCTTCAATCATGGTGAGCATGCCTTCTTTGCGTGCTTGCGCTTCGATAGCATCAGCTGTTCCATGCTTCATGATGGTGTCGCGTATTGCAGAGGAGACACCGAGTACTTCGTGGATACCGATGCGGCTCTTGTAACCTTCCTCATCGTCCTTCCCTTTCGGGCGATAGAACGGAACGGTGTCCATCGTCGTTTTTGGCTTCACGAGTTTCTCTTCGAGAAGCGCAGCAAGTGCGGCATCGAAGTGCTCCTCAGGCATCACCTTTGCACGCTCTGCTTTTGAAAGTGTGTAGCTTTCCGCTCCATCAGTGAGACGACGAACGAGGCGTTGCCCAACAACGACGCGAAGCGTCGACACAAGCAGGAATGGTTCGACACCCATATCGATGAGACGCGGCACAGCACCTGCTGCTGAGTTCGTATGAATGGTCGAAAGAACGAGGTGGCCAGTAAGCGCAGCATTTATCGCAAGCGCAGCCGTCTCTCCGTCGCGAATCTCGCCGACCATGATGATGTCTGGGTCCTGGCGCACGAGAGAGCGCAGTCCGTTCGCAAATGTAAAACCAATCGCAGGGTTCACCTGTGTCTGATTCACGCGCTTCATCTGGTACTCGATCGGATCTTCGACGGTAGAAATATTTACATCGGGTGTATTCAAAATATCGAGAATGGTATAGAGGGTTGTCGTTTTTCCAGAGCCCGTTGGACCTGAAACCAAGATGAGACCGGTTGTTGCGCGCGTCGCCTGGTGGATACGCTCGAGACCGGTGCCATGGAACCCAAGGGTCTCCAGACTAAATCCTTCACCCGTCTCACGAAGAAGACGCATGACAATCTTCTCGCCGAAGTACGTGGGGAGGAGCGAGACACGGAACGAAACCTTGTCTGCTTCTGTCTCCATTTTGAAGCGACCGTCTTGTGGGAGACGTTTCTCGTCGAGTTTCAGATTTGCAAGAACCTTGATGCGCGCCGTGATACCTGGGCCTGCAAGTTTCGGTAGCGTCATCGCATCGTGCAAGATGCCGTCAATGCGATAGCGCACCAACACCTCGTGCTCCATTGGCTCAATGTGAATATCAGAAGCGCCTTGCGTAATAGCGTGCTTCAACAACGTATCAACGATGCGGATAATCGGCAGATCCTCTGCCATCTTCTTTAGTTCATCGTGTGAAGCTTCTGCATCTGTTCCCTCTTTCACGAAGCTAATCTTCCCTGCTTCATTCGCAATCAAGTCTCCGAATTCTTCTTTCAAAGACTTCTGGTACTGAAGAAGGGCGTTCTTGATGGAGTCCTCGTCGGTGAGGCGCGGGAGAATCTTCAAGCCCGTCTTCTTACGAACCGAGTCGATAGCCGGCATATCCTCGGTATCAAGCATCGCAACCTCAAGCTCTCCATTATCTTTCCTAAACGCAATAATGCTGTGTGAGCGAGCAATAGGCTCTGGAATCATGGAAAGCACCTCAAGCTCAATCTTCCGATCCTTCAAGTTCACAAAAGGAATACCAAGCACGTACGCCTTAATACGTCGGAGTGCGTCTGAGGTCAGCGTTCCTTCGGAAACAAGAATGTCGCCCACTGACTGCTTGCGCTTTGCAGCCGTCTCCATGGCCGCCTCGACATCCTTTCGGGAAACAAGGCCCGAGTCGAGAATGAACTCCTTCAATTCTTTCTCTGAAACTTGCATGCTTCCCCAAGTATAACGTGCTCGTGCATACCTATATAGGTATGCGGGGAAAAGGATGAGAGGAATTGACCTCCGACGAAACAGCGTTAAGGTGAGAGCGTGGGGAAGTGACCCACGCTTTGACAAGGAGTACCGGCCATGTGTACCGGTTCAGTGCGTGCTAAAGACCAAGAAGACGCTCAGGTCGGCCAAAGCTACAGCATCTCGGACGGCGGCCACGGCGGCCCCCAAATCGGTGTCCTGCATCGTCAAGACCAGGGCCCCGATGCGCAGGGCTACATCGCCTGCGCCGCCTGCATCCGAACGGAGACGATGGTCCACCTCACCGGCATCCCGACGTCCGTGCAAGAGAAGCACGGCATCGGCCCGGCGGTAACCGCCCTCTTCGTCCCGGACGACGGCGAATGGAACGACTGGATCGAATTCAAGGGCGGCAATCGCATTCCGCTCATCGAGTTCGCTCACCCGACGGTCCGTCTCGAGCTGACTGAAGCAATGGCTACGCCGGCGCAAGCGCGCAAAGACGCGCTGGTCGACTGAAGCACGCAACACACCTTGATCAGAAACTTCGCACCCGGTCCCGGCCGGGTGCACCTTTATATACGGCAGAAACTCTCTTGACCCTCCTCCCCCTTATTGCTATAGTCTAGGTACCTGAAACGTCCGCTCCCGCGGACATTTCTTTTTAGAGAGACATACACAATCCATATGCTAGACCTCAAAACCATACAGTCAGTCCTCGGAGAGTTCGAAGACCGGGGCATCAGCAAAGAGACCATGATCGACGCTATTGAAGTCGCCATGGCTACTGCCTATAAGAAGGAGTACGGCAAGCGCGGCCAGGTCGTGCGTGCCAAGCTCGACATGGCAACCGGTACTATCTCCTTTGAGCAGGTGAAGACGGTGGTCGATGAGACCATGGTTCGCTTCCCTGAGGAGGGTGAGGAAGAACTTGAACTTCCCCCACACCGCGAGCACGAAGAGACGCCTGAAGGCGAGCTCCCCCGCTACGACGCTGAGAAGCACATGCTCCTTGAGGATGCGAAGCGCATTAAGCGTGGCGTTGAACTTGGTGAAGAAATTGTCTTCCCACTTGAGCCCCAGGATGATTTCGGTCGTATTGCAGCACAGACAGCGAAGCAGGTGGTTATCCAGAAGATTCGCGAAGCCGAGAAGCTCTCCATCATGGAAGAGTTCGGTGGTAAGCGTGGCGAAATCGTCTCCGGTATCGTCCAGCGCGCTGAGCGCGGTTCACTTTACATTGACCTAGGTCGCGCAACCGGCGTTATCCCGTACGAGGAGCAGATTCCGGGTGAGCGTTTCCGTCCAGGTGAGCGCATCCGTGCGTACCTTGGCGCTGTCGACGAGGGCTTCCGTGGCGTTTACCTGCGCCTCTCACGCGCAAACCCGAAGTTTGTCGTGAAGCTCTTTGAGATGGAGGCTCCAGAACTTTCGTCTGGTGCTATTGAGATCAAGAACATTGCACGCGAACCAGGTTCTCGCACCAAGCTTGCCGTTGCTTCGCTTGAACCGCACATCGATCCGGTTGGTTCGCTTGTTGGTCAGCGCGGTGTACGTGTCTCGACCGTCATGTCAGAACTTGGCGGCGAGCGCATCGACGTTATCGAGTGGAGTGAGGATCAGGCAGCATTCGTGAAAGAGTCTCTTTCTCCGGCAACCGTTATGGAGGTCGTCTTGAATGAGGCTGAGCGTCGCGCAACCGTTACTGTCTCTGAAGATCAGCAGTCGCTTGCGATTGGTCGCGGCGGTCAGAACGTCCGCCTTGCGGCAAAGCTGACTGGCTGGAACATCGATATCATCTCAACTGGTGGTACCGAAGCTGCACAGGCCGACGCTACTGCAACCGAAAAGAAAGCAGACGGCACCATTGCTGCTGAGGCAGAACTTGAAGCCGCTGAAGCAGGTGCAGAGCGCAGCCCCTCGATAGAGGCAGGCATCGCACCGACGGAGTCTGATTCCATCATCACCGAAGCACAGGAGGAAACGCCTTCGACGCTCTCTGCCGAAGAGGAAATTGCTAAGACTGATGAGAACGAGACAGTCGTGGATTCTAAGGAATCACGCGACGAAGCATAGTATCCTTTGAGAAACCACATCATATGAACCTGCTTCACGACATTCCTGCGGGCGACAAGAACAGTATCAACGTCATTATTGAGGTTCCAAAAGGCTCCTCAAATAAATTCGAGATCGACAAGGAAACCGGCATCATCAAGCTCGACCGTGCGAACTACTCCGCGGCAGCCTACCCAGCTGAATACGGCTTTGTGCCAAAGACGCACTGGGATGATGGTGACGCACTCGATGTCGTTGTGCTTGCAACCTTCCCTATCCCAACCGGCATCCTAGTAAAGGTCCGCCCCGTTGGGCTCATGAAGATGGTCGACACGGGTGAAAACGACTACAAAATCATCGGTGTTCCAGTTAAAGACAAGCGCTTCGACGATATCCAAGATATTGGCGACCTGAACAAACACACTCTTAAGGAGATTCAGCACTTCTTCGAGACGTACAAGCATCTCAAGGGAGCAAACCCAGAGGAGAACAAAGTCACGATTGAAGGATTCGAAGGTAAGGCAGCAGCAGAAGCAGCCTTCGAGAAGGCCGTCGCCCTCTACAACGAGAAGTACGGAACGTAATCCGCTGTGGTACGCTTCTCTTCAATGGAGAAGATTCTGTACCAGGGCAAGATTGTTGAAGTCGTTCATTTCGACGTTGAACAAGCAGGAAAGAAAATGGTTTTTGAGAAAGCACGCCGCTCACCCGGCGTGCGTCTCATTATTCCCGGAGATACTACCGTTCTCATAAGTAAGGAAGATCGTCAGGAAGTGGGCGGCTACGACTATCGTTTACCGGGCGGGAAGGTGTTCGACACGCTTGAGGAATACAACCAAGCACTTGCCTCTGGTGTTGCTATGACCGAAGCAGCAAAGAAAGCAGCTATAAAAGAAGCGCGCGAAGAGGTGCATATCGACGTACAGGATCTCTCGTTCTTCCATCGCTCCATTTGTGGCACCACTATGGAGTGGGATTTGTACTACTTTGTCGTGAACAAGTATGAGCGGCTCGGTCGAGCCACGGTTGAAGCTGAACGTCTTGTTGAAGAAGCTGAGGACATTGATGCGCAATTCATCGAAGAGCAAAAGGTAAAGGAGATGTGCCTTGACGGCTCCATGAGTGAAGAGCGAAGCGCTCTGGTGTTACTGCGATACCTAAGTGGGAAGCAGTAAGATTGCACCTGCTCTACCCGCTTATTCCTTGAGCGCGCTTTCGAAGCGGTATACTGAGACTCTAGAGCGCACGCGCTTTTTATCCAGTTACCAACCATCTATGCAGAAAACGTTTTTCGCACTTATGCTCGCCGGCCTCCTCGTCGTCGGAGCACCAGTCTCCGCTGACGAAGGTCGACCAGAACGACCAGGTTTCTTCGGTCTCTTCCCAAACGGAGAGGAGCGACAGGAACGTGCTGACGCATTCAGAAACAGCACCGGCACGAAGGAGCAGATGCTCGAGCGCCGTGAGGAGATGAAGGAGAATATTGAGGAACGTCGAGCACATTTTGCTTCAACGACTGCCCTTCGCAGAGCAAACATTGCCGAGAACATCAAAGAGCATGTTATCGAGCATGCTAATCACATCGCGCGCATTCTTGATGCCATGATTGTGCGGCTCGAAACACTCGCTGATCGTATCCAAGCTCGTATCGACACCCTTGAAGAGGCAGGTGTTGACGCGTCTGCGGCACAGACTGAACTTGATGAGGCACATGTCGAAATCGAGGAAGCTGCGGAGGCTATCGAAGACGTGAAGGAAGCAGTCACTGAGGCGCTTGCGGCAGAAGATCCGCGCGAGGCACTGCGCGCCGTGAAGCCTCTTGGCGAAGCAAGCAAAACCGCTATCCGCGAAGCACATGCAGCGCTTATGGAAGCCGTGCGTGCCCTCCCTGGTCGTGGGGATGAGAGCACATCGGAGTAGGCTATAATGCATCCACTATGGAACCGAACCAACCACAAGTAGCACCAGTCGCACCGACACCCGTCAGCCCGAAGAAGTCTTCGTGGGGTGGCATTCTCGCTATCATCGTTATCCTTATCCTTATCGTTGTTGGTGCCTTCTACGCCTGGGGGGAGCGCATCGCAAAGGATGGTGATCTCTCACCGGAAGAGGAGCAGATTCTTGAAGACCTTGAAAATCAAGGCTCTTCAACCGACCCGTCTTCGATTGAGGCAGATCTGCAAGCACAGTCCTCAGAGAAGTTCGATGAGAACTTCGACGAAGCATTCAACGAACTTGATGCCTCTTTCGAGGCGCAATAGCGCTCAGCAATCGTGCTGCGACAACGCCCGCCTCTGCGGGCGTTTCGCTTGACTCGCCTTCCCTTCTGTCCTAGTCTCAAGACGCCACAGGCAACGGAAGGAGCCAAGAAGATGGCACGTTTAGGAGTATTCGTCGTGCTTGGCGCAGACGACCGGGCGGAACGAGTCGCTTACTACGCTTCGTATTCTGAGAAACGTCTTCGGGCGGAGCTCAGACGAGAAGGGGTTTCCTTCATTCGGATCATCCCCGCTTCGGAACTTGCCGAGCGCGTGGGTGGACGAGAGATGGAAGCTCTGATCAAGCTCATCGAAGCAATCGACTACGCCGGCCAAACCGAAGGGATTGGCACCGTGTTCGGAGAGACGCTTGCGTTCTTCTTCGACCAGGGCCGGTACGCAGACCGCGAGCTCGACGAATCGTAAACGGTGGGGCGGCGCTAGGCTTTCACGCCTTCGCCGCCCCGCTTCTGTTACCGGGAGTTTTTTGTTACGATAGGCAGATTATGGAACACACCTCACCCCGCGCCTCCATGCTTGTCCC
>CAYGFQ010000005.1:0-20268 GCA_964349285.1 uncultured Candidatus Saccharibacteria bacterium | reverse complement strand
CAATCGTTATTTCATTACCAGCACTTGTTTTTACCAATTATCTAATTTCGGTACCGTTTTTTACAATTGCGGCTTTAGCGTTCTTTCTTTACACGTTATGGAAGATTGGACGCACTATACACAAGATAGCTCTGAAATAGGGTTCCAACATCGTCCCAGACGGCCAGCCAACTCGTGCTAGGTTATCGCGCACGAGACGCGTCTAAGTTCAATCTCGTCAGCTAGTGATAGACTTATCAAATGATTTTCGCACTCTCCATATTTTTAGGTCTTTTAAGTGTAGCCAACAAAATTCTCCTTTTTCTTGAGAAGAAATCAGGTTGGCTATCAGGAATAGCAATTGGACTCATCAGTGGATTCTATTTCTGGGCTATAGGCCTAAAGATTCTTGCTGTAGCAGAGTTCGGTTTCTTTTTAGTCATGCTCTATGGGTATATACGACACGCTCGTCCGTCGCTACGACAAACATTCTGGATTAATCTGGTCTTAAGTGTTTTAACTCTGTTCCTCTGTTACTTTCTCTTTGTCGGAGTACTCACGGTTGTAGAAACCGTATCAGCTCTCACCTTCATTTGGGGCGGGTATCTCCTTGCGATAAATCAGAAAGTCTCGGGTTGGTTCCTGTTGTTGGTTGCACACGCTACTACGGCCACCACTTCCTTTTACGTAGCACAAACGATCTTTTCCGGTCTACAAGTAATCTCTGGACTAGTCTGTATATACGCAATGTGTGTCTCTATATATCGTCTAAAAGACGTCAAATCGGGGGCATTGACAGAATCTGCGAATGGCTGACAATTTAGGTACTTATCACTAAAGGCCTAAATGGGGGTTATGGAAAATAACAAATGGGTGGTTTGGCTTCTTATAGTAGTAGTTGTATTGGGTGGTATTTGGTTCGTTTGGAAGGATAATCAAAAAGCCAGCTCGGTCACCGGACCTATTAAGGTTGGCGTTGTGCAGATTACTTCGCATCCTGTCTTCGACATGATTAACGAAGGCATTAAGGAAGGCTTCGCCGCAGAAGGATATGTTGAAGGAGAAAACATCAGCTTTGATATTCAGAATGCTCAGGGTGATAACAGTGCCAATGCTGCAATTGCTCAAAAGTTCGCCAACAGCGACTACAACATCTTCATTCCCCTTGGTACGCCATCAAGCCAGGCCGTTGTGAACCTCATCAAAGATCGCCCCATTGTCTTTGGTGCAGTAACGGATCCAGTTACTGCAGGTATTGTTGCCTCCAACGAAAAGCCAGGCGCAAATGTGACCGGTACGAGCGATATCACACTCTACAAAGAGCAGCTTGAGCTTCTAAAGAAGCTTGTGCCTAACGCTAAGAAGATTGGAATTGTTTACAACCCGGGTGAAGCAAACTCTCAGTATGGTCTTGATCAGGCAAAGATCTATGCTTCTCAACTCGGACTTGAGCTTGTTACAGCTCCAGCAAATAACAGTGGAGAAATTCTTAGTGCGGCTCGTTCGCTAGTCGATAAGGTTGATGCGTTCTATATGACTCCAGACAATACCGTTGTTTCTGGTCAGGAAGCTCTTATCAAAGTCGCTCTTGATGCTAAGAAGCCTCTCATCTCTCTTGATCAGTCAGGAGTTGAAAAGGGAGCACTTGCCACGCTCGGTACAAACTACAAGTACGTAGGTATACGAACCGCTGAGATGGCTATCCGTGTTCTTAAGGATGAGAAACCAGAGAATGTCCCTGTTCTTGGAGTAACTGATGCGGACCTTTTCGTTAATACGACAACGGCTGCTGCTATCGGAATCACTATCCCTCAGGATCTCCTCAGTACCGCAAAAGAAACCTACAAGTAGGCAACTCTGCGTTAGAATAAATACGTGCCCGATCTTCTCTTCACATCGGTCGAACTCGGCTTACTCTACTCGGTTGCTGTTCTTGGAGTATTCCTCACATTCCGAATTCTTAGATTTCCAGACCTAACTGTCGACGGCAGTTTCGTTACTGGTGCAGCAGTTACTGGACTTGCCATACAAGCAGGGGTGCCAGGTCTTGTTGCAGTTTTATTTGGCCTCCTAGCCGGATTTCTTGCAGGAAGTCTTACCGCCTTCCTTCATATCAAGCTAGGAATAGAGAAAATACTCTCAAGTATTCTTTCTTTGGGAATGCTATATACCATCAATCTACGATTGATGGACGGTCCAAATCTCTCACTCCTAAATGAATCTGGAGTAATCAGTGTACTGCAGGCACCTTTCAATCATCTGTATGCCATTGGTTTCCTGCTCATCGTCGCTGTAGCGGCGAAGTTTTTCTTCGACTGGTTCCTTCAGACACAATTCGGTTTAGCTCTTCGAGCAACGGGTGATAACGAAGGAACAGCTCGGTCTTTCGGTGTAAATCCAAATGTAACGAAGTTCATTGGGCTTGGGGTTAGCAATGCTCTTGTTGGACTAGCAGGAGGTTTGGTCGCTCAGTATCAAGGTTTTGTAGACATAAACATGGGTATCGGAGTCATCATTCTTGCTCTCGCAGCTTTGATGATTGGGGAAGCGTTGTTTAGCCAAAAGAAGATATTCATCATCACGAGTGCCATTGTAATCGGCGCGATACTCTATGAATTCATAATCAATGTAGCCCTCTATATGGGGCTGGCCGGAACTGATTTGAAATTCGTAGCCGCATTGATTGTGATAATTGCACTCGTCGCAGGTGGGCGACACAAGAACTTCTCATGGTCTACATAGAACTTATTGGATATATAGCTACCTTGCTTTCTGTGGTTTCTTTCATTCCGCAGGTTGTGAAGTCGTGGAAAACGAAGTCTACCCAGGACGTGAGTTTGCCAATGTATTTTATTTTCACCGCTAGTCAGCTTCTTTGGCTTCTCTATGGTTTGCTTATCCAGTCTTGGCCTTTGGCGGTTGCAAATGCCATTATCTTTGTACTATCTCTTTCCATACTCCTACTTAAACTTCGACACGGATGACCTATGAACGATCTACTTAAAATCAAAGACCTGTATAAGATCTACAATCCTGGAACCGCTGGCGAAGTGAAAGCTCTCGACCACATTTCTTTTTCAGTCAACGAAGGTGATTTTATTACTATTGTTGGCAGTAATGCGGCGGGTAAATCAACACTTTTTAATGCTCTAGCTGGTTCACTTGTGCCCACATCAGGTGATATTTCACTTGAAGGTAAGTCGATAACTTCGATGAAGGAATATGCGCGCGCTCGTTACTTCTCACGCGTCCGTCAGAATCCAAATGATAGCGTGATTCCATCTATGACACTTGCTGAAAATATGACGCTAGCGCGCCTCCGTGGAAAGAAGGCGAATCTGTCTCTAGGAGTAAAGCAATCATTCAAAGAGGAATTTGCGGCACTTCTAAAACCTCTTGGTCTGGGATTGGAGCGTCGATTAGATGAAAGGATTGATTTACTTTCAGGAGGTCAAAAACAAACTGTTGCCCTTCTAATGGCTACTATGATTGAGCCAAAAGTCCTTTTGTTGGACGAGCATACAGCTGCCCTCGATCCAAAGGTAAGTGAGCGGGTATTACAGATCACAGATCAAATTGTGAAAGAAAAACAGGTCACCACCTTGATGATCACTCATAATATTCATCACGCACTAGAATATGGTAATAGGTTAATTCTTCTAGAAAGAGGCAGAATTGGCTTTGAAGCGTCTGGGGAAGAGAAGAAACGATTAACCGTTCTAGATGTGGTGGAGCGTTTGGAGACACATATTGCAGAATTTGAGGAGGATATAAAACTTAAGTAAGGGCAACTGTTTTATTAGTAAGTACGATTTTACTTCTAAGACACCCAAGCAGTTCACGCTTTTCCATATCTCCTCCTTCTCGTAACAGATACCTAGCGTAGTTTCGTATATCCAAATCAGCCACCTCAACCTTTGTTTTTACTCCAAGTACTGACTGTTGGAATTTTGTACTGACCCCCGTTCTTCGGACACTCAATTAGACGGTTAAGGATAGTGTAGCGGCTCTCCCGCTTGGAGCTAGTCTTGAAATCGAGGTTGTGGCAGCAAGATAAAGTTCCAACACCACCCCAGTAACGAATAAAAGTAAGTGGGCGACCCTTGTGTAAGGGCCGCCCACCGTGTCCGTGGATCTGTTGTCAGGCCAGGAGCTCTGTCAGCTCTCGGTGAAGTTTCGTCCTGCGACCGTCGTTTACGATTTGGACAAATCGGAGGATTCCCGTTGCCAGACCCGGCGTTGTTCGGCCGCTCGACCCAAAAGCCTCATTGAGTGCCATTGAGAGATTTGGGTATTTCTTCGCGGCCGGCCAAGGGTAGGCAGGATCGGGCGCCAGACGAGCGAATGCCGAAAGGGCCCGAGAAAGATCTTCAGTAGTCATAACCGTCTCCAATGCGAACCGAGACAGCCTATCATCAGACTTCTCGTGGTCAACATTTTAGACCGGCACTGGCAGGCAATTGCTTGTGATACCATCATGAACATGAACAAATACCTTATTCCAGGTCTCATCGTCGTGCTTATCGTTCTTGGTCTTTTCTTTGTACGAACCTATACGTCCTCACCGGGATTTGTAACTCCAGAAATGGCTGAAGAGTTTTCTAACTCAGCTCCCAAGTGTTACGGATTCAGTTTCCTCCTGAATGCTGAAGCAATGGCAGCAGATGCGCCGGGAGAGAGTTTGTGCGTGGGAGTATTGAAGTAGCAACCGTATAAAAAGAAGAGGGTTCCGCGCCACCAAAGCGACGCGGAACCACCCCTTATTCGGTTGCGGCGTCAGCGTCTGGCGTACGGGCCGTATTGGTCGTGGAATTCGCAATGATCCACAAGCAGCGTCCACACGTCGTTTGCGCGCCGTTCCCAGATTTGGAGCCTTCCATCGCTCCAAATCTCTCTCCGTTCGTATGCCTGCAGCATAGGGATTCACCTCCTTTCGAAGCTAGGCCCGAGAGACGTGCATCGTACGCCAGGAAAAAGAGAGGCGCAACATTGTAGGCACGAGGTATACTTTGTGTATGTGGATGCTCCTCGCAGCAGGATCGGCAGTGGCAGCTGCCTTCGTTGCCATCTTCGGTAAGATTGGTCTTAAAGACATAGATCCAACCTTGGCGACGATTGTGCGTGGCGTTGTTATGGCCGCGATACTGGTTGTTGCAGGCTTTGCGTTCGGCAAGTTCAATGGCTTTGATCCCGCTTCCTGGAGCGGGAGGTCCTGGCTCTTCATTCTCCTTGCCGCTCTTGCTGGAGCTGCTTCCTGGATTCTCTACTTCATGGCACTTCGCGAGGGCCCGGCAAGTGCTGTTGCGGTTATCGACAAGATGAGCGTGGTTATTGTCATCATTGCCGCAGCACTCTTCCTCGGCGAAGCGCTCACCTGGAAGAGCATTCTTGGCGTTGTGTTGACGGTTATCGGAACCGTCTTAATCGTATTAAAATAAGAAGACCGCTAACCAATCACCTATGAACGGATATATAGCCAACATCGAAGCACTCACCTTGGAGAACGAAAACTTCCGCAAAGTTCTGTATACCGACACCCGTTTGCAGCTTGTCGTTATGAGCCTTGCGGCAGGAGAGGAGATAGGCGAAGAAGTCCACGACAAGGACCAGTTTCTTCGTGTTGAGGAAGGGGAAGGCAAGGCCATTCTCAATGGCGTTGAACACCCTATCACTGATGGCTCGGTCATCATTGTTCCAGCAGGCGCCAAGCATAACCTCATCAACACTTCAGCAAGTGATGCCATGAAGCTGTATACGCTCTATGTTCCGCCTGAGCACAAGCATGGTACGGTCCACGTCACCAAAGAAGAAGCGATGGCTGCTGAGGAGCATTTCGACGGCACGACAAGCTAGTAGCGTATCTCCAAAAAACCGGAGGTATACTAAGTAATGTTATCGGATAACTACGAACGTATGAGTATTAACACCATCATCGGAGTCGTTGTCGCTGTGGTCGTCATTGGCGCAGGCGCCTGGTATCTCTCGACAACACCAAACGCAAGCGCACCTGCGCAAGAGCAGAGTGGAAGTGAGACAACATCGGGAACGTTCGGACAGCTCATGGCGCTTGGTGGCTCCTCGACCTGCACCGTGAATGTCGACACACCGGAGTCTCCAGCAGAAGGTACCGTCTATATTTCTGGAGGTGAGGTACGCGTTGATTTCGTTGCAACACCCGCTTCCTTCGGTGATCGCGAGATAAGCGCGCACATGATTCAGACCGGAGGGTACATTTACTCTTGGAGTGACCTTCTTCCACAGGGAGTGAAGGTAAAGGCAGAGGCTGCTGGAAACTCAGCGGAGAGTCAGGGTATCGATCCAAATGCAGCGGTACGTTATTCCTGCAGTCCCTGGATACCGGATGCTTCGAAGTTCACGCCGCCTGCAACCGTTATCTTCACGGAGTTCTCTGCAGATGCAATGCCAACGGCTCCGCAGCCAATGTAGTCATTAGACTTTCTTAAAGCGCGGAACCTGCGCACCTGCAACGTCGACGAGCGCGAGAAAGTCGGAGAGTGGGCGAATGAACGGTGTTCGATTCCCGTAGTCACTTGTGTAGATAACTGCAGCTTCGTCTGTTGCTTCAAGAAGTGCGTGGCCTGTTATCACATAGGCACGATCAGCATTCTTGTAATGCACATAGCGAGCGCCAAGGGGCACCTTCAGTGCAGCTTCAGAAAGTTTCTGCTGCTGTTCTTCCTGGGAGATATGCGCCATAGCACCATGATAGCCCATCTTTCGAGGTGTATACTCTACGGCAGGTAATATTCACACGAATAACCACTAAGCACCTATGAAAAATCCCGTACTGTGGGTTGTTATCGTTCTTATTGTACTTGGCCTTGGTTGGTATTTCCTCGCGGGCCAAGCTCCAGCACCGCAAGCTCCACTCCCGAGCGAAGAAGCGCAGCAGACGACTAGTGAGGAGACAGGTACCGTTGCTGATACCCCACCCGGGGCAGGCGCTAGTGTGTCAGCATTTACCGTTCGCTACACCGCTGATGGTTTTTCTCCTTCGACCATGACTGTTCCTGCGGGAGCAACCGTCACGTTTATCAATCAGGGTGGTGGCGAGATGTGGGTCGCATCCGATGAGCATCCGAGCCACACCATCTACTCGGGCACGACGAGGAGTGAACACTGCCCGGACACCACGAACACCACGTTTGATCAGTGCGCACGTGGGAACACCTTCTCCTTCACGTTCACTAAGACAGGAACGTGGGAGTATCACAATCACGTCGCTTCAAGCGATCGTGGCACGATTGTTGTCCAATAGCATATGGCTGTCAGTAGAAGCGTTGATATCTTCCTCCGTCTTGGAGTCGCGTTCGCGTTTCTGTATCCGCCTATAAACGCGGTCTTTGATCCGTATGCTTGGATTGGGTATTTCCCGGGTTTCGTGCGTGATATCCTCCCAGGTCTTGGTGTCTTGCATGCCTTTGGGATTGTCGAAGTTGCGATTGGTCTTTGGATTCTCTCAGGAAAGCGGGTGTTTATACCGTCTCTTATTGCAACGGTGATGCTCGTAGTTATCGTGCTCTTTAACCTGAATGATTTCCAGGTCATCTTCCGTGATCTCTCGATAGCGTTTATGGCACTTGCGCTTGCAGTCATGCATCGCCCGGGCCGTCACGTAGCAACATAACTAACTCTATGAAAAGATTTCTCACCTCAGCGTTCACGGTCGTGATATCGCTTTTCGTTTCGAGCATCTTCCTCGACTCACTCCGCTACAAGTTTATTAATCACGAGAAGACGCAAGTCATCTTTGGGAAGCTCGATGCGTGGGCAGGTACCTTGGGGTTCCCCGGTCTCTTCTCCCAGAGTGGGCTCTTTAGCCAGTACGTCATAGGCTCAGCGGAGCTTCTTGCTTCAACGCTTCTGCTTCTCGGACTTATTCCGGCACTCCGGAAGCTTTCAGTACTGGGTGCTGCTATAGCGTTTGTCATCATGACAGGTGCGGTTTCTTTCCATCTCTTCACTCCTCTGGGGACCGATCCAAATAACGACGGGGGCGGACTCTTCGTCGCTGCAGTCCTCGTTTGGCTCGGCAGCATTGCACTTCTTGTTCTTCGTCGAAACGAACTCCGCTCCTTTCTTCCTCGTCGCACTTCAGGCGAAGCATGAAAGAACCGGTTGATGTCCTTATCATCGGCGCAGGCCAACAGGGACTTGCGCTTGGTGCGCTCGTAAAAAAACAGGAACGTTCGTTAATGATTCTTGAGGCAGAGAAAGAACTTGGTGCGCGTTGGCGCGCTCATTACGACAGTCTCACGCTCTTCACTCCTCGCTGTTTCAGTGCCCTTCCTGGTCTTCCGTTTGAAGGGCAGGCAGGAGCATGTCCCACTAAGGATGAGTTTGCTGACTACCTTGGGCGCTACGCAAAGCACTTTGAACTCCCCTTGATAATGGGAGCTAAGGTAACCAAGCTCACGAAAGACACATCGTTCTTTACTGCAGAAACCTCGCAAGGGTCCTACTACGGAAAACAGGTGGTTATCGCAGCTGGTTACTCGTCTCCCAGGATTCCTCCATTTGTGCCCGAACATATACCCAATGTTTTCTCCTTGCACTCAGCAATGTATAAGAATCCGAGACAGATCCCTCCCGGACGCGTACTTGTTGTGGGGAATGGAAATTCTGCCGCACAAATTGCGGTCGAGCTATCGAGCTCCCATGACGTTGAGATAGCTATGCACCACGTGCCGTTTGCTATACCGCGCCGTATCCTCGGGAAGAGCTTCTACTGGTGGGGAGAACACCTCGGGTTTCATTACATTCCGTCTGATTCCTGGTTTCGGAAACTAGTTCGTCGCGGCCCTGATCCGGTCGTTGGGCGCGATCTTCATCGAGCACTTGCGGTAGGTACGATTGCAAGGCGGCCAGGCGTTGCAGCAGTTGAAGGTAGTGCAATTGTTTTTGACGACGGAAGCAAAGCAGAGTACGAGAGCGTCATCTGGGCGACCGGTTTCAAGAATAATCTCTCTTGGATCCATATCCCGGGAGCGGTGGACGAGAATGGTGCTCCTGTTCATCGTCGCGGCATATCGCCAGTCCAAGGCCTTTTCTTTGCAGGACTCCAGGATCAAATCACGAGTGTGTCCTCGAATATTTATGGAGCTGCGCACATTTCAAAGTATCTTGCTAAGCACCTGTGAATAGGGTGCGCTAAGGGTGGTACCATGCGACGTTAATGGCACGCATGGGTTTTTCTACGGGCAGGGAGCAGGAAGTTGTAGCTATTTTGAAGAAGGTCGGGGCAGTCATTACCGGTGGTCACTTTGTGGGTACGTCGGGAAGGCATATGAGCGTCTACGTAAACAAGGATGCATTGCTGACTCATCCTCTTGAGACCTCGCGTATAGGAGAACTTCTTGCAGAAAAGAATAAAAACCTCCCGATAGACGTTGTCGTTTCTCCGGCCATGGGAGCAGTCATCCTTGGTCAATGGACGGCATTCCATCTTTCTAAGATGCTCGGTAGGGAAATAGTGTCAGTGTATACAGAGAAAGATAAGGAGGAGAATCAGATATTCAAACGCGGGTACGACAAGCTCGTTGCCGGTAAGAATGTATTACTTATCGAGGACACCACCGCAACCGGTCTCTCAGTGCGTAGGACCGTGAAGCCAATTCGCGATGCTGGTGGAAATATTCTTCGGGTGTGTGTAATCATCAATCGTGATACGCAAGCCATTACGAGCGAGACAGTTGGAGCCCCACTTGCCTGGCTTGCAGAGATTCCTGCGGAGACCTACGACGAGGCAGAGTGTCCGCTCTGCGCTTCTGGAGTCCCAATTACTACAGGAGGTATCGGGCATGGTAAGAAGTTCTTGGAACGAAAAGGAATATGACCACGTTCATTCTCCATGGCGGTTATACCCGGGAACGAAACGACTCGAATCTAGGTTTTTATCGAGAGATAGTAAAACGCCTTCCACACCGCGCGACCATTGTACTTTCCTACTTTGCCTCGACGGATGAGAAGAAGATTCCCCAAACCTTTGCCGATCACTGCGAACTCTTGCGGGAAGCTGCACCAGAGAAGGAGCTTACGTTCGTGCAAGCGTCGAAGCACGATTTACGGTGGCAGCTCTCGCGTGCCGACGCTCTTCTTTTGAATGGAGGAGATAACGATAAGCTTATTGAGGTATTGAAGCGCTATCCCGATTTCAAGGAACTTATCGAAGGGAAGACTGTTGCGGGGAGTTCAGCAGGTGCTCATGCGCTCTCAACATTTTATTACTCAAATGACGATGGCAAGGTTGGAGAGGGGCTTGGCGTCATGGGAGTTCGGGTTATTTGTCACTTTGAGAGCAAGCAGTATAAGAATGCGCACCATGAGCCAGGTACGATACTGGCTCTTATGAACGAATACCCAAAGGAATTGGACCTCATTACCCTTCGGGATTATGAGTGGAAGGAGTTCGTCGTATAAGCGCAGCACTAGAAGGATCTCTGCTATGCTTCACTAGCGCTTCATGCATACAAGCGCATTCTTAGTTCCCGTTACTATCTAACACCCACGTTCATGAGCCTTATTCACTGGATTGTCTCTGCGGTTGCTATTCTGCTTGCTGCCTACCTTATACCCGGAGTCGAGGTGACCTTAATCGGCGCCCTCGTGCTTGCGGTGGTGCTCGCGCTCATCAACATATTCATAAAGCCGATTATCCTTGTCCTCACGCTTCCAATTAACCTCCTGACGCTCGGGCTCTTCTCGCTCGTGATAAACGCGCTCCTTATCATGCTTGCAGGAGCCATTGTTCCTGGTTTCTCCGTCGATAACTTCTGGGTTGCACTTATCTTCTCCGTCGTGCTCGCGCTCGTGAACTGGCTCTTTGGAGGCATAAAGAAGGTCGCGTAAGCGAGCAGTGTTTCCACTGCGTGAGCGTCTCTAGCCCCGAAAGCGCAGGGTATACTTAGGGGCGATGCAGTACGAAGGACCGGTCCAACCGCTCTCAACACACGAACAAGAACTCCAGCACCTGCGCGCGCAGGTGGAGGCGAAGGAGCGCCAGCTTGCGGGTCTGCGGCAGCAGAAACCTCGTGAGGAGGTCGTGCGTGAACGTCTGACGCACTATGTGAAGACGCCTGCTGAGCACGTGCTCACGCCGGAGTATCAGATGAGCACCGGAGAAGCGCATGATATTGCGCTAAAACTGGAGCCTGAGGCTGATGACGAGGTCATGCAGGAGCTTCGTCGACTTATCGACGAGCGAGGCATTCATAACGCCTTCAGTGTGCTCACGAAGTTAAAGAATCCGCACCTCGAGGACGATTTCCATCGTGTGCTTGTGGCCTACATCATTGCGGGACTTCCGATTAAGGGGCTTGGGAAGAATGAGGCGCAGTGGAAGGTGCTCCACATGACCTTGTATGAGGTTGCGCTCCCTGAGCCTATGTCCGACCCCGATCGCGACGAGCGCTACAAACACTTCAAAGAGCTCGTCTCGGCAATGGAGCAGTTCTATGCCGGCATGATGGCCGTTGAAGAGGCGTATTCAGGAGAGCCGACGCACTTCACCATGGAGCTTGCCGTTCCGGCAGATGACCCGCATCTTCGCTTCTATGCTTCAGTCCCCAATGGTCGTCGCGACTTGTTTGAGAAGCAGGTCATTTCCATTTTCCCGGGTGCAATTGTGAAGAGTCAGCCAAACGACTACAACATCTTCGCCCAAGATGGATACACCATGGGCTCCGTCGCTTCGTTGGTGCGAGCACACCCGCTTTCGTTGAAAGATTATGCTGAGTTTGATGTCGACCCAGTTAATTCATTGTTGAATGCGTTCGCAAAACTCCAGGGCGAGGGCCAAGGCGCTGCCGTGCAGTTTGTTATACGTCCTAAAGTTGGTAAGTACGACAGTGTCTATCGCCGTATCTTGAAGGCGCTACGCAAGGGTGAATCTCGCTACTATGCGTTTCAGATAAGCGACAACCTTCTTGCTGAACTATGGCGCGAGTTCCGTTGGATTTTCCGTGGCTCAAAGAAAGAGCATGATTCTTTTGTTGATGAGGCGACTATTGAGTCGGTTGAAAAGAAGCGTTCTGGTGCGATGACCGAGACCAATATCCGCATTATCGCTTCCTCGACTGATCAGGTGCGCACCGAGCAGATGCTCCACGAGCTTGAGGCAACCTTTAACCAGTATGAAAGTACGAAAGGGAACCGACTTGCTTGGAAGCGGGTGAAGGGAAGTGGAGCGCGTACGCTTGCAAAGCGTTACTCCTGGAGAATGTTCGTGCCCTCAGCGATGATGCCGCTTTCTATTCGTGAGCTCACCGCGATGTACCACTTCCCACCTAAGGGCATGAAGGAGACGCCGCACTTGAAGCAATCTCGCTTTACGCAGGCCTCAGCTCCTTTGGATCTTCCCAAGAGTCAGGATGGCGTGTTGCTCGGGATAAACCACTACCGTGGTACCGAGACCCCAGTGCGACTCACAGCGCAAGATCGCATGCGCCACCTCTATGTGGTCGGACAAACTGGTACCGGTAAGACGTCTTTTATGAAGACGCTCATAGAGCAGGATATACAAGCTGGAAACGGTGTCTGCTTTATTGATCCACACGGTAACGACATCTTGGATGTCCTTGCTGCTATTCCTCCGGAGCGCTATGAGGATGTTATCTACTTTGATCCTGCCTATATCGACCGGCCGTTCGGCTTGAACCTCCTTGAATACGATCCACGCTTCCCGGAACAGAAGACGTTCATCGTGAACGAGCTCCTGGCTATCTTTAAGCGTCTCTATGGCGATGTGCCTGAGTCGATGGGCCCTGCCTTCGAGCAGTACTTCCGTAACGCGACGCTGCTTGTCATGGAAGATCCTGCTTCAGGCTCAACCATGCTTGATATCGCTCGGGTGCTCTCTAACTCTTCGTTCCGTAACAGTAAGCTTGCTCGCTCGAATAACCCGGTCGTGAATCAGTTCTGGACTGAGATTGCAACGCGAGCAGAAGGTGAGGCTTCACTCCAGAACATCGTGCCGTATATCACGAACAAGTTCGATGACTTCACGGCAAACGACTTCATGCGTCCTATCATTGGTCAGCAGAACTCCTCCTTCAACTTCCGCGAGATTATGGATACGAAGAAGATTCTCTTAGTAAATCTTTCGAAGGGACGCTTGGGAGAACGCAATGCAAACCTCCTCGGTCTTATTCTCGTTGGTAAGCTCTTCATGGCAGCACTCTCGCGTGCAGACTCTCCCGGGAAAGAGTTCCCACCGTTCTATCTCTATATCGATGAGTTCCAGAACATCACGACGACCTCTATTCCGGGCATCCTCTCCGAAGCTCGTAAGTACAAACTAGCGCTCACGATTGCGCACCAGTTCTTGAAACAGATTGATGAAAAGATTCGTGATGCAGTGTTTGGTAACGTGGGCTCAATGGCAGTCTTCCGGGTGGGTGAAGAAGATGGCGAGTTCTTTGCGAAACAATTTGCTCCGGTCTTCCAGTCTCTCGACTTCGTGAATATCGAAAACTACAACGCCTACCTCAAGATTCTTGCAAACGGTGTGCCACAAAAGCCCTTCAACATAACGACCCTGCCGCCGGTGAAAGGCAACAAAGACCAGGTCAATGACCTGCGTGAGCTCTCCTACCTCACCTATGGCCGGGACCGAAACGAGGTGGAACAGGGCATACGTAAGCGCTATCTTTCCTTCTAACCGTTGTACCCAGGGGAAGGTGCCAAGGGGTCTGGCCCTGCTATACTCATAGGCATATGAATATTTCCACCGGAATCGCCGTCACGCTTGCAGTCGTCGTAGCGCTCTCGTTCATGTTCCTCGGATCATGGGTGTTCGCTCCGTTTGAGTCAGCACCAGCAGACGCGTTTCCGACGGAAACGCAGGATAACAAACAAGCAACTCTTATGGTTACGGACGAAACAGTCGGAACAGGTGCAGAAGCAGTCGCAGGCAAGACGGTTACGGTGAATTATGTTGGTCAGCTCGAAAACGGTACGGTCTTCGATGCCTCTGCCAATCACGGTGGCTCCTTCTCCTTTGTGCTTGGTGCTGGTGAAGTCATTGCCGGATGGGATCAGGGTATTGCGGGTATGAAGGAAGGCGGCAAGCGCCGACTCGTTATCCCGGCAGAGCTCGGATACGGTTCTCGAAGCGTTGGGCCTATTCCTGCAAACTCGACTCTCATCTTCGACGTCGAGCTGCTCTCGGTCGAGTAAAGTGCTAGTGTAGGGCGATGAGTCGCCCGGTTACGTTTCAAATAGAAGCCCGCGAAGGAAAAGCCCGAGCGGGTCTTCTTCGTACTCCACGAGGAAACATACAGACGCCTGCCTTTGTGCCGGTGGGAACTAAGGCGAATGTGAAGGGCGTGCTACCTGAGGTGGTGAAGGGTCTTGGTGCTCAAGTGGTGTTAGCGAATACCTATCACCTCTACCTGCAGCCAGGCGAAGACATCGTGAAAAATGCTGGCGGTGTTGGCTCGTTTATGAGTTGGCAGGGACCGACCATCACTGACTCAGGTGGCTACCAAGTGTTTTCCCTTGGAGCGTCTATGAAGCGCCGAGTGACGCGTATACGCGAGGAAGATAAGCGTGGCGCTGAAGCTGGTACCGCAGTCTTTGATGAGGATGTGCAAAGTCAGCATGGTCAGTTGGCTATTGTGGACGAGGAGGGCGTTACCTTCACCTCACATATCGATGGATCGTTGCATCGCTTTACGCCTGAGCGTTCGGTTGAGCTTCAGCATGCACTTGGTGCTGATCTTTTCTTTGCCTTTGATGAATGTACCTCACAAGAGGAGCCGTATGAGTATCAGAAGGAAGCTATGTTTCGTACCCATCGCTGGGCAGATCGTTCGTTGAAAGCGCACCGACAGAATATCGAAGCCAATCGTACCCAGGGTATCTATGGCATTGGCCAGGGCGGGCAGTATGAAGATCTTCGTCGCGAGAGCACCAAAGCAATTGCGGAGATGGGTTTTGATGGATTTGGTCTTGGTGGCTCCTTTTCACGAAAGGGAAATGAAAGCATGCTCGCACTTGCACTTGCAGCACTTGATGAACTGCCGGAGGAGATGCCACGCCATGGACTTGGAGTTGGAGAACCTATTGATCTGTTGAACTCCATTGCTGCTGGTGTGGATACGTTCGATTGTGTTGCACCGACTCGCCATGGTCGCCATGGCTCTATCTATACAAGACGGGGAGTCATCAATCTCACGAATGAGAAGTTTCAAAGTGATTTCTCGCCGCTTGATCCGGAAACGGTCATCCCGGGTACCGAGCACTTCACCAAAGCGTATGTCTCGCACCTGCTTCGTTCAGGAGAGATGCTCGGGCAAGTCATTGCTTCGATGCATAACCTTGGATTCATTCTGAGACTTGTGGATGGAGCAAGGGAAGCAATACACCATGGCACATTCGCGACGTATCGTGCAGAATTCATAGATGCCTATGGACGGATTTAAGCTCCACATCCCCTTTCCTCCCGCTGGCGACCAGCCGGAAGCTATTAAAGGGCTCACCAAAGGTCTCAAAGAAGGTCTACGACACCAGACCTTGCTTGGTGCTACCGGAACGGGGAAGACGTATACGGTTGCGAATATCATCAACGAAGTACAGAAGCCAACCCTTATCCTCGCGCACAACAAAACGCTTGCTGCACAGCTTGCACAGGAGTATCGAGAGTTCTTCCCAGAAAATGCGGTGCACTACTTCGTCTCCTACTACGACTACTACCAGCCGGAGGCGTATATTGCGCACTCCGATACGTATATCGAGAAAGAGGCGCAGATAAACGCCGAGATTGATCGGTTGCGCCATGCAACAGCGCAGTCCCTGCTTACCCGCAAGGACGTTATTGTCGTGGCTTCGGTTTCCGCCATCTACGGCCTCGGCTCACCTGCAGAATATGCGAAAGCCATTTTGAAACTCGAGGCAGGGAAGGAGGAGAACCGCAGTGCCCTCATTCGGAAACTCATCAAGATTTACTTTGAACGCACAAATGCTGACTTACTTCCCGGTACCTTCCGTGCCATAGGGAACTCAATTGAGCTCATGCCCGTGAACGAGCAGGTCATCTACAAACTCTCCTTTGATGGCGAGATGCTTTCGAGGATTGAATGCCTTGACCCCGTCTCACGTGCAAAGACTGCTGAACCTGACACGTTGTTTGTCTTCCCTACCAAGCATTTCGTCACGAGCGAGGAGGACCGCAATCGTGCTCTTGAAGACATTAAGACAGAGCTTGATGAACAGCTTGCGAAGTTCAAGCGAGAAGAGAAGCTTCTTGAGGCTGAGCGCATCAAGCGTCGCACCCTGCATGACTTGGCTCTCATTCGTGAGATAGGCTACACGTCTGGTATTGAGAACTACTCGCGTCACTTTGATGGCAGAAGTGCTGGAGAGCCACCACACACCCTTCTTTCCTATTTCCCCAAGAAGAAAGACGGTTCCCCCGACTTCCTGACCATTATCGACGAGTCGCATGTGACGGTGCCGCAGATAGGTGGCATGTTTGCTGGTGACCGCTCGAGAAAAGATAACCTCATCGAGCACGGCTTCCGTTTGCCCTCGGCACGCGACAATCGTCCGCTCATGTTCAATGAGTTTGAAGAGCGTGTGGGGCAGTGCATCTATACCTCTGCAACACCGGGGCCCTATGAGAAGGAGAAAAGCGTGCCGCCAGAAGGTCAGGTGGTGCAGCAGATTATTCGCCCGACCGGACTCATCGACCCTGAGCTTGTTGTGCGTCCCATTGCAGAGACGGGCGAGTACAAGGGCCAGATAGCAGATTTCATTACCGAGACGGAGACCGTCATTGCTCGAGGCGGTCGGGTCCTTGCAACGACCTTAACGAAACAGATGGCAGAAGATCTTGCCGAGTTCCTGAAGGAGCGCAAGATTAAGGCGGAGTACCTGCACTCAGACATTAAGACCATTGAGCGTATTGATATCCTCACGAACTTCCGTAAAGGTGAATTCGATATTCTCGTTGGTGTGAACCTCCTTCGTGAAGGCCTCGACCTTCCTGAGGTGGAGTTGGTCGGTATCCTCGATGCAGACAAGGAAGGGTTCCTGCGCTCCGAGACCTCACTCATACAAACGATTGGACGTGCCGCTCGTAACGTGTTGGGGCGCGTCATTCTCTATGCAGACGTGATGACCGGCTCTCTTGAGCGCGCTATTGCTGAGACCAATCGTCGTCGTGCTATTCAGCTCGCGTATAACGAGAAACACGGCATTACGCCGCAGTCCATTAAGAAGGAGATTCGAGATATTGCTGAGAGCATGCGCAGTGAACACGATAAAACGGTTGCGGAGCTGCTTTCAGTCGACCGACGCGTGTATGAGCTTGATCCCGAGGGAGTCGTGAAAGATCTTCGTGCTCGTATGGGCGAAGCGGTCGAGAACCTCGACTTTGAGACCGCCGCCTTGATTCGTGATGAGCTGTATAAGCTTGAGGGCATCGAACCCGTTGGAGCAAAGAAGCCAAAACGTCGCGGTCGTAGGTGATAGAATTTAGTTCATGAGTTTCCGCCTTCTTCTTGGCCTGGTCCTTCTGGTCGCCATTGCTGTTGCCTCGGCAAGCTTCATCTTCCTCATGGCGTACCTGCGTGGTGCGTTTGGGGACCTCCTTCCTATAGAGCTTGCGCTTGAGATACAAGACGAACTGCAGATGCTCTTGCTCGGTGGATTGATTGTGCTTCTCATCCTCACCCTGGTTCTTGCGGGAGGTATTTTCTGGGTTATTGGCGAGTTCGTTGCAAAGCCTCTCCAGAGGATTGTGAACGCGATGAACTCCTATACCTCGAGTGGACAGCGCCAGGAAGTACCGGAGTTCGATTCAGTTCCTACAGAGATTCAATCGCTTTCAAAGTCGTTTACCTCGTTCATGGATCGTGTCGATGACTCACATAAACGAGATGTCGAAGTCTCCCGTGTGAAGTCAGACTTTATATCAACGGCTGCGCATCAGCTTCGAACGCCGCTCACGGGTATTCGCTGGGCACTTGAGGCTCTTCAGAAAGAAAATCTCACGGAGAATCAGATGGAGCTCGTGAAAAGTGCAACCGATAAGAGTCGGGACCTCGTTGCTATTGTTGGAACTCTCCTGGATATCTCCTCGATTGAGTCTGGGAAGTATAAGTACGATTTCAAACCTGTTGATCTCGATCTTGTTTTGCAGGAACTTGCTGCTGATTTTGAACCTCTTGCAAAAGAGCGACAGGTCTCGCTCTTCTACGCACGAAGCGAGAGTCCGCTCCCGCCAGCTCGAGCTGATCGTGAGCGCATTAAGTGGGTTTTGAGTAACCTTATTGATAACGCGCTGCAGTACACGCCTGCAGGCGGCACCGTGCGTCTTTCGATTGAGTCTGCTGAGCGACGTGTCTTCATTCGTGTGAAGGATACGGGCATAGGTATACCGCCTGAAGTGCGGGGGAATATTTTCGAGCGCTTCTACCGGGCACCAAACGCTATTTCAAAGGAAAACCAGGGAAATGGCCTCGGACTCTATATTGCTCGTACTATAGCGACTGACCATGGCGGCGACCTTTCCTTTGCCGCAAATACGGAGGGCCCGGGGACGACGTTTATCCTCTCCCTCCCGGTGCTCTAGGTGCTATTCCCAGAGCCTTGCCGGAAAGAGGGTGAGGCACGATATACTTGAGGCTATGTCGGACACCCGCTACATCCTCGTTGTTGAGGACGACCCGATTCTAAAGAATCTCCTTGGTCACTCGTTCGCTGGTAAGTATGAGACGGTGTATGCCTCAGATGGCAACGAAGCACTCGCACTCTTTGAAAAGCACCGACCCGTCATCGTGCTTCTTGATCTTATGCTCCCGACCATGGATGGATTTGCCGTGCTTGAGTCTATTCGTAAGCGCGAGGATGAGTACAAGAATACGCCGGTTATCGTGGTCTCAAACCTCGGGCAAGCAAGCGATAAAGACCGAGCACTCGCACTTGGAGCAAACGAATATCTCGTGAAGGCTGAAGTCTCTGTAGAGGAAATAGTCTCTCGGATGGAACGCATTCTTCTTTCCAATCTCTCGTCCTAAAGGTGTGTAGGTGTAGTGCGTAAGTAGTAGGGCGATATGCTATACTCGCTCCCGTACCTGTCCCACCACGGACAGGCATTTCCCATGCCAAAAGCCAAGAAAGAAAAGCACGAGCAAGCGATGGGCGGAGACTGGATCTCCGTGAAGGGCGCTCGTACCCATAACCTGAAGAATCTTTCAGTGGAGTTGCCGCGCGGCACGATGACGGTTATCACTGGTCTTTCGGGATCAGGGAAGTCTTCACTCGCTTTCGACACCATTTTTGCTGAAGGGCAGCGTCGGTATGTGGAATCCTTGTCTGCGTACGCGCGTCAGTTCTTGAATCAGATGCAGAAACCGGATGTTGATGAAATCACCGGTCTTTCTCCTGCTATTTCCATAGATCAGAAGAGTCGTTCGAATAACCCACGCTCAACCGTTGCTACCGTGACGGAGATTTATGACTATCTGCGTGTTCTCTATGCTCGTGCAGGTCAGCCGTACTGTATTCATCACGATATCCCGATTTCTAAGCTCTCCAAGGAAGAGATGATTGGCCTTGTTATGGCCCGTATTGCGGCAAAGGGTGCTCGCTCCAAAGAAGAGGTGCTTGGGGTTCCAGTTGATAAGAGCGCTGTCACCGTCTACGCCCCGGTTGTTGTTGGTAGAAAAGGTGAGTACTACCAGCTCCTCTATGACCTCCTCGGGAAAGGATACGAGAAGGTAATGATTGATGGGGCACCGCATTCCCTTCGTGAGAAAGTCACGCTTGATAGGAATAAGCGACATGATATCGACGCAGTCGTGGATTCCATCTTTGTCTCGGAGTTTCAAAAGAACACCACAGCAGCACGCGAGCGTCTCTCCGAAGCGCTTGAGCTTGCCCTTAAAGAGAGCGACGGCTTGGTGAAGTTGAAGCACTCGGATGGGAGCATGGAAACGCTCTCCTCGAAGTTTATTTGTCCTGAAGACGGCGCTTCCTTCCCTGAGGTCGAGCCGCGACTCTTCTCGTTCAATAGCCCGTATGGTGCTTGTCCAAACTGTAACGGTCTTGGAACGGAATCCCTGTTCTCAGATGCGGTCTGTCCTGTTTGTGAAGGGAAGCGACTTCGTCCTGAGGCGCTTCGGGTCTATTTGACCGGCAAGAAAGAGAAAGGACTCGGGAAGAACGTTGTCGACTTCACGAACTTCTCTATCAAGGAGGCGAAGGAGTTCATGGACCACCTTGAGCTTTCTGAGATGCGGATGGAAATCGCGCGTCCCATCATCC
>CAYGFQ010000004.1:0-20881 GCA_964349285.1 uncultured Candidatus Saccharibacteria bacterium | reverse complement strand
TTGCAGGTTCGCAAGCTCTAGCGTAAAGTCATCACACAATACATATGGCAAAGGTAGTAAAAAAGATTAAGCTCCAGATTCCCGCAGGCAAAGCAACGCCGGCGCCCCCGGTCGGTACCGTCCTTGGTCCCGCAGGCGTCAACATTGGCGACTTCGTGAACAAGTTCAACGAAGCAACCCGCGACAAGATGGGCGACATTATTCCTGTCGACCTCTCCGTCTACGAGGACCGCACGTTCAGCTTTGTGCTCAAAACTCCGCCTGCTTCTCGTCTTATCCTCAAGAAGCTTGGTATGGAGAAGGGTTCTCAAAAGCCGGGTGGTAAGGCAGTCGCCTCGCTCTCAAAGGCCCAGGTCCGCGAGATTGCAGAGCAGAAGATGCCGGACCTCTCCGCCTCCTCTCCTGAAGCAGCAGACCGCATCATTGAAGGTACGGCGCGCTCGATGGGAATCGACGTCAAGTAGTTTCGCAAAACGAAAAGCCCCGCCTC
The DNA here is from genome assembly GCA_964349285.1 of uncultured Candidatus Saccharibacteria bacterium. GTDB lineage: Bacteria > Patescibacteriota > Minisyncoccia > Phycocordibacterales > Phycocordibacteraceae > C7867-001. The sequence goes on along the minus strand of CAYGFQ010000004.1, from coordinate 20,391 downwards.
AAGCGGGGTTTTTCATTTCTCCAACGTCACATACGTATAGGGTGGTGTGTGGTTTAGATGTTCCTGACACTCTACTTCTTTAGTGAATGCTCCGTACTCGGGGAAGTACACGTCTCCTGGTGCTTCATCATGTACAAGCGTGAGGTAGAGGCGATCAGTTACCGGAAAGGCATCTTTGAAAACACCGCTCCCGCCAATGACGAAAATCTCATCAGCACCTTCAGACGCACGTGCTTTCTCAAGCGCAGCTGCAACGGATGCGACGACGATAGCACCTGGAGCATCGTAATCTGCTTGTCGTGTGATGACGATATTCGTACGTTTCGGAAGTGGACGTCGTTCGGCGGGAATAGACTCCCATGTTTTCCTGCCCATGATGACAGGGTGGCCTCTGGTGAGATTCCGGAAGCGTTCAAGATCTTCCGGAATATCCCAGACCAGATCGTTGTCCTTCCCGAGAACGCGGGTCGTGGCTCCAATTGCGGCGATGGCTGAAATACGGGTCATATCTAAAGCTTACCAACCGTACTCTGAGTACGGAACACCTTTTTGCCAGTTTGTGAGAGCAACGCGTACATAGTCATCATATTGTCAGGAAGGGCGTCGAGTGGGAACCAGGAGAGGTCGTCGCACTTATTGGGCTCCATGTTTGTAATCTCACCCGCGTAGCGTTCGGTGTGCCAGAAGATATCGAAACGCTCGTCGTTGGCACCCTTGCGATGCATGAAATGTGCAAGTGTAAGATCGTTTGGTGCAAGCGTAATACCTATCTCTTCTCGCATCTCACGAGCAGTGCCTTCGCGCGCCGTTTCGTTACCATCAAGGTGGCCTGCCGGAACACCGTAGTTTCCGTCTTCAAATCCAGTATTCGCTCGACGCTGTAAGAGAATTTCCCCGTCGTGTATAAGAAAGAGATAGCCTGAACCAACGTAGGGGAAGCGATTCATGAAGATTGATATACAGTAACAGACCCATCCTGTATGACTGCCACCATATCCATCGTTTGATCCCACGCTTCTCGAGAGAGAGGAGTCGTTGAGAACTGTGAGCCAAAACAGACTCCTACCCGTTTCCAGTCTCGCGGCACTAGAGCGAGGAAGCGGTCGTACCAACCAGCACCACGGCCATGTCGCGTTCCTGCGGCATCGAACTCTTGGCCAGGAACCAGGATACAGGTTGGAAGGTCTCCCATGAGACGTCGGGCAATATTCGCTTCCTCCATAGGGTCAAGTGAAGCGCGAGGTGCTATTTGGTACTTTACGGCGTCTTCGGGAAGAGAAAGGTAGTCAAGAAAAGGGACTTCGCCACGAAGCGGGACATAGGTTACGAAACCCTTATAGGAAGCCATAAGAGCCGATAGTTCAGCGGGGCCGTCAACTCTCGTGCTTTCAGTCATCTGCCGTATACTAGCAGGACTATGGCGGACACATACGAGGTCGAAGTGAAATGCCTTCTCGGAACGAAAGAAGCTGCGGACGCACTTCGTGCACGCCTTCAGGAAGTCGACCCTGCATGTTCTATGAAGTCTTCGCATACACAGCTGAACCACTATTTCGAAGGTGGTGACATTGCAACATTGGTGGCGACACTTTCCCCGCACGTTTCAGATGAGGTACGCGCAAAGATGGAGCGTATTGCCTCCGAAGGGAGAAAGATCTCGGTGCGCACCCGTGAAGCCGATGGGGAAGCAAGAATGGTACTGAAGGCTTCGGTTGGGGACGACTCAAGTTCAAACGGTGTTGCACGTCTTGAGATTGAAGAGCCGGTTACTCTTACGCTCGCGGAACTCGATGCACTGGTGCGCAGTGCAGGGTATGAGTACCAGGCAAAGTGGTCACGCTCACGTGAGGAATATATTTCGGGGCCGTTTGCCGTTTGCCTTGATAAGAATGCAGGCTATGGCTACCTCGCCGAGTTTGAGCGCGTCGTAGGAAGTGAGGGAGAAATTACGCAGGCGCGCGAGGAGATTGATGAGCTCATGGGGCGGCTTGGCGTTGCGGAGCTTCCGCAAGACCGCCTCGAGCGCATGTTCGCGTATTACAATCAGAACTGGCCCGATTACTACGGCACGGATAAAATATTCGTCATCGACTAACCCATTAGCTATGTTTCTCTGCGACATCGACATCGAGAAGGGAATCAAGAACGGTTCTATCGTTATTCGCCCGTTCAGTAAAAAGCGCCTGCAGATGGCAAGTTATGACGTGACCTTGGGAAATGAGTTTCAGGTCACTGACCGCCACTCAACGACTGCTATCGATCCGGCAAATAAAAAGTATCCAAAGACCCGCACCATAAAGGTTAAAGACGGCGAAGCGTTCATTCTTCACCCAGGTGAGAGTGTTCTTGGAAAACAGAAGGAGTTCATCGGTGTCGACCACGAGCATCTCATCCTTCTTTCGGGGAAGAGCAGCCTCGCTCGTGCAGGACTCGTCGTTCACAACACCGCAATGCTCTTTAATCCGGGTCATCATTTCTACCCAACGTTTGAGCTTGTGAACACGAACAATGTCCCTCTCATACTTCGTCCTGGCATGGAAGTCGCACAGCTTATGTTCGCGCGTCTTACTGGGAAGACTTCCAAGGGTTACGACGGTCACGGTCGCTTTGACAGCAAGAACTCAAATCATTTCCCAACGGCGAAGAAAAAGGTTGTGCGTCGCAAGAAGAAGTAACCATGTCTCTGCGCCACCCCGAGCATCAGTATCTGGATCTGCTCCGCGACGTTCTTGAAAACGGCGAGGAGCAGGTAGATAAAGGCACCGGGGTGAAGACGTATAGCGTCTTTGGGCGCCAGATTCGTTTTGACCTCTCACAAGGATTTCCGCTGCTCACGACAAAGAAAGTTTTCTGGAAAGGCGTTCTTGAAGAGTTGTACTGGTTCGTCTCCGGAAATACGAACGTCGCATACCTTGCAAAGAAAGGCGTTCATATCTGGGATGATTACCCGTACAAGATATATGTCGAGAAAGTGAAGGCGGAAGGTCTTCCCGAGATGACCAAAGAAGCATTCATCGAGAAACTCACGAGCGATGAGGTATTTGCAGAAGCACACGGCAACCTCCCGCATATCTATGGTGAGCACTGGCGCAAGTGGCAAGGGAAAGATGGTCGGACCATAGACCAGCTTGGGTGGGCTATTGAGGAACTGCGCCGTGATCCTGATGCGCACAACACTCTCGTCACCTCCTGGAATCCTGAATACCTCTACAACATGGCGGCTCCAGGACAGGGAGTACGCTTCCCGATTTGTCACAATATGTATCAGATCAACATAAAAAACGGAAAGGTCTGTCTCCAGCTCTACCAGCGAAGTGCCGATATCTTCCTTGGTGTTCCGTTCAACATTGCAAGCTACGCGCTCCTCACAGTCATCATCGCAAAGATACTTGGTCGCGAACCAGGTGAGTACGTGCATACGTTTGGTGATTTGCACATCTACGAGAATCATAAAGAGCAGGTACGTGAGCAGCTTACGCGCGAACCAAAGCCACTTCCTACTGTCTCGCTTAGCGACGAGACAACCTCGCTCGACACTTTCCGCCCGGAGCATGTTGAGCTCCATAACTACGAAGCTCATCCTCCGATTAAAGCTGAACTCACGGTTGCCGGAGGCTACAACGAGAAGATGCACGCACCCTCGTCATGATTGGAAAACTCATCGTCATTGATGGCATCGATGGAGCAGGGAAGGCGACGCAATCCCGTCTTCTTGCCGAACGCCTCATGCAAGAAGGACATGCAGTCGAGAAAATAGATTTCCCGCGCTACGGCACGCCGCTGTTTGGGGAATTGCTTGGTGAGTGCATTGCCGGGAAGCACGGAGACTTTGCCCACCTTGACCCGAAGATTATCGCGACACTGTTTGCACTCGACCGCTTTGAGGCGAGCAAGCAGATACAAAACTGGCTTTCCGAAGGAAAGGTCGTCATCGCGGACCGCTTCTCAAGCTCAAACCAGATACATCAGGGAGGAAAGTTCGTCGATCAGGGGAAGCGCGACGCGTTTCTTGCCTGGGTGACGCAGATGGAGCATGAGACCCTCGGCATCCCAACACCCGATGCCGTCATTTATCTACGCATTTCAGTTGATACCAGTGCCGCGCTTCTTTCAAAGGAGCGGGAGGTCAAAAACCAGGCCCTTGAAGAAGGAGGCGCCGACATGCTCGAAAAGGACCGCATGTATCTTGAGCGGAGCTTTGAATCGGCTGAGCAGCTCTCAGGGAAGCCTGGGTGGCATACGGTTGCGTGCGAGGAAGCGGGAGTCCTCAAGAGCCCTGAGGCTATTCATGAGGGGGTATACGCAGCTGCCGCAAAGGTCTTGGTATAATCAGGCAATGGTGTAAGGGATTCGAAACTCGGGCGTTTACTACGTAAGGCAAGCAGCCATGTCGAATCTCTACAATCACATCAAAGAACAAGACCCAGAAGTGTACGGGGCCATCGAAGGGGAAGAGAAGCGCGAGCGCGAAGGACTCGAGCTTATTCCATCTGAAAACTACGTTTCGCTCGCAGTGCGCGAAGCGCTCTCGTCCGTGCTCACCAATAAATACGCAGAGGGCTATCCAGGAAAGCGGTACTACGGAGGACAGACATACACGGACGAGATTGAAACGCTGGCAATCAATCGTGCAAAGGAATTGTTCGGTGCCGTACAGGCAAACGTGCAGCCGCATGCAGGCGCACCGGCGAACGTCGGTATGTACTTCGCCCTCCTTGAACCAGGCGACACGGTGCTTGGTATGGATCTCTCACACGGAGGGCACCTCACGCATGGACATCCGGTTACGTATCTCACCAAGATCTTCAACTTCGTTCGTTACAAGATGAAGGACATTGAGACGGGAGAAATTGATTATGACGAGATGCTTGAGGTTGCAAAACGCGAGAAGCCAAAGATTCTTCTTGCTGGTTACTCTGCGTATCCTCGCGAGCTCGACTACACCAAGTTCGTTGCAATCGCGCGGGAGGTGGGCGCACTTGCTGTCATGGACGTCGCGCATATCGCGGGGCTTATCGCTGGTAAGGCAGTGAAGAATCCTTTCGATTACGGCTTCGATATCATGACGACCACGACCCATAAAACACTCCGTGGCCCACGCGGCGGCATGATTCTCACACGCGAAGATATGGATCTTGCAAAGAAGATTGATAAATCAATCTTCCCAGGACTCCAGGGTGGTCCGTTGATGAACACGATTGCAGCAAAAGCGGTGTGTTTTGGGGAGGCACTTCGACCATCCTTCAAGACCTACGCGAAGCAGATTATCGATAATGCTTCCGCTATGGCGGAGGTGTTCGCCAAAGATGGAGCACGTCTTATAACGGGTGGAACCAGTAACCACCTCATTCTTGCTGACGTCTGGAGCTCGTATGGTATTTCAGGCGGAGAAGCAGAGAAGTTGCTTGATGAGGCAGGCATCACGCTCAACAAGAACTCAATTGCAGATGACACCCGTAAACCGATGGATCCTTCAGGTATTCGGTTTGGTACCCCGGCAATCACGACACGCGGCTTCAAGGAGGCAGAGTGCGTGCGTGTTGCCGAACTCATGATTGAGGTTCTTCGAAAACGTGATGAAGCAACCGTTGCTTCGGCTAAACAAGAGATACATACACTCGCAACCGCGCACCCAGTGCCTGAATCGTTCGACTAATACTCATTTCAAAGCTCGTTTGCTACACTGACCCGATGGAAAAGCGGATACGGTCAGCCGTCGAAAAGGCGCTCCAGGAAGCGGGAACAGGCCCCGTATCGTTCGCTGTTGAATGGCCCGCAGACCCTTCCCACGGAGACTATGCAACGAATATTGCGATGGTTGCCGCTAAGGGGCTCGGGAAGAACCCGCGAGCACTCGCTGACGAGCTTGCACCACTCATTAAAAAGGAGCTTGGGGCGTATGTGTCTCATGTAACGGTCGCAGGACCAGGATTCATTAACCTGACGCTTGCCCGTGCGGTTATCACTGATGCACTGGTTAAAGCAAAAGGGGAGGAGTGGGGAAGAAGTGACGAGAACTCCGGTCGACGCGTGATGATTGAGTACTCGAACCCGAATCCCTTTAAAGAAATGCACATCGGGCACCTGATGAGTAACGTCGTCGGTGAATCTATCTCGCGACTTATCGAAGCGTCTGGTGCACATGTGCTTCGCGATACCTTTGGTGGAGACGTTGGCCCGCATGTTGCAAAAGCACTCTGGGCGTTGAAGCGTAAGAATATAACGGACATCGCAAATGTTCAGGAGATTGGCCAGGCGTACATCCAAGGCTCGAATGCATACGAAGAGAGTGAGGAGGCAAAACAGGAGATTGAAGAACTTAACACGAAGATTTACGACATTGTAGGGAAGCAAGAAGATCCAACGGCACTCACTCCAGACGATCGAGCACTCCTCGACCTTTGGCGAAAAGGGCGTGAGGTCTCCATGGAAGAATTCGCGCGCATCTTCAAAACGCTTGGCACGAAGTTTGATTACATTTTCTACGACAGCGACACGACTGCGCCAGGCATGCGAGTAGTAAATGACGCACTTACTCGTGGCATTTTTGAGCTTTCCGATGGCGCCGTCATTTACCGTGGAGAGAACAAGGGACTCCACATCCTCGTCTTCATCACCTCCCGCGGCACCCCGACGTATGAGACGAAGGATATCGGACTCGCTTTTCTCAAGGAAGAGCGTGTCGCTACCGATGAAATCATCATCCTTACCGGTGTCGAGCAGGTCGGTCACTTTAAGGTCGTGCTTGCTGCGCTCGAAGAAATCGCCCCATTGATTGCGAAGAAGATGGCGCACGTTGCGCACGGTCTTCTCCAGCTCACCACTGGAAAGATGTCGTCCCGAAAAGGAAACATCATCACGGGAGCGGGGCTCATCAACGAGATGCTTGAGAAAGCACAGGAGAAGAATGAAGATCCGCTCGTCGCTGAGCAGGTTGCGATAGGCGCTATTAAATACATGATCTTGCGACAGGCCGCAGGCGCAAACATTATCTTCGATGCTGAGAAATCCTTGTCGCTCGACGGAGACTCGGGGCCGTACTTGCAGTATGCCTATGTGCGCGCAAAGTCTGTTCTCGCTAAGGAACGAGAGGGAAGCGAAGAAGCAGTACCAGAAGAGCCCTACCTTCTTGAGCGTCTCCTCATTCGTTTTCCGGAAGTTGTTGCACATGCAGTCGAGCATCGAGCGCCGCACACGGTTGCGCAGTATCTCACTGAACTTGCCGGAGAGTGGAACTCGTTCTACGCAAAGGAGCGGATTATTGGGGGCGACTACGAAGGATACAAGCTTGCAGTTGCGAGTGCCTTTGCAACGACCATGCATAACGGTCTGACGCTGCTTGGTATCCCTGTTCCAGAGCGGATGTAGTGCGCCTTGCACGTAGCGTCCTCTTTTGTTACGGTACGCAACGAGCGTTCAGTCAAGACCCGAAGGTATTATTGGTCGGCCTGATTCGAACGCTTGGAGGTGGCGCCTTCTCACACGCCCGGTGCTGGCGGGTTGATCTGCAACCCTCCCGTACGCAGCTGGGCTTCGACCCTGCCGGCACCGAATGCGTCTCGTCTCTGGCGAGCGCATTTCTTTTTATACGGACAAACGATAGGATAGGGAAACATGGCCGAAGATAAAGGCAAAACGGATACCGCGAAGCGTGAGGAAGACATCCTCGCGTTCTGGAAGGAGAATCGTATTTTCGAGCGCTCTCTTGAGAAGAAAGCCCCCCAAGGGGAGTTCGTCTTCTACGATGGCCCTCCATTTGCAACCGGCACCCCCCACCAGGGCTCCCTCCTCTCCTCCATCGCCAAGGATCTCATTCCTCGCTACAAAACCATGCGCGGCTACTATGTCCGCCGTCGCTGGGGCTGGGACACTCATGGACTTCCCATAGAGTCCCTCGTTGAGAAGAAGCTTGGTTTGAAGAATAAGAAGGAGATCTTCGCTATTGGTGTGAAGAAGTTTAACGAGACCGCCCGCTCAATGGTGCTTGAGTACGTTGCGGAGTGGAAGCGCTATATCGATCGTGTCGGGCGTTGGGTCGATTTCGACCACTCCTATAAGACGATGGACAACTCCTATATCGAGTCGGTGTGGTGGGCACTGAAGTCCATGCACGACAAGGGCCGTCTCTATGAGGGAAGGAAGGTGCTTATGTATTGTCCGCACTGCGAGACGCCGCTCGCCAAAGCAGAGATTGCGATGGACAACACGTACAAAGACATAACCGAGGAAACGGTTACGGTGAAGTTCAAGGTGAAGGAGCCAGAGCAACACGGACTCCCGCAAAACACCTTCATACTCGCGTGGACGACAACACCCTGGACGTTGCCTGGGAACGTTGCGCTCGCCGTTGCTCCCGATAAAACGTATGGTGTCTACGCGCAAAATGATGGGTATGTCGTAGCGGTTAAGGAACGCGCAGAAGCCCTCGGACTTTCTGCCGCCGAAAAAGAATTCCCAGGAGCTGATTTTGTTGGTATCGAGTACGAGCCTCTTTTTACTGTTCCCAAGATACAAGCAACCAACAAGAAGTACGTTGTGGTACCAGCAGACTTTGTTACGACTGAAGATGGTACTGGTATCGTGCACACCGCTGTTATGTACGGCGAGGACGACTTCAACCTCGGGAAGGCGGAAGGTCTTCCGATGGTGCAGCTCCTGAACCCGAACGCGACCTTCAATGCTGATGCTCCCGAGTTGGTACAAGGGGAGTACATCAAGAAGGCAGAAGCACCCATCAAGGCAGATCTTGAGAAGCGTGGACTCCTCTTTTCAAAAGAAATGCACACGCACTCGTACCCGCACTGCTATCGCTGCGGTACACCACTTATATACAACGCCGTTTCCTCATGGTTCATCGACATCCAGAGCATCAAGCAACGGATGCTTGAAGAGAACGAAAAGATTTCTTGGTTCCCGGAGCACCTTCGACACGGACGCTTCAAGCACATACTCGAGAACGCTCCAGATTGGACTATCTCGCGAAATCGCTTCTGGGCGAGTCCGCTCCCCATATGGAAAGACGAGAAGGGGAATGTAACGGTGATTGGCTCGTTGGACGAACTTAAGGCGCACGTAAAGACTTCTGGCAACACCTACTTTGTCATGCGCCATGGCGAAGCAGAGACGAACGTTGCAAACGTTGCTTGTAGCGATGATTCGCTCCCTTGTTCGTTGACGGAATTTGGTCGAGCGCAGGCGCTTCGCGCAGGTGCGCTCCTCAAAGGGAAGGGGGTAACCCGTATCATCTCGTCTCCCATGAAGCGAGGAAAGGAGAGCGCAGCCGCAGTTGCTGAGGCACTCGAACTCCCACAGGAAGTCATCACCTACGACGATAGACTTCGTGAACTTAATTTCGGCTCCTGGAACGGACGTTCCATAACTGAATACAACGACACCTTCGTAACAAACGAAGAGCGCATGCTCACACGCCCAGAAGGCGGAGAGAACTGGGCAGATGTGCGTCGTCGGGTTGGGGAATTCCTCTACGAGCTTGAGACAACGTACGCAGGCGAGACCATCCTTGTTGTGACGCACGGAGCACCGATGCGTATGTTGGTTGCAGCAAGTCGCGGCATGACGCTCGCTGAATTCTTGAACGACTGGCAAGCCGTACGTGACCCTATGACTGGGGAAGTGCGTGAACTTCCGTTTGTTCCGCTTCCGCATACTGATGACTACGAACTCGACTTCCACCTTCCGTATATCGATGAAGTGAAGCTTGAGAAAGAGGGAGTACCACTCACGCGTATTCCAGAAGTAGTCGACTGCTGGGTTGAGTCAGGTGCGATGCCGTTCTCTGAGTACCACTACCCATTTGAGAATCGTGAGGAATTCGAGAAAAGGACCCCGGGTGACTTCGTGTCCGAATACATCGGGCAAACCCGTGCCTGGTTCTACTACATGCACGCAACCTCAGTTGGTTTGTTCGACCGTCTCGCATTCCGAAATGTGACCGTGACTGGAAACGTGCTCGGCTCTGATGGCGCGAAGCTCTCAAAGAGTAAGGGCAATTTCACGGATCCCTATCTCCTCTTTGATCGTTATGGAGCAGACGCGTTTCGTTTCTACCTCATGAGCGCAGTCGTTATGCAGGCAGAGGACATGACCTTCATAGACGACGATGTGAAAGAGGCAGCGCAACGGGTGGTGAACATACTCCGGAACACGCATGCCTTCTACGAGCTTTATAAGGGGGAACTGACCGATGCAGCAGGAGAAGCAAGCACGCACCCCCTTGATCGTTGGATACTCATGCGTCTTCGGGAAGTAACCGATAACGCAACCGAGGCACTTGAGCGCTTTGATGTTCCCAAAGCAACCCGGCCCATGAAAGAGTTCGTGGAGGATTTCTCAACCTGGTATGTGCGTCGCTCTCGGGACCGCATGAAGGGTGCCGACGAGAAGGATAAACAACACGCACTCACGACCATGCGTCAGGTGCTTCACGTCTTTGCCCGGGTCATCGCGCCGGTGATGCCGTTTATTGCTGAGGAAATATTCAGAGGAGTACGTGCGGCACAAGACCCTGAAAGCGTGCATCTTTCTTCCTGGCCTGATGCTGCAACCTTACCGTCTCCCGACGCAGCACTTCTTGAAGATATGCAGCGTACCCGCGCACTTGCATCAGAAGCACTGAAGCTTCGTCAGGAGGCGAATATCAAAGTACGTCAGCCGCTTGCCACACTTGCTATCCCTGGTGAGCTTAGCGACGAGTTCGTTACCATTCTTCGTGAAGAGGTGAATGTGAAGGACGTCACGTTCGGAGCCGAAACACTTTCGTTGGACAGTGTTCTCACGCCGGAACTTGTTAAAGAAGGAGATGAGCGAGAACTTGCACGTGCTGTTGCAGAAGCGCGCAAAACGCTCGGTTTCTCACCGCACGACAAGGCAACCGTTGTTATGAAGGAAGACGGTCCACACAAGGTCGAGCTCTCGACTGGCACGGTTCGGTTCGACGTTACGCGCGATGCGACCTAAGTACGCAACGAGCGCCATTGTGCTGACCCGAAGAGCGCAGGGTGAGGCGAACGCTGACGTGTATCTCCTCACCCACGAGTTTGGCCTTGTGCGGGGAAGGGCACAAGGACTTCGTAAATCAGGCGCAAAGCTTGCACCAGCACTTCAAACATTCGCTGAGTCCGACGTCACCTTGGTGCGCGGAAAGGATACGTGGCGCATTTCCGGTGCAGCGCTCCTTGAGAGTTGGGCAGAAAAGCTCGACCCTACGGCGCGAGAGCGTGCCGGGAAGATAGCGCAGCTCATTCTTCGTTTAGTGCACGGGGAGTCGAATGACCCCTCCACGTTTTTCATATTTAAGAGCTTCCTCGAATCGTTATCGGGTATTTCTCCCGAGGAAGCAGATGCTGCGGAATGCCTGGTTGCTCTTCGGCTTTTGCGGACGCTTGGTCTTGATGCGGGGGACATTCCCGGGGAAGAGACTGCTTATGATGCTGCAACGCTTGCAGAGGTGACGCGCTCACGCTCAGCACTCATTGCCCGTGTGAACCGAGGACTCGCTGCATCGGGGCTCTAGAGCGCGTTATACTCTATGCGTATGCCTGAATCCGATTTCTCGGAGAGTCCTCTTGAGCGCGCACGGCGCCGACTCTATACGCCTGGTGCAGACATGAAAGCGAAAGAGACAGGTTTCGCGCACCACATGCCAGGAGCACCTGAACACTGGAAACCGGAGGCCCAGGTCCTCGAAAAGCCACGCCGTCCACGCATGGCTGGGACCACGCTCTTCCTTATCGGAGCGGTGTCGTTTTTTGTCCTCGCCGGTATAGCAACGGCGACGGTGCTCTTTCTTGGCGGCCGCTCAGTCTCAGCTGATAACGTCGACATCATCATCGAAGGCCCGACAACGATTGAAGGAGGGGAGACGGTCTCGCTACTTGTTACCGTGAAGAACGACAACCCAGTCGCTATCGCAGGCGCGATGCTTGCTATCGACTTCCCTGAGGGAGCGTTCGCTTCAACAAATCAGACAGAGCCTTTGGGACACGTAACTGAGGTGCTCGGTGACATCGAAGCTGGAGCATCTGTTCGTAAGACCTTCCGTGCCACCTTCTTTGGTGCCGAGAATCAAAAGATTGTTGTACCGCTTTCGGTTGAGTACACGACCGGAAACTCAAACGCCGTCTTTGTGAAAAAGAATGACTACGAACTGGTGCTCGGGACCCCGCCCGTCTCACTTGTGGTGACGACGCTAACGGAAGCCGCATCTGGCCAACCTTTTACGACGTCAGTTGTTGTCCGTTCGAATGCGGCAACACCACTCGAGAACGTTGCTGTTCAAATGAAGAATCTTCCGTTCGGTTACCAAATTACTGCCACGACACCTGAACCGGTCGGCGAGAATCTCTTTGCAATTGGACGCCTCATGCCTGGAGAAGAGAAAGAGGTGCGCATCACAGGCCTTCTCTCTGGAGAAGATGGCGACGAACGTGTCTTTACGTTTGATGTGGGGACTCTCGGTATTGAGGAACCGCCTACGCTTGATGTCTTCTATACGAGACAGACCGCCCTCGTGCGAATCGCAAAACCATTCCTTGCGGTGAATCTCACTCTTGATCGCTCCCTAGAGTCGTCGATGGTCGTACCATCAGGCGCAACGGTGCAGGGAAATGTTTCGTGGGTGAACACACTTGCAACAAGTCTTACTGATGGCTCAATTGCCGTCACGCTCTCCGGAAGCGCGTTTGATCCCGGGAGTGTCTCGGTTGTCGGTGGCTTCTATCGCTCATCAGACCGCACGATTGTCTTTAATCGCGAACGAACGCCAACGCTTGCACGCCTTGAACCGGGCGATACCGGGTCTGGTACGTTCTCCTTCTCAACGAAAACGGGATCAGCACTCGCAGCACTTCGTAATCCGGTCATGATGCTCGAGGTCGCGGTCTCGGGGCGACGCGTCGGTGATAATAAAGTGCCCGAGACCATTCGCTCAACTTTGACGCGAAACATTAAAGTTGCGACAGACCTCCGGCTCGGGACGAACGCCGTTCGCACCATTGGTCCCTTCACGAACACGGGCCCCTGGCCTCCGAAAGCTGATGAGGAGAGTACATACACTATCCAGCTCACTGCAACTAACACGGTGAACTCAATTGCCGGTGCCCTCGCACGCATGACCCTCCCATCGTATGTTCGCTTTACGGGGAAGGTGAGTGATGGAAGTACGGTGACCTATAGCGAGACAACACGAGAGGTTACCTGGACCATTGGAGACCTTGGTCCGGGGAATACTCGCCAAGCAGCCTTCCAGGTCGCGCTCTTGCCAAGCACCGCACAGCGCGGTACAAGTCCGGTACTGGTTTCCGAGCAGGCGATCTCTGGATTCGACCGTTTCGTGCAGCAGCAGGTAGGGGGAACTGCCCCAGCCCTGACGACGCAGATAACAGCCGACCCACAGTATTCGATTAACTCAGCAGCCGTTCAATAACTCTTTCATGGCCAACGAACCCGTACAGCTCGAAGAACTTGTCTCGCTCGCGAAGCGTCGTGGATTTATATATCCAGGCTCTGAAATCTATGGCGGTCTTGCCGGAACATTCGACTATGGTCCTCTCGGCGTTGCATTGAAGAAGAACATCCAGAATCTCTGGTGGAAGATGTTCGTTACTGATCGCGAGGACATGTACGGTGTTGATGCGGCGATCCTCATGAATCCGAAGGCGTGGGAAGCGTCCGGCCATGTTTCAGGATTTAACGACCCCATGGTCGCGTGCGAGAAATGCAAGCGTCGTTTCCGTGCTGACCATCTTGAGAATACCGACGCCTGCCCAGAGTGTGGAGGCAAGCTCGGAGAGGCACGACAGTTCAACATGATGTTCAAGACTCAGGTTGGTGCGACCGAAGACCCGAATGCGGTCACGTACCTACGCCCTGAGACTGCGGGCGGTATGTTCGTAAATTTCAAGAATGTTATCGATTCATTCCACCCGAAACTCCCATTTGGTCTCGCACAAATAGGGAAGGCCTTCCGTAACGAAATTGCTCCACGCGACTTTGTATTCCGTGCTCGCGAGTTCGAGCAGATGGAAGTGGAGTACTTTGTGCGCCCGGAGAATTGGGAAGCTGCATTTGAAGAGTGGCATGGCACCATGCATGCGTTTGCGAAAGCCATTGGCCTTCCGAAAGAGAGCCTTCATGATCTGGAAGTTGCCGATGGAGATCGTGCTCACTACTCGAAGCGCACTATCGACTTTGAGTTTGAGTACCCGTTTGGTCGTAAGGAGCTCTGGGGTCTTGCGTATCGAACTGACTTTGACTTGAAAGCACACACACAGACGTCGAGCGTCGACCTTTCCTACTACGACGATGAGACGAAGGAGCGCCTCACACCGCATGTCATTGAGCCATCTCTCGGAGTTGACCGTACGGTCCTTGCTGTTCTTCTTGCCGCGTATAGCGAGGACGAGCTTGGGGGAGAGAAGCGCGCGGTCCTTCGACTCCCGGTAGCTCTCGCCCCGGTCCGCGCTGCTGTTTTCCCGCTTCTGAAGAATAAGCCGGAGCTTGTCGCGAAAGCACGCGAAGTGTTTACAGCTCTTAAGCAGCAAGGCTTCGCTGTTATGTGGGACGACAACGGAAACATCGGCAAACGCTATCGTCGTCAGGACGAGATTGGTACGCCATACTGCATCACCATTGACTTCGATACCTTGGGGGAGACACCGGACCAAAAAGATACGGTCACACTTCGTAATCGGGATACGGGAGAACAGGAACGTGTCGCTATAAGTGATCTCGCTACGCGTCTGCAGTCCTAAAAGGCCTTAACTTGGCCATCGTGCTACTATCTACCCCATGGAACCAGCAGGGAAGCACATGATATCCATAAGCTCGGGGAGCGTGGTGCGCGTCCTCCTCATCCTCGCCGCTGCCTATGCCCTCTGGCAGCTTTCGACCCTCGTCCTTCTCCTTTTGTCTGCCATTATCATTGCCTCAGCAGTGGAGCCAGGTGTCGAGTTCTTCCAGAAGTGGAAGTTTCCACGTGCTCTTGCCGTTGTCTCGGTCTACATCGTTCTTCTCGCTCTTTTTGCCACCTTGGTGTGGTTCTTTGTGCCACCCATGCTTGCAGAAGCGGTCGCTTTGCTCGCCGTGCTCCCGCAGTATGTTTCAGAAGTGCAGAACTTCAGCATTCCCTTTCTCCCAAGTGCACAGGTCGGTCCCTCGCTTGCTGAGACGGTCATTGCGCTTCAAAACACATTCGCGAACACGGGAGCGGGCGTGTTGCAGTTCCTCTCCTCTATCTTCGGTGGAGCGTTCTACTTCATGCTCACGGTGGTCGTCTCTATTTACTTCTCGCTTCAAGAAACGGGTGTCGATGATTTTCTTCGCATTGTGACGCCAGAGAAGCATCGCGACTACGCACTCAACCTCTGGCGCCGCTCGCACAAGAAGATTGGTCTCTGGATGCAGGGTCAGCTCCTCCTTTCGCTTATCATCACGGTTCTTCTCTACCTCGGCCTCTCGCTGCTTGGCGTTCCGTATGCCCTTATCCTCGCCATTTTTGCAGGCCTCATGGAGCTCATCCCGGTCTTCGGGTCCCTTATTGCCGCCGTTCCTGGCGTTGCCATAGCCCTTATTACAGGCGGCACGACCCTCGCGCTCATCGTGGCCGGATTCTTCCTCGTTGTGAATCAGTTCCAGGCTAACCTTATCTACCCGCTCGTCGTGCAGAAAATTGTGGGCGTCGCTCCTATTCTCGTCATCATCGCACTTATCGCAGGAGGCCAGCTGGGCGGCTTCTTAGGCGTCCTGCTTTCCGTTCCGATTGCGGCCGTTGTTCAGGAATTTGTGAACGACATTCAGAAGCGTCGCATCGAGATTTCCTAGCCGTCTCAATCACCAGTTCTTTTCATCTAACAAGGACCACCTTATTTTGTTTGGTATAATGCACAAGTGGCCACTCGACCGACTAAACAATTCCTCCATCAAACGTACTCACAACAAGGTTTGTCCACGTGGGCGATAGAAAAGAAATTCGGCATTTCGCGGAGCACGACATATTCTCTACTCAAGAAGTACCAAATCCCTATTCGTAGTATTGCTCGGGCCCATATTAAATACCCGCGTTCCGACTTCAGTGGTGATTTACAAGAAAAAGCCTACTTGCTTGGATTCTCGATTGGAGATTTGCGTGTGCGTTCTCACAATGGTCGGCAAAGCGAGACTATTTCAATAGCCTGTGGCAGTACCAAACCTGCTCAAATTGAACTTATTGAGGGCCTCTTCTCAAAGTACGGACGAGTTTGGAAAGGGAAACCGGATAAGAGGAATGTCGTAAACATCGAGGCTTTCGTAAATAAGAGTTTCACCTTCCTTCTTCCGGAGAAAAGAACTTATCTTTGGTGTAATAAAAGAAAGCTCTTCCTTTCCTTCCTTGCTGGGTTTACCGACGCCGAAGGCAGCTTTTACATATCGAACGGCAAGGCTTTCGTTGCTTGGGGTAATTATGATGTGATTATCCTGCGATTTATCAAGAAACAACTTGCCAAATATGGCATCGTCACTCCGCGTATCAATTCCGACTCTTTGCAAGGGTATGTGGGATCACATGGATATGCTAGGAATAAGAACTACGCCCACCTTACTTGTAGTCGTAAGCAAACAGTGCGAGTTCTCTTGCGAGAATTGAAACCGTTTCTGAAACATGCGGACAAAAAGAACAAGCTTGCATCTCTCGATATGAACCTTAAGATACGCAAATAGACTTATGAGTCGATACCTCACAACAACGCTTCCCTATGTAAACGCAGATCCGCATATCGGTAATGCCCTGGAGTTTGTACAGGCGGATGCTTTGGCGCGTTCCTGGCGTCTCATGGGAGAAGAAGTGTTCTTCAACATGGGTACTGACGAGCACGGGCAGAAGATTCTTCAGGCGGCTGAGAAGGCGGGAAAAGATGTGTCGGAGTACGTTAATCATTATTCAGGTGAATTTAGAAGACTTGGTGAAGTTCTGGATTTATCTTATGACGCGTTCATACGAACGACAGACCCAGTGCACATAGCAGCCGCACAAGAAATGTGGCGCCGCTGCGAAGCGGCAGGTGACATTTATAAGAAGACTTATACAGGGCTCTACTGCACTGGTTGCGAGTTCTTCAAGACAGAAGCGGACCTTATTGACGGTAAGTGTCCTCTGCATCCCTCACTCATACTTGAAACCATTTCGGAGGAGAATTATTTCTTTCGTCTTTCAAGATACGGGAAGCAACTACTCGACTATCTTTCGAGTGGAAATGTCATCACACCTGGTTGGAGGCGTGAAGAAGCTGTTGCCTTTGTGAAAGGCGGCCTTGAAGATTTCAGTATTTCCCGTGAAAAAGTGCGACTTTCGTGGGGCATACCGGTGCCAGGTGATGACTCTCAAGTTATGTTTGTATGGTTCGATGCGCTCACGAGTTATCTATCGACCTTGGGTTGGCCAGAAGACCAAGACGGGAAGTTTAAGAAGTTCTGGGAAGAAGGTGCAACCCTTCAGATGGCAGGGAAGGACCAAGTGCGCTTCCAGTCCCTTATGTGGCAGGCCATGCTTATGTCTGCGAACATTAAGAATACCGATCAGGTCTTCTATCACGGGTTTATTAACTCAGGCGGGCACCGCATGAGTAAGTCCTTGGGGAATGTCATAAGCCCGTACGAGCTCACGGATAAATACGGTACGGATGCAACGCGCTACCTCCTTCTTCGCCATGTGCACCCGTTTGAGGATTCTGATGTCACTTGGGAGCGACTTGATGAATGGTATACCGCAAACCTCGTGAATGGGCTCGGGAACTTGGTTGCACGGATTCAACAAATGTCGAGCAAGTTTCTTGACCAACCTGTTGCAGAGACACCCACAGAAAGCACCTATGAAAACGTCATTCATGAGCGTCTCAATGCTTTTGAGTTTGGCCGCGCAATTGATGCAATATGGAGTTGGATCCAGGATTTGGACGGTCTAATCCAGGAACAGAAGCCGTTTGAGGTCATAAAAACTGACAAGGAGGCGGCAGTTAAACAAGTTACTTACTTGGTTACCAACTTGAGACGCATAGGAAAACTTCTTGAACCTTTTATGCCCGCAACGAGCAAGATAATCCTAGAGTCAATCAAAGTGAACAAAAAACCCGAGAACCTCTTCCCGCGACTTCCGTGAAGTATTTCGACGCACACTGCCACGTACAGTTCGATGCGTACGACGAGGATCGTGCGCAGGTGTTAGACGCTATGCGAATGGCAGAGGTCGGCGGTCTTGTTGTTGGAACGGATAGTACGACCTCGAAGCTTGCTGTTGAGCTTGCTGACAGCAAGGATTTCTTCGCAACCGTTGGACTCCATCCAAACGACAAGCCTCAGGAAGGCTATGACGATGCGTTCTACAACTCGCTTGCAGAAGATCCAAAGGTAGTCGCGATAGGGGAATGCGGTCTCGACTATTACCGTCCGGAGAATCCTGAAGCAGAGAAAGCAAGACAGAAGGATGTCTTTGCGCGCCACATAGCGCTTGCCGCGAAGCTTCAAAAGCCCCTTATGATTCATGCTCGTCCCTCAAAAGGAACGATGGACGCATATGAGGATGCGTTTGCGATGCTCAAGGAAGCGAAGCAAGAGCAGGGGGACGCGCTTAGGGGCAACATGCATTTTTATGTCGGCAATGTTGAGATGACGAAGAAATTTCTCGAACTTGATTTCACCTTTTCATTCACTGCGGTCCTGACCTTCGCTCGCGACTACGACGAGGTAGTACGGTACATTCCACTCACGAATATCCTCTCGGAAACGGACGCCCCGTATGTCGCCCCAGCCCCTAACCGAGGGAAGCGGAACGATCCTTTGGTCGTCCGGGAGGTGGTGAAAGCTCTAGCCAGTATTAGGGGGGAGGATACGGAGATTGTCCGGGAGGCGGTCCTCGACAACGCCCGGCGGGTTTTCAGGTTTTAGGCCACCATATTGCCCCCCTGGGAGGCCCATGATAGGATGCGCCAATCATGGCTAAGAAAGATATTGAGCGCGACGAGCGCGAAGAGGCAGAGGCGGACCACGCTGAGCTTCGTGTGTATGAGCTTGGATTCCACATCGACCCTGAACTCGGTGCTGAGGAGGCTAAGAAGGTCTTCCAGGGCTTGAAGGACCGCATAGAGGCTGCTGGCACCATTGTTGCTGAGGGAGACCCTCAGAAGGTAGAGCTCGCCTACACCATTTCACGTGGAGAGACTGCCGGTCGCCGCGATTTTAATACGAGCTACTTCGGTTGGGTCGCCTACGAGACTGATGGTAAGGGCCACGAGGCTATTGCTGAGGCTGCCCGCGCTGAAGGCCGCATCTTCCGCTTCCTCGATATCCGCACGGATAAGGAGGCCGCTAAGCACTCTGCTGAGATGCACGAGATACTCGTCAAGGCTGCTCAGAAGACCGATTCCGAGGAGGAGGTCTCTGATACTGAGCTCGACAACGCCCTCAAAGAGGTCGGTGTATAATAGGGGGAGCGTGAGAGGGGACCACCCCCTTTCCTCGCTACTTAACGCTCATAAACCCCTATCCATATGTATCTCAACAAAGTCCTTTTATACGGGAATCTGACGCGCGATCCCGAGATGCGCGCCCTCCCTTCAGGACAGCAGGTAGCTAACTTTAGTATTGCAACCAACCGCGTCTATAAGGACAAGGAAGGGCAGAAGAAGGAGCAGACCGAATACCACAATGTGGTAGCGTTCGGGCGCCAAGCTGATCTCATTGGTCAGTACATGAAGAAAGGTAAAGCTCTCTATGTCGAGGGACGTCTCCAGACTCGCTCATGGGAGACAGACGGCAAGAAGAACTACCGCACGGAGGTCGTTCTTGAGAACTTCCAGTTTGGCCCTGCAGGCGCTGGAGGCGGGGGTACGTACTCTCGTGGCGGTGATGATGCTGGGGCTGAACAGAAGGCTCCTGCAGACGATGGCGGCCAGATTAACTACCCGGAGGAGGAGATAAACCCCGAGGACATACCGTTCTAGAGGTTTTTGACAGGGCAGGAGAGCTCGTGTAGAGTGGCCACACTATGGCATATCAATCAGAGCGCGAGGAAATCGAGCACAAGAAGTTCGTCGACTACAAGGATGTCGTCTACCTTCGCCAGTTCACGAATCCGCACGCAAAGATTCTCTCTCGTAAGCGCACCGGCATTCCTGCCGACAAGCAGCGCCAGATTGCTCTTGCAATCAAGCGCGCGCGCTTCATGGCCTTCCTCCCGTACGTAGCCGCCTAAGGCTTCGAAATGAAGAGAGCCCCGCAAGGGGCTTTTTCGTATAGTAAAAATGCGCCGAGACGGGATGAAACCGCAACGGCGCATTTTCGAGCATCCCCACTTTCGTGGCCCAATATCGAAGGGCGGACGCTGAATGCTCGGATCAGTTG
>CAYGFQ010000003.1:0-23287 GCA_964349285.1 uncultured Candidatus Saccharibacteria bacterium | reverse complement strand
GTGTACACCCTTCCCTGCAAGCGCACGAAGCGTTGCTGCCAACGTTGCAACGAGGGTTTTTCCTTCTCCTGTTCGCATCTCGGCAATCTTTCCGCTTGCAAGTGCAAGTCCACCGATAAGCTGCACGTCGTAATGACGTTCATTCAACGTACGCTTTGCTGCTTCGCGAACCAAAGCGAAGACTGCAGCGATGTCGTCCTCCGAAGGGTCGCTACCAATCTTTCCGCGAAACTCCTGGATCCGTTTAATGAGCCCCGCCTGATCAAGGCTTTGGAGACCTGCCTCAAGGGCGCCTGTTTTGGCTACGACAGAGCCTGCGGCCTTGACGAAGGCCGCAGATTGATTTTTAGAGAAGATATTCCCGAGGAACCCGGCCATAAGTCAAGCAACTATACCACTGGGTACGGCAAAGCTCCACCGAGGGCGGAGCTTCCCGAGAAAAAGAAAAACTCCCGTGAGGGAGTCTTTCTTTTGCACTACTTGCGCTTTGCAGTCTTGCGCTTCGTTGCCTTGCGCTTCGTTGCCTTGCGCTTGGTGGTCTTCTTTGCGGCCTTCTTTACGGTCTTCTTTGCGGCCTTTCGCTTCTTTGCAGCCATGTTCGTGAAATGTTTAGGATGACTTGTATTGTCGACCCATTCGAGCAAAAGATCTTGCGCGAATGTTTCTACTCACTATTATTGCGCGCCTAGAAGTTTTTTGTGTAAAAAAATGCGCAGCTGTGGATAACTCTACGCGCGAACTTTTTTATGAAAAATTATTTCTGCGGCATCGAGCGCACTTCACGTTCAATTGAAATACCTGTTTCTTCTTTTACGCGTGTCTCAATTTCACGTGCGAGCGAGTCGACATCGCTAGCAGTTCCGCCCTCATCGAGCACGAGAACGAGTGGCTGTGCACCAAAAAGCCATGCAGCACCTTTGCGATGACCACGAAGACCGAGCACTTTGTCGAGTATGAAAGCGAGTGGAATCTTCACTCCTTTGGGGTTTGGGAACTGCGGTATAGGCCCGTACTTAGCGCACAAAGCGTCATACGCCTCTTGTGTAAGTATGGGGTTTTTAAAGAAGGAACCGGCAGTACCAAAACGTGTGCGATCTGGGAATTTGCCGCTTCGTATCTGCCGAACGGCTGCACCAATTGCAAGCGGGGTCGACAGGTCGACACCCGCCTCCTTCGCTCGGAGAAGATCACCGTACTCAATGCGTGGTGTTCCCTCTTTCTGGAGCATGAGCGTGACGCCCGTAATAATGAGTGATGCGTCGTGCTTGAACGTACTATCTCGATATGAAAGTTTGCACTCGTCGCTTGTGAGTCGCTTTTCTTCACCAGTCTTTGCGTCAATGACTTCGACCGACTCAAGCGTATCTTTGAGCTCAGCTCCGTATGCACCAATGTTTTGCACCGGGGCTGCACCAACAAGTCCCGGAATGCCCGCAAGATTCTCGAGACCCCACAATCCGCGCTTTGCTGCTGCTTCAACCAGTTCGTCCCACGATACACCAGCACCGGCATGGACTTTAACGCTCCCGTTTTCTTCTTCGAATGAGAGACCGGGAATTTCTATGCGGATAATGAGACCCGCATATCCTGTGTCGTGAGCAAGCACGTTGCTTCCCTCTCCAAGAACGTAGAACGGGAGGTTGTGTTCACGCGCATATGCGAGCGCTGCATGCACCTCCTCGACACTCGTACAGGTTGCAACAACTTGCGCCCTGCCGCCAACACGGAGTGTCGTTAACGAACTCAATGGTACGTGTTCTTTAGTCATCATTTTCCTTTGGCAGTGGCGTTCTTCTCAATCTCTCGAAGAACGAGTGCCGCTGTTGTCGCGGTTTCCGGATGTGCAGCAACCGTTGCTTGTACTTCGGCAAGTGCCTCAGTCGTACGCCCAACGAGAGAATACGCAATCGCAAGATTGAAGCGCGCATCCGGTGTACCGCGCGAGTTCTTAACTCGCAGTTTCTCAATTGCAATGAGGTCCTCGTATTGCTTTGCTTCATAGTACGCAATACGAAGCGGTTCGCTATCGACCGTCGTTGTACCGTGAGTGCTTACGAGGAGCGCTTTACCAATCAGAATATTCCCTGCCGCAATCTCTCCTGCAGCGGCATAGGTCGCAAGCCCGGAGAACGAGGTGTCGAGCTCATATGCTTCTCTAAACGTGTCTCGGGCATCTTGGTACGCTCCTGCCTGCCAAAGGAGTATGCCTCTTTGGAGAAGCGTTGTTTGTTTCTGTGGTGAGAGGCGTAGTGCAGCGTCCGCTTGTCCAAGCGCATTCTGCACATCACCTATAGAGGCATATGCACTTGAAAGTTGGAGTTTCAGTCGAGGATCTGCGGGTGCGCGTGCTACTTCCCTACCCATCTGCGAGAATGCCAGACCGACGAACTCACGTTTCTCATCATCTGAGAGACCTTGCGCCCCAACAATACGCGGCACGGACGCCACGAGTTGTTCCGCAATTTCCTGAGACGCAAAGGAGTTCCTCCCAACAGCATCTTGAAAACCTGCAACGTTTGCTACAACACCACGACTTCCGGAAAGCCCGTGAATAAGATCATTCGCCGCCTGGAGGTTTGGCACGTTTACAAACCACATCACTGCTATCGTTATGACGAGTGTTACCGCTGCGGCCGTTGGCACGGTAATCGGATTTGCTACGGGCACACGCTCCAGTACTGGTATCGGTCGCGCAACACGACTGTGCACCATAGCCGCAAGGGCGAGCAGTGGCACATACGTAAAGAGGTTATCAAAGACAGCAAGTCCTTGGATGCCGTAAGCAATGAGAGCGCTCGTTACCATGACGCGCTCAATACGCGTGAAGGGACCTCGATAGAGCGCTACGAGAATGCTTGCGAGAAACGCGAGGAATACAAGGAGTGCGGGAACACCGCCAGCGACGAGCCAATCAAGGAAGACGTTGTGGGCTCGATCAAACCACGGCTCCTGTGCATAGAGAGAGGGATCGTAGTGTTTTGCGAATACGTAATTGAATCCTTCTTGGCCCCAGCCAGTTACGGGGCGCTCAGCTGCACCCTTGAGCGCAATGTCCCATACCTGGAAACGAACCTTGAGAGATTCGAGGTTAAATGCAGACCCGAGTCGGGAGAGCACTGGATTTGCTGTAACAAAGGTAGCCTCACGAGCTGCAACAAGACCTCCTGCAAGGAGAACAACAGCAAGGAGGGCGCCTACTGCAATCTTCCTTCCCGCCCCCTTTGCTTCAATGAGCCAGAGAATACTTCCAACAACTATGGCTCCTAAAAGACCAAGGAAAGCACCACGCGTTGCTGTATAGAAAAGGATAACGGTCTGCAGTGCAGCAAGAGCAAGGAGCGCGTAGCGGAGCCATCCAGTACGTTCAACTGCTTGCCAAAGAGCAATAGCGATACCAAAGAGAAGGTAGGCCGGGAGATAAGCTGCATTCCCGAGAGTTGCATCGATACGTCCTCCTTGATGCGTTTCGAGCTCTCCGACAATCTGGAAGAGGCCATACATAACAACGAGCGCAGAACCTGCAAGGAAGATAAGCCACCAACGTGACCAGAGCTTATGAACAGAAAGGACTGAGCCAGCAACCACGAAGAATAGGAAGAGGTGAATCAAGGTGACCCAGCCTTCCATACGCTCGAAGTTGCTCCAGAATGCCTTGTGTGGATTCACCGCAAAGAGGTTTGCAATAAGCATCCAGAGTGTGAGGGCGCCAAAGAGCACAAATGTCCAGGAAAAGCGTGGGCGGTAGCGGGCATCAACAAGCGCGAGCACGAACCATGCTGCAAACGCTATCTCGACCAGCATTCGGAATGCGAACCCCTTCCCCGTAATAAAGGGAAAGAAGAGATCAAGGAACGAACCGAACGGGATGAACGGTACATGGACCAGGGAGATAACAAACAGAAACGCCGCTGAGATAGCCCCGTCCGCTTCTCGAAACAGAAGACTCGGGTTCTGAGAGACAATGAGTGGTATGAGCGGTATGAGGAAAAGAGGGACAAGAGCGATATACCGGAGCGCGCGTTCCATGATGGGTAAATAGTACACGCATATAGAGGTAATTCCAGTTGAGAAGTTAGCCGCTTGTCGAGGTACGCGGTACCTGATTGAATACAGAGATGAAGGCTCTCATCCTCGCTGGAGGCATGGCAACCCGTCTGCGTCCCATTACGCACGGACTCCCCAAGTGCCTCCTCCCTATCGAGAACGACCGGACCATCTTCGATATACAGGTCGATGCCCTACGCTCGTGTGGCATAACTGACATTATCGTTGTTACTGGATACATGGCAGAGGTAATTGAGTCACACGCTCACACACATCACCCAGACATAACCTTTACCTTTATATTCCATACTCACTATGAGAAGACTCGTGCCGCACATGGGCTCTGGGCAGCCAAAGATGCAGTTGCCGAGCCCGTAATCTACCTCAACTCTGATCTTCTCTGCGAGCCGTCAGTTATCAAAAGCGTGGTTGAAAACCCCTACGAGACCGTGACTGCAATTGTGCAGAATGAATGGGATGAAGAGGAGGTCAACGTAGTGCTTGGCGATGGAAATCGTATCGTAGAAATTGGCAAACTTATTGAGCAAGCGCGAAGTCAGGGTGAGTTCATTGGCGCAACAAAGATAGCTCCTTCCTTTTGGAAGCGTATGATGGATGCCATAAAACGATACGACGAAGAGGGTGAATACCAGAAATTCGCCGTCGACAGCATGCAAGAAGCTATTCATGAAGGTGGCGAACTCTTTGCTCTCGATCTGACCGGGAAGCTTGCGCTTGAGATAGACACAATTGAGGACTACACCTTGGCAAAAGAGGTCTGGGCTCGCACCATATGATGCAAGATCGGATGCATCGAGAAGTGGAGCGTTTCTTCAAGACGGACAGTCGCTACCTGTTTTCGGGCGGTTTCTGGCTCTCGCTAACGAAAGTATTTGCGATGGGAGTCTCCTTCCTAACCTCAATCGCCTTCGCAAACCTCCTTCCTGAACATACCTACGGTGTTTACCGCTATGTTCTCTCGCTTCTTCCTATCCTTACCATACCGACCTTAAACGGTATCGATACCGCTCTTACACGGGCTGTTGCTCGAGGAAAAGAGAGTACGCTCTACCCCGCCCTCTCACTTAAGGTGACCTGGGGACTTCTTGGCGGTATCGCATCACTTGCAGTAGCGCTCTACTACTACCTGAATGGAAACATCGAGCTTACGCTGTGCTTCCTTATAGCATCGCTCTTTATTCCACTCATGGATCCGTTCGGGCTCTTTGTGGCGCATCTCGCCGGACGTAAAGATTTCAAACGGCAGACGATTTACCAAATCCTAACGAAGATAGTCCCTGCGGCTCTTCTTATTGGAACGGTCTTTGTCACCAGCAACGTTTTTGTTGTGATAGCAGTCTACTTCGTTGCGTATACTCTCCTTCGACTCTTCTTCCTCGTACGTCTCATGCGAGATGTTCCTAAATCAGGACCAACGGATAACGAATCGCTTGGGCTTGGAAAGCATCTAAGTCTCATGGGCATACTCGGCGTTATCTCGACCTCGCTCGATAAAATCCTTATCTTCCACTTCTCCGGTGGAGCTGTACTGGCCGGCTACTACTTGGCGCTCATGCCGTATAAGCAACTCTCAAGCATATTTGGTAGCATCACAACGCTCGCGCTTCCAAAGCTCGCAGAAAAGGATGCTGCAACAATTATCCGGACCCTCCCCGCAAAGGTATGGAAATCTTATTTGATTGTTGTACCTATGGTTGTGGGCTATATCCTTGTAGCTCCCTACGCATTTGAGCTTCTCTACCCCAAGTACGTCGAACACATTCTTCTCTCGCAGATCTTCGTACTTCTACTCTTACTTCTCCCTATCTCTATCTTCCACACAGCAATAACTGCACAGGCGGACAAGAAAAAACTCTACGCGAGCTCCATAAGCTACGCCGTGATTCGAATCGTACTTCTGCTAGTCCTCACACCGTTATTTGGTATCTGGGGTGCCGTTGCTTCTATTCTCGGTACCAATCTCCTATCGAACGTTATAACGATTTTCCTATTTTATCGCCTTCGCTAGCAGCGTTTCTCGTATCGCGTCTGCAATCCGGCGCCCATTCTCAGGTTCGTCTGGAAAACCGTAAGGTGGTTCGAGTCGGAGCGTCTCCCCTTCATACGCAGTCGTTAATGCAGTGTGTATAAACCACTGCCAACTATCACGTGTCTTCTCGTACCGTTTACTTCCTGCAGCAATTGCCTCTTTGAAAATATGTGGGAGGTCCGCGATATCCCGGACTGCATACACAAGTTCAGCGTATGCAAAAAATGGCCGCGAAAGAGTCACTACCGGCTTTTGCATGAGAAACGCTTCCCAACCAGTAGTGCCTTGCAGCACGCACACGGCACTACTTTTCGCGATAACATCGCGCGCACTCACGCTCGGATGAAGTATTCGGATATTGGGTACACGACGTAACTCGTTTAGTTCTCTGAAAGAGAGGTCACCGGGATTAGTAGGGTGTTCTTTGACATAGAGTAGATGGCCGTACGGAAGACACCGAGCAGCTTCTTTGAGAAGTTCTACTTCACGTAATGCCCAGAACCGATCACTGACGAGATAAGAGGTCTCCTCCCCCGAGTAGAAAGGAAAATAGACATACGAATCTCCTTCGTGCGGCTCATCATAGGTAAAGAATAAACGGGTGACATATTGCCATACGAGACGCTTCAACAAGCGATAACGTCCATACCGCAAACTGCCAACACGTATCGGGTCACTTTTCATAAGCCCCGGTGTGTCATGAAGACGCAGACTTAAAAACTGACGCGCAACTGAGAAAAGAGAATCTGGGACAAATCGCACACGCATAGGACCGGAACTCGCAGGGATACGTTTTGCAATGAATGCTTCAATACGTGCTGCCTCTGCGTCAGTAAGACGTGATGGGCTTTTCTTAAGTGCGTCGAGAAAACGAGACCACACATGAGATTCATCCACATCATCGATAGTAAACATGTCATTGCTTGGACCGATAGCAAGTTGTCCAAACGGTATCTTACGCGCACGACACACCAGATAGGCTGTTCGAGTCAGGAATGTCGCAGATTCGCGCGCAAGTACTGCATCTATCCCCTCTTCGCTTATAACCCGTTCCCAAAACAATAAGGTGCGCGCAATAACATCAAGACGTTCTTTTTCTGTACGGTACAAGCGCTGCAGCTGCACATCGGAATCAAGAATAAGACGGAGCCCAGGCGTGCCATATCGTTCATCAAGTTCTTTCAGTACTTCGTCTGCCAGTGGCTCGTTGGCAAACACTTCCTCAGGATAGAGCGTTGTACGCCCGCTTGCTTCATATTGTTGCTGCGCGAGTCGCATTTTACATACGAAAACAGCGTCAACGCCCCGCGCACTTAGCGCATCTGCTATTGATTCATAGAGTGGCGACTCTGACGCGTGCTGAACGAAGCAGATCTTCGACATATTACGCCCCCTTTCCTTTCAGGATGTCCTCTACCCGCTTGAAATCTTCCGGGTAATCAACATCGATGTTTTCGTCAGCATCCATGAGAACCACGTCGGCTTTATCGGCAACATACTGACGTCGCATGATTTCTGACTTGGTGAGGTAGATAGCCCCATTCTCCACAAAAAGCGGCGTCTGGTATTGGCTATTAACCTGCTTCTGAGGATAAAAACGCACCCAGCCCCCTTCAACCTCTATCCAGTAGTGACCCTTATCGAGAGAACCAGAGATAACGGAGTCTGAACCTCGCTCATGTGCAAGCGCAATGGCTTCTTCGATGCGCTCCTTCTTTAGGAGCGGAGAGGTTGGGTAGAGGAGGAGTGTGTACTCCGGGAGCACTCCCTCGTTTTCCTTAAACCAAGAGAGCGCGTGTGCGAGAACTTCACGTGTGGTGACATGATCCTCAGAAAGTGCAGCTGGACGAATAAACGGCACCTCTGCCCCGTACTGAAGGGCAACCTTGCGGACATCTTCCGAGTCGGTCGTCACTATTACCCTATCAATACCGCGTGCTGCCTTTGCAGTCTCAAGAATGTAAGCGAGCATTGGCTTGCCACAAAGGTCCTTGAGATTCTTACCTGGTATACGGGTGGACACTCCCTTTGCGGGGATAATAGCCCACACGGTAGGCTTGTCTTTCATAAGCGGTAGTATACTCCGCCTTCCACAAGCCGTCTCATCTCCTCCCATATACGCTTTGCCGCCCCCAGGGGAGCCTGCTGTCTAGCTCCCTTAGGTGGCATAGGGTGAGTCCCGTGTTGGTATTCAAGTAAGAAGCGGCGGAGTCCTTCGGTGTCGTATGCGTGGGGCATCTCGTGGGCGCGATTCAAAGGAAACGGATCTTTCCCAGTAAGCCCTGGCTCAAAGCTAAAGACGCTCTTCCCTGCCCATGCTGCCTGCATAAGTACAGGCGAGAACATGCCAATCACGAGACCTGCGCGGGACAAGTCTTCTTCTACAGTAAATCCAGAAGAGAGTGAGACACGTTCCCCAATCATTGCATCGTACTTCCTGGCATCTTCTCGAGGATGCAGCCTGATAACGAGCCGGTAGTTTTCTGGCATACCCTTCACAGCTTCAATAACCTCTCGAAGAGTTTTGTGCTCATCAAAACCAAGCGTCGAGTCCTTGGTCTCGGATACCGGCTGAGAGATAAACAAAATGCATCCTGCTTCTTCATTATTCGTTGTGACACCGTCAGTGAAGTGCTCAAAATAGGGGTTCCCTGTCGCCACAATCCGTTCTTTAGGAAAACCTTCTTCCAGCATCTCCTCGACCGCTAGCGTATCCGGAACACAAATACGATCGGGTAGATACTGTAAATCGTTGTCGTTCTTGGAGAAACGGCGAGTGTAGTTGCTCCAAAAGTCGAGTACATAGAGGGTCTTCGCTCTGGCGCGCACGTGCGTAAAGAGTCTGCGTTCTATGCCTGCCATCATGTTTGTTCCCGCAAGAAAAAGCTCAGGAGCGAATGCGTCGATTCGGGTAAGGAGCTCGTCTTCCTTTTCCTGCTCTGCGTCAAGATGCGCGATGCCTGCTGTCTTAAATACTTCTCGTGCTGGTCCCGCAAGCACAATGAGGAGCTCCGCTCCTTCCTGCATAGCAAGCGAAACAACGTCGACGAGTGCATTGGCACCGCCCGGATCATGAGCCGTCACGAGGACTCGTGTCATACAAGCTCGTTCTTATGCTTGATTATCTTGGTGAGCGCTCGTAAGAATTGGTCTACATGCGCTGTCGTATTCGGGTGCTGACAGATATCTGTCAGCGTTAAAGTGCTTTCAGCAAGATGCTCTGCAACTGGACAAAGCCCTTGATTATAGCGAGGCATCTTCCGCTTGTAGTCAAAGGGAAAGTGCGTGGTATTGAAAGCTCTCCGTTCCTGGAAAAGTGGGAGTAGGTAGAGGGGCTTCACGTAACCCTTTGTCATAGGAAAGCCCTCAGCCGTCATCGCTTCAGCAAGACGGTTACGCGAAATGCCAAGAACCGTCTCATCGACCGTGAGCGCTACCCGATAGAAAACATGCATATTATCTGGGTGGACCTGTGGCGCTGAAATACCCTTGATATGCTTGAGTCCTTTAAGGAGACGCTGTACAAGAAGACGACGCTTGCGTGTGAGTGTGTCGAGACGTTTAAGCTGCACCCGCGCCATGGCTGCAATAATCTCAGGCATTCGATAGTTGCTCCCGAAGAGAGGTCCTGCGTCGTACGCCGACATGCCATCAATGACCGACTCCCCGTGATTGCGTACTAATTTGGCACGAAGAGCTGCTCGATCATTGTTTGTAACAAGCACGCCTCCCTCTCCCGTCTGGATTGTCTTATGAATGTTTAGGCTGAAAACACCAATATCACCAATGGTGCCCGCGAACTTCCCTTTCCAGGTCGCTCCTGGTGACTGTGCATTATCTTCTATGATTTTCAGCTTGTGCTTCTTTGCAAGCGGCAGGAGACGCATGAAGTCTGCTGCTTGTCCGAACAAATTCACTACCATGATTGCCTTTGTCCGCGATGTTATGCATCTTGCTACCGAATCGACATCAAGACAAAAGGTCTTCGGATCAAGGTCAGCAAATATTGGCACAGCACCATTGGCGAGCACACAGGCTGCCGAGGCAGACATTGTGAAGGGTGGCACGATAACCTCGTCTCCGGGACCTATTTCAAGTGCTGCAATTGCAGCATGTAGTGCAGTCGTTGCTGAGTTACAAGCAACGGCATGTCGCACCTTGAAGTGACTCGCGAACTCGCGCTCAAAGGCTTGTACCTCCTTTCCTCCCAAGAATCCCGGGCTCCAGGTCCCAAGAAACCCTGAGAGCGGTCCTCGACGTATAACTCTTAGAGCGGCACGGGCTTCCCGTTCATCGACGTTATGGATGGCAGGTAATGGTAGCTTCCGTACAGGAGTGCCGCCATTTATCGCAAGCTTAGATCGCCGGGTCCGCTTCATAGCATTGAGTGTATCGCATCCAACACACGCATAACCTCTACCCCATTCTCAGGACCACTTCGCGATTGTCGGTGCTCGGAAATGCAGGCAAGAAGTTCAGTGAGTGCTCCCGCAACCATGCTCTCTTCCCCAAGAGTCGTACTGCTTTTTTCATACGCAAGCCGCGAAACGCCCGCGAATGACGAAGGCGCTAGGGGAATGTTCGACTTCTGGTATCCATACTCACTTAGAACAAGTGCGCCTTTCGTTCCATAGATTATGAATTCGTGTATGCCATAGGCACTTTGGTCGAGCGCAACAAGGGATATCGCAGTTCCAGAGGATGTTTCAAGAAGAGCGCTTATATTCAGGTCACCCGTGGGAGCGAGACCTGGGCGCGCGAGACTACCGCGTACTAAGAGCGGTTGCTCGAGTAGGAAAAGAAGTGCATCAATGGTGTGCCCCCCATTGTTATAAAGACCATTCGTATATGCTGCGCTTACATGTTGTATGGTCCCCAGCACACCTGCTTTGATTTCTCTTCGTGCATTCTCGAAGAGTGGGAAAAATCGTCGTTGGTAGTTTAAAACAAGGATTGCCTCGTTTCGCTCAATAAGGGTCTTGAGTTCCTCTGCTTCTGTGACGCTTCCGGCAAGAGGTTTCTCGCAGATGAAATACTTCACGCCTGCGTTGCAACATAGCTCCACAATGGCGAGACGGGAGGCGGGAGGCGTCGCGATAATGACTATGTCCGGGTGAACAGTAGCCAGTGCATCTTTCAGGTCGGTGAAAATAGGGGTCCCCGGGAAAAGGGTCTGTGCTCTTGCAAGTGCTTCTGGGTTTGAGTCCACAAACCCTCCGAGACGAGTGTTCGGATTTGCAACGAGCGCTGCTGCGTGAGATGCGGGTTTCTTACGAAGCGGCTCACGCTCAAGCTCGACCCCTATTGCACCCGCTCCCACGACGAGACCAATATATGTGGGTGTCGTCATAGGGTGAAAGGAAGTATACGCATGAACGCGCTTAGGACTTTCATATTCGCTCTCAACGCGTGGCAATAAAAACGAGATGAGTCACCTAACACTCTCTCGCCCCTACGAATTGGTACGGCCATAAGACGAAACCCTGCACGTTTGCCGCGAATCATGAGTTCAGTTCCAATTGAGTGCACAGTATCAAAAGCTCCAACCCGCTCATAGACATCCCTGGTATATGCTTTGAGACCGCATAGCGGATCAGCGACCTTGAAGCGGAGAGTGGTATACAACGCAAAGATCTTCTCTGCCGCATGCATAAGAGTCGGTCGTGTTCCAACGACTATATCAGCCTGTGAAGCTAGGATAGGCGCAAGAACTGCTGCGATGTCTTCGGGATGATGCTCTCCATCAGCATCAAAAGTAACAAAGATATCGGCACCGAGCTGCTGCGCGTGGACAAATCCCTCATTGAGCGAGGCATCGTAGCCTTGTGAGTGTTCGTGTCGTATGACATATGCCCCCTGTTTCTGTGCCAGAGTCCCTGTCCCATCAGTTGATCCGTCGTCGACAACGATTACTTTTGTAATCACTCCAGGAAGTGTGCTGAGGACTGAACCAAGGTGCGCTGACTCATTGAGCGCTGGAATGATTGCAATGATCTGTCTAGGTGCTTGAGACATCGTCTTTCATGATAGGAGCCCCAGCCGGAATCGTATGGCGAGCTTTTGAACCGATAAGCGTGGTCGCCTCACTAGGCCGAAAGCCAATGGCGGGGCGCAGCAGCTCGACTGCATCCTTTGTTATTGTTTCTCCTTCAACGATAGTGCGAGTTGCGTAAAATCCACGGCGCTGAATGATTACGGTCTCTGCTTCCGATGGCATAACCTGCTTCACACCATTCCCAAGAGCAGCTTCGAGCGCACGCGTTGCTTCTATCATCGCCTTGAAGTTGCCATCGATTACCATTGCGAAGGGATGGTCAGGTCCGGTGCGGTTGGTGTCATCAGTAACATGCTTCTCAAGTATCGACCCTCCAAGAGCAACGGCACCGAGTGGCACGGTGAGTCCGCCGAGTGGATCGTCTCCCCCACCCTCTTTCCCGGTTGTGTGGTCAGAATAGCCGTAAGGGACGCGAAGGCGCTCACCAAGAAAGACCATAGCCCGCAAGTTTGCGTCTGCAATTGGTGAGGGGTAGTTCGTCACACACTGCAACACAGCAACCTGGTCGTTACCCTGCGCACGAACAGTTGCAACCGCAGCTTCAATTTCCTCGACGGTCGCAGATCCGGTCGCGAGGATAATTGGCTTTTTAGTTGCTGCCACGTAAGCAAGAAGTTCAAGATTATCAATCTCTCCTGAGCCCATTTTATAAACTGGCACACCTACTGCTTCGAGCTGATCAACAGCCTCGGTGTCATACGGACTTGAGAAGAAATCGATATCAATGGAGGCGCAGTACTCAGCAAGTTCTTTGAGCCAAGCACGGGGGAATTCTGCCTTTTTATATACTTCAACGACCGGCTTATCCCACTTCGCCTGATGCGCAACGCGAAGATTTTTGAACCCTGCCTCAGACACAATCTTTTCTGCAAGAAAGTTCTGGATTTTGTAAGCATCTGCTCCTGCCTCTTTGCACATCTTTGCCAGTGCCTTTGCACGCTCGAGATCGCCATCAAAGTTCGACCCTATTTCGGCAATGATGTAGGCGGGATGCCCAGTGCCGACAGTGCGCTTACCGATGGTGATACTAGGAGGCATAGGGTGGGAGTTTAAAGAGTTCTTCAAGCCCTTCTTCTAATGAGGGCATCCTAACGCCAAGCTTCTCTTCTGTATAGTCCGTGCTCAGCCAGGTATTCTTTGGGCGTACAACGCCGTCCGAGATTTGATCGACGCTGGTGTGCGAAATGGTGCCACGGTAGAGAGGGAAATGTTCTGCAACGCGCATTCCTATTTCTCCTTTCGACAACACTTCTCGAGACCCGAAGTGGAAGATGGACTCTTGCCCTTTATATTCGAGAATACTCGGAAGGAGGCGTCCAGCCTGCCAGTTTGTGAGAGGGTTGATCATCACATCATCGAAAAGGGAGAGATCTGTATCTGTTTTGAACGAATCAGTTAACCACTCAAGGAAATTCTTCCCGCGCGATCCATCGGGGTGAATGCCGATGAGATTCAATCTCAATACCGCACCCTTCTTGTAAGCAAGTGTATGTTCCTCCCCTGCTCGCTTCGTGGCGTTAAAAACATTGATTGGCTTTGGGATGTCGCTTTCCCGATAACCTCCCGTCGCACCGTCGAATACAGACATAGTTGAGATGTAGAGGAAGCGGGCGTTGTGTTCCTTTGCTAACGCAAGCATATTCTTCGTGCCCTCTACATTGACGTCGTAAGCCTCACGGGGATGTGCTTCACAATACCCGACATTAGTAATTGACGCTGTATGAATAATCCATGACGGAGGAGTAGCAATATCGCGTGCAACCTCAGAGGAGGTGCGTACGTCCGCTGCCGAACCTTGTATATGAAACTTCTCAGCCGGAAGGCTCCTGAGAAGCGTGGCACCAAGAAGACCACGAGCTCCCGTTACGAGGACAGTTACCTTGTCTGATTTTTGAATTTCCATATAAGAAGGCTTTCGGGGAAAAGCGGATTGAGCCCAAAGAGATCTACAACAGTCTTCTCAAGACGTATAGCGGGATTGCTCTTAAGGCAGGAAAGAAGGTTCTTATTGTATCCGTTTAGTTCAATGTATCGCTTTCGCATGAGGCCGAGTAGGTCCGTGCTTTTATAAAGTTCATAGACTGGCTCAAGCTGCACCACACCAACGATTCTACGTTTGAATCGCTCGAGTTGCTTCAAGAAAAGTCGTGCGTCCGGGAGCATCTCAACACTATGGCACGTAAGAACGAGTATCTTGCTGCTCGTTACCTTTTCAAAGAGAGTGCTGTTTTTATCATAGAAATCGAAAGGGAGCGTCTTCCACTTCCCCTTTCCTAAGGCTGCAGAAAGCGTACGGGCACGAGGAGAAAACTCGCCGCCTACAAAGGTGTGGTTGGGGAACTTTTTCTTGAGGAGAGCAAGGTTGTATCCATATCCAGATCCAAGCTCGATCACCGTATCAACATGCTTCATCAACGGTGTAAGAGCAGCGAGGAACGCTCTATCACGTTCGCGTGATGCTTCACGCGCAGAGCAGGTATGGAGTTTGTTGGCACGTGATAGACATACGGTCTGCTTTAGAGGGGTCCCGCGTTCTAGTTCTTTTATCCTCTCAATTCGTGTACGAGGATGACGCCGAAAGTACGCCAAATATTTCGCAAACTTATCCGTATCGTATTCTCGATAGACTGCCTCGCGTGTCTTATGTTTTGGCGCAAAGGGCACATGTCCAAGAAGTCGCGCGGGCCACACTGAGTAGGTCGGCAGATCTTGGAGTGGTACTGCACGCATGAAAGCTACAGGGCGAGGAGTTTCCGTGCCTCGTCTTCCTGCATCCGAAACGCGAGGTTGTCGCTTGAGTACCCGAGCTTAGCTGGTGCCAGTGGCTTTGCATCAAGCCAGGAAGCTTCGGTCGAGCCGAACGTAAACTCAGGCTGTATTACAAACATTGATCCAATATCCCGGGTACGAGCCTCTTCATGCTCGGTGATGAGTACTTCGTGCATTTTCTCTCCTGGACGAATACCGATAGTCTCAATTGTGCAGGTAGGTGCAAGAAGCGTTGCAACATCCTTAACGCCCAAACTTTTCATCTTCGGTATGAAGATTTCTCCGCCCTGCATAAGAGTGAGAGCTTCGAGCACGACCTCCATAACCGAATCAATCGGTATCCAGAACCGGGTCATATCTTCGTGCGTAAGGGTTATCTTGCCTCCACCAACCTGCTTCCGTACTGCCTCAACAAAACTTCCTCGACTACCAACAACGTTGCCGTACCGTATGACCCCGAAGCGCGTGCTCGATGCATTTGAACGATAGTGGTTCGCTGCCACAAAGAGCTTCTCTGCAGCAAGTTTTGTGCTGCCATAGAGATTGACTGGCAGCACTGCCTTATCGGAAGAGATGAGAATCGCTCGCTCAACATTACGATCAAGCGCAGCGTCAATGACATTCTGACTTCCCAAGATATTGGTCTTCACTGCCTCAAATGGGTTGTATTCTGTTGCAGGAACTTGCTTGAGCGCTGCTGCGTGAACAACAATATCAACCCCATCAAACGCACGGCGCAAACGATCAACATCGCGAATATCTCCTAAAAAGAAACGGAGCCGTTCGTCCGTGTACCCCTCCTGGGTACGCATTTCATGCTGCTTGAGCTCATCTCTACTAAAGATAATGAGTTTCTTAATCGGCTCCTTGAGAAGCCGCTTTACAAAGGCGTGGCCGAAGGTACCGGTCCCCCCAGTAACAAGCACGGTCTTTCCTTCAAACATACGCCAGTTATAGCACTCCTGCCCTCTTTCTTCTAGGACTTTGCAAGCCAGAGCCAGAACCGCTTCGTTCCCGCTCCCTCCGTCTTAAGAACGGTAAAGCCGGCTCGTTCGGCAAGCGCTCTTCCCTCCGGCTCTGAAAATGAGGGACCATAGAACCACTGCCACTTGAAGGGGGCATGGCCGCCGCGTATTTGTATCTTTGCCGTGCCGCCTGGTACCAAGACCCGGTAGGCTTCTTTAAAATTCTCTTCCACAATTTCCCTGCTTGGCATGTGTTGAAATACGATATACGAGAACACCAGGTCGAAGGTGCCATCTGGAAACGGGAACGACTTCCCGTCCGTAGCATGAAAGTGAATGTTCGATACATGCTCGAGTCGTTTCGTAGCTTGCGCAACCATGGAGTCGGAAATGTCGACACCGTCGGCGGATTTGAAGTCTCGAGCGAAGAACTCAGTGAGTCTGCCGAGGCCCGAACCAATATCAAGCACTCGCTTCTCTTTGAATGGTGCGAGGCGTTCAGTAAGAAGTGCGTCTTTGCGAATATACGCATCGTAGTTCTCTTCGCCGCTTTCCTGAAACTCCTCTTCAGCAATCTTGGTACCTTTCTTGCTCACTACATAGTAGCGAGGGTTCTCTGCCCCGAGCATGTTCCACTTTTTCTTCGAACTCTCAATAGACTGGTCCGGGAAAAGGGTGCTGACACCACGATATGCCATATTTCGCACAGTGCGCAGGAGTTGCATCGCTGCATGATACAGGGAGAGTCCGCCCCTATCAACAAAGTTGTACAATGGGGAACATGCGCTCATACCTTGGTGCAATGGTCGTTACCTTCCCGCTGTGGCTCCTCTCCTGCCTCACGCCCCGTCGCAAACGACGCTGGGTCTTCATCGGCTGGCACCGCGGAAACGGCACTGAAATATTCGCAGACAATGCGAAGTACCTCTTTCTGAAGACACACGAGACAGAGCCTACTCTTGAAGCGATTTGGCTTGCGAAAGATGAGAACCTCGCACGTACGCTCCGAGAACGTGGCTATCTGAGCTACTCTGCTCAAAGTCTCAAGGGTATCTGGTATGCACTCACTGCGGGTGTAACCGTCGTTGATGCTTATCTCCTTCCAGAAAACTTCCGTTGGAGCGGTCGCTCCCTGCTCGTACAGCTCTTGCACGGCAAGGGTATGAAGGCGAGCGGATACGCTAAGCCACAGCTCCGACAGCATGACCTTATCTTCGGTCCTTCCGAAGAGGCACTTGCTATGCTCCCTGCCTCCTTCACGAAAGGAAGTCAGATGCATGTTACCGGCTACCCTCGAGATGACTTGTTCTTCTCCCCGCTACCCGGAAGCGATATCTCAGTCGACGTAAAGACGGCTGAGGCACTTCGGAGTGCGAAGCGAGCACTACTCTACGCCCCTACCTATCGCCGTGGAGCACCGGAATTCTCAATCGAGCAAGTACTCGATCTTTCCGCTCTTGAACCGTTTCTTAAACAACACGACGCGACGCTTTTCATAAGCCTCCACCCTAAGTACCGTGCCCAGCTGCGAAGCTCGTCTGGGAAACAGATTATCTTCGTTCCTGAGTCTGACCTCTATCCCCTTTTAGAGGAGGTCGACATCCTGGTGACTGACTACTCTTCCTCCTTCACTGATTTCCTTCTGCTCGATCGACCAATCGTGTTCTATGCTCCTGACCGTGAAGCCTACGCCGCAAGCGAAGGCCTGAGCGTCGATTACGACACCCTTCCTGGTGCGAAGGCCTATACCCCTGAAGCACTTATCCCAACCCTTACCGGGGTACTTGAGAAAGATACTTGGAAAGAAGCTCGAGCAGAGGCACGCAAGCGCTACCACGCTTTCACCGATGGGAAAGCATCTGAGCGCATTCTTCGTATCATCAAAGAGTCCCTGTCGTTATAAGACGCTCGTACGCGTGCACGGTCTCTGTAATGTCGTAGCGTCGTGCAGTCTGTTTTGCGGCTTCACGCATCGTTGCGGGACCTGCTTCGTGCATACGAGTGAATGCCTCGCACACGCCCTTGGGCGTTTCATCGGTTATAAAAAAGCCGTTCTCCCCTTCTCGCAGCATTTCGTCAGGTCCTGCAGTTTTCGTTGAGACGAGCGGTACACCAGAAGCAAGCGCTTCAGCGTGCGCAAGACCAAATCCCTCGATTTCTGACGTCGAGGCAAAGAATTCTGCGACAGCATAGTACTTCGCAACTTCAAGTTGATTGCCTTCGATACGAATACTCTCATCGAGCTTTCGTTTGCGGACCAGGGTACGTATCTCTTCTTCCATACCACCGCCACCAACGAGAACAAGACGATACTCTGGATGAGAGGCATAGAAGCGTTCAAACCCTTCAATAAGGAGATGCTGTCGTTTCTGTGGGGTCATGCGAGCAACTTGGACGACGACCCGAGCATCCGCGGGAAAACCAAGCTCTTCCTTCACTGCAGC
Organism: uncultured Candidatus Saccharibacteria bacterium; assembly: GCA_964349285.1. GTDB lineage: Bacteria > Patescibacteriota > Minisyncoccia > Phycocordibacterales > Phycocordibacteraceae > C7867-001. The sequence continues at coordinate 4,960 of CAYGFQ010000003.1, read as the reverse complement.
TTTTGAGAATGATTGCACTCGCTCTCCGAGCCCCGCAACATCAAGGCCGTTTCGAATGACGACAAATCGTTCGGTGGGGAGATTCTCCTGATGCGATGTGAAGGAGGCGACGGTCGGAGAAACTGCAACATACTTCTCTACCGCACCCGAAAGCAGACGGTCCACGAATATCTCAAAGGACGTTTTATGGATGTAGGTATTGTGTATGACCGTAAAGAGACGGTAGTGGCATATGAGTTGTAAGACACCCATGACCGTACTCGTAAAAAAGAGGTTCGCGAAAACAACATCAAGATGAAGTCGTCGCACGAGCAAGTAAAGTCCAATCCACTCGGGAATAGCAAACAGGGACCGGAAGGAACGCTTATGGAGCACAATGTGCTTGGGAAGGAGTGCGTACAACGAGTGTCGCTCAGGGAACGAGAGCAGTGTGATGACGTGAATCTCGAACTGCTCCGCGTCCAGACGGGAAACAATGTCTGCAATGAGGCGTTGAGCACCCCCGACCATGAAGTCGTTTATGACAAAAGCGATGCGCTTTTTCGGGCTATCAGACATGACTTTTTCCTTTACGAGCCGAGAACACATAGCCGAGTGGGGTGCGCTTCACCACCTTTGGTCGCAGACGGCAGAAGAGTGCATCAAACGGAGCATAGACGAGATACATGAGTGGGCGCAGAATCTTCGGCACCGAAAGCACGAGGGTATTGAAGTTTGCGAGCAGAGGACCACGACCAATAGGTCGTATCTGAACCTCTACAAAGCCCCCCTCTTCGAGAATCCTCTGGAGTGCCTCGTGCGTGTAGCGGAAGTAGTCATGCGGATCCGGATGATACCCAATCCAAAATGGCACAAAGCCAATAAGGGTGCGTCCGGGTTTCAAGACACGGTGCACTTCACCAACGAGGTGCTGGTGATGATACACATGCTCGAGCACGTTACAGAGCAGGACGGTATCAAGGGAGGCTGTGTCATACGGGAGCGCCTCAGTCTCAAAGTCGATACCGGTCGTACTTCCATCAACCATCTCGACTTGGCTTCCCTCCTCACGGCGAAGGTACTTGAAGTAGTCGGGATTATGTCCGCCCCCGACATCAACCACCTTCCCGGTCAGAGTGAAATCACGAAGCTCCTCATTCATGAGAATACGAAGGAGCGTCTGGCCTTCAAACAGACGAGTAAGTACGTGTAGGAGCGACGGACGAGCCATGGTGTTAAGTATACGAGGCGAACGCGTCACGTGAACATACTGGCTTCCCTTCTTGCAGGGAGCAGCGGACAAGCTCGTTCTCAGGAAGCAGTGCGGTAAGGGCTGTGAGGTTTCCTGCGAGCATCTGCCGCCAGGTCTTTAGATACTGCTCACCCTTACGAGCTCGTGCCGGTGCACCAAGAAGCTCCTCGGGGTTCCCTTCAAGAAGGACGATGCGCTCACCGCGCGGAGCAAGTTGCACCAGGAACTGCAGTTCCTTCTTCGTGCGGGCTCGCTCATAGAGCGAGAGAATGCGCTGGAGACACCCTTCGTCGAGAACGACATTCCCCTTCTGCTCTTGTGCATACGCGAAGCGAGCTATCGTCGTCTTGAAAAGAGAAAGTTTGAAACGAAGAAGTGGGAGCGTTCTGGTGCGCAAGCTCTCAAGGAGAAGGAGCGCCACATACACGAATGAAAACAACGGGTAGCGGGTAAGAAACGTCGTCGTGTACCGAGACGGCACTTCTTGCGGTACGACGAGTACCTCAGGAGGCGCAGAGCGTGCAAAGCTTGATTTACCGGACTTGGGCAGGCCGATACACTCGATAATCATGGGTGTCGTGCGACGTAGAGATAACTCTCCGAAGCAAAGCGAGGAAGTACTGGTACTACCGCATCTGTCTTTAGAGCGAGCATAAGTGTGTGTAGTGCATTGAAAAGCATGCGGGTCGGAAGCCAGGAAGACTTCCATCGGAACGTGGCCGGGTATGCATGCTCAAGCACAAACCCACTCTCAAGAAGAAGCCGTGCCATCTCATCTCGTGTTACTTGACCAGTATGGAGCAACCGGTCGGCCTTCGCCCCCGTACGCACATACTGTGCATTCTTTGTGACGATAATCAGCCGCCCTCTCGACGAGAGGAGATCTGCAAACTTCTTAAGCGCAGCTGGCTTATCTGAGAAGTACTCAAAGCAGCGCATAGCAACAAGCAGATCTGCCTTCTCTCCTTCCTTTGCAAGGAGAATGTCTGTCTCGTCATAGACAATCTGCGTCAGGTCGGCGAGTCGGCGCTTGGCACGAGCAAGCATTTCAGGAGACTGCTCAATGAGCCGCATCTTGTCCGCCACCGCTCGGATGAACCGAGTCCAGACACCATCTCCTGGCCCCACCTCTATTGCATAGGAGTAGTGCTGCTCTCCAAGGGCAACCTCAAGAGCGCGTTTTGTCTGATCGTAATCAAATTGCCGAGCAGGCGTCGTATGCCAACGTGAGTGCTCATACTCCTCATCAAGACCTTTCAGATTCTCATCGTAATACTCGCGTACATAGCTATGCTTCAAGGCGTCTTTCTTCCGCAGGGTGAAGAAGCGCAAATAAGAATCCAAAACTGGAGTCTTCTCGGATTGAATATCGAAGTGCTCACGAAAAGCGTTCCGAACACTTGCGAGTTTAGTTGTCGCGCCATCAATCTCCCAGTAGTGCTGTGTGGAAACGGCGTGGCCGGGGAAACGTACTGGGAAGAGTGCTGCAAAGCGTATATACGAGTTCCCGACCAAAGAGCGCATGAATGGGAATCGAAGAACAAGCTCGAAACCCGTTCGGCGATGCGGTACGGAAATAAGCACCTCTTTACTCGACACGCGAGCAATCTCAGCGATTGCCTGAACAGAATCCTCAAACGGGAGATGTTCAAGTACCTCAAACGCACAGACAAGATCAAACTCACCATCCTTACAGGGAAGCTTTCGCACATCACCGGTAATATCCGGCGAGAGCTTGGGATCAATATCAAGTGTTGTCACCGAATAGCCCGGATGCTTCTTCAGGAAGCCCGGGACCATACCGTCCCCCACCCCGATAAAAAGTATCTTCGAGGGCTTAGCTCTTCGAATTGCGTCGAGCTGGTAGAAATAGGAGATAAAACGGTGCAGGGTCAGGTATTTCTCCTTGAAATAGTAGGTGTGCTCGACTTGTACGCTCATAGGGCTATACGGTACCACGTGCCGAAGAAACCTTCAGTTCCTGCTCTATCCGCTCCGCAAGCGAGCTCAAACTGTGGGCAGGAACAACCTCGGCACGAAGTTCTTCCCGGAGAGCCTCCCGTTCGTTCTCTGGGGCGGCAAGGAGTTCGTGAAGTCGTTCTTTCAAGGAAGCTACCTCAGGCTCAAAACCAAGCCTCTTCCCAGCAAGTCGCTGCCAATCCTCGGAAACGGCAAGAGGAAGTGCACCGCAGGCAGCTGCCTCGAGTATGGTTTTGTCGAACATGCCCGAAGGTGAGGCGTTCACAAAGAATTCGTGCGAACGATAGAGGTCGGCCGCTTCTGCATTTGCAACACCCGAACGGAAGTTCACGAACCCGGTGAGTCCGGCGTCTTGTGCACGCTTCGTAAGAGAAGCGTAGTATGCCTCGTCCTGCGGAAGGGGTGAACCGACAAAGGTCGCCGTGAAGGACTGCCCTTCTTTCTTTAGAAGTGCGAGTGCGTCAACGAGCAGCTCGGGTCGCTTCGCGCGTGCCATGCGAGAGAGGAAGAGAATGGAACCTGGGATCCGCTTCACTGCTGCGTCCGGAAAGAAGCGCTCGGTAGCAACACCAACTGGCATGATGACCGTCTTGCCATACTGAGCGGTATAGGATTTCGTAGAGGTGCAAAACACCTTGGTAGAAAACAGCGCAGCAAGGTCAGTAAGAAATGAGCCTGCAAAGTGATTGCGCCAGAAGTAGATACGCTTCCCCAGAAGCGCGAAGAGCCACCCGGCAAGAAGGATGTACTCCTGATTCATATGTACGAACACGGCATCGTAGTTTGCGCGCTGTTTCCAAACGAGCGAAAGAAAGGTTACTGCATACGCAAAACGCGAGCGTCGTCCCTGTTCCTTTCCAAGGGAGTGCACGCGTACATTCTTTGGTAGAGCGTGTTTTCCTTCCTTAAGACAAATCACCTCGATTGCTTCGTAGCGAGGAGCGAGGCTTGCTAGCCAACCATGAAAGAACCCGAGAACCGGATCTTCCGTATCGACCACCTGAGTGACGACGAGTAACCGCATAGTATCTACACGTCCTTTCCGTAGACGCTCTGTAGCAAATCAAGGTCCTTCCCCGAGGCTTTGAGGAGACTGTTGTTTTTAGCTACTACAGCGTCGAAGAGGGCCGCGCCTTCTGGATCGTTATGAGATGTGCGGTACAGCTGACGCAATCCCTCGAAGTCTTTGATGAGGCAGTGCCCCCCTGCCCCGCGCCCCGGAACGTCGCTGTGCCCACTCGCTGAGACGACCGTAAGATGTGACGGGCCGATACGTGGATCAGCGGCAATAGCTTCCTTAAGTTCGTCGTATGAAATACCCATTGCTTCGGCAAGGTCAAAAAGCAGGTTTGCATACACGACCTTTATGGTGAGAAAAGCGTTCCCGGCGTATTTCGCAAGCTCAGCTGCACGTGCACTCATGATTTTCACAAACGGAGCTTCAGGAAGAACGGCAACAACTGCCTCGGCAGCAGCTTGATGCGCGTCGTCGTCGAGGGGTATTCCGATAAGGTTACGAACCGGGTGCGCAGCATCATAGGCAGCACTCGTCTCACGAAGAAACTCAGGAGAGTGCAGAATGATTCGGTCGGGAAAAGTTTCTTGGAGTTTCTCCGTTGTTCCGGGACGAAGGGTCGACTTCACAACGACAGTCTTCCCTACCCCCGCAAGCGGGATAACGCCACGAACGATGGAATCATCAAAACCTTCAAGCGTCGTCGGCGTTGGGACTGCAACGAACACTATGTC
>CAYGFQ010000002.1:10623-32499 GCA_964349285.1 uncultured Candidatus Saccharibacteria bacterium | reverse complement strand
GAATCGAACCCCGATTTCCAGCGTGAGAGGCTAGCGTCCTAACCGTTAGACGATAGGGCCAATAGATACCGTTATAACAAACTATCCCTTGGCTTTCCACTCCTTCTCCTGACGGACGAGCCGAGAGACATCCTGAGAATCTCGTAGAAGCGCCTCGGTGATGCGCTCCATGCGGATAGACTGAGAGCCCTTGATGAGTACGAGATCGCCCTTCCTGACGAGGTCAGGAAGGGCTTTGGCGGCTTCACGGGAGTCATCGAAATGGAGTGCGTCACGCTTCCCTGCTTCTTGCGCTGCTTCGACCATGGCACGGGCTCGAAGACCCACTCCCACGATAAGATCAGCAGTCTCAGCGGCAGTCTTCCCCACTCGCGCATGTTCCTCAACGGAATAACGCCCAAGTTCGAGCATATCGCCCAGAATGACCACCACTCGCTCTTTTGATTTCACCATTGCAAGTGAGCGGAGTATCTCTTCAGTCGCTGTCGGCGAGGCGTTATACGTATCGTCTATCAACGTCGAACCATTCACTCCCGGAAGGATGCGAGCGCGTCCTGCGGGCGGCTCATAGTTCGCAAGTCCCTGAAGTGCCTCCTCAAGAAGAAGCCCCATAGAAAGCGCAAGAGCGAGTGCTGCAGCGGGAGCATAAATCTGCTGGCGCCCGAGCACACCGGAAGCTTTGAGGGTGAACACGTTCCCATCCGCTTTCGCCTCAGCCTCCATACCTGCAAGCCCCGATTCCTCTTCGTATGTTCCTACATTTGAAAATCGCACGTTTGCATCTTTGGCGAGGCCATAGGTCCGCACACTTACTGAAAGACGAGATGCAAGCCGCTTTGCATTCTCATCATCGGCACAGAGGATGAGTGGGGCTCCAGGAGAGAGTGCATAGGCGGGAGCGAACTCCTCTTCTCGCACTGCCTCAGGGGAGGCATATGCTTCGACATGGACGGGCACATCGGGAAGCTGAGTGACAACGACGGCGTCGGGAGTGGCAATGCGTAAGATGCGTGCGAGGTCTCCCGGGCGGTCTGCTCCCACTTCTAAAACGAGAAGCTTTGGATAGTGACTCGGAAGGAAGATGAGAGCGAGTGCTTCTTCAAAGACTGAGAGCCAAGCGAGTGGATTCAGCCAGGGGTTTTTGACACCAATCACCGTGAGAGGAACCCCAAACTCACTGTTGTAGCTTTTCTCACTGGCACGCAGGTGAAAACGCGAAGAGAGTGCTGCAGCAACGGCATCTTTGGTGGAGGTCTTCCCCACACTTCCCGTGACCATCACAATCTTTGGCTTGTACTTACGCAGTATCGCTCGCGAGAGGAAGGCGAGCACGGAAGCGACGATACCTCGGAAGAATTCTTTCATACACAATAAGTACTTATCCTATCACTCTGAAGCGGCTTCAGCGCGGTCAGGCGGCAGGTCGTAATAACTAATAAGAAACTTCGTGAGCTCGAAGAAGGGCTCGGTCAGCGTTTCTGAAGCGTAGCGCACTCCCTGTGGCTCACGCGTATAAAGAAGAATAATGAACTCGGGGTCATACGCCGGGAAGTACCCAAAGAACGAGTGGAAGTAACGATAGCTTGAGTACCCTCCCCCAGCGTCTGCGACCTGTGCCGTTCCCGTCTTTGCAGCAACACTCATCTCTGGAATCATGGCCCTGCCACCGGCAAGGTCGTTATCAACGACGTGAACGAGCATACGGGTCGTTGCTTGCACCGTCTCAGGTGCATACACACGCTCCGAATCGCCCCAGGAGAGCTCTTTCACGATACCTGACTCAAGTCGTACTGCCTTCACGAGGTGCGGGGTCACCAGCGCACCATCGTTTGCAAGCGTGCCAAGAGCACGAATCATCTCAACCGGTGTCATAGCAATACCTTGGCCGAAGGCTGCCGTTGCGTACTCAACATCACGAGGACTATTCCGCAGGTTCTCAATATCTCCCGAGATTTCACTCGGGAGATCGATACCGGTCTCCGTTCCAAGTCCTAGCTTCTCGACGTAGTTACGCATCTTCTCGTGCCCCAGGCGCTGTGAAATGAACGAGACGCCGAGGTTCAAGGACTGCGAGAGCACATCCTGCATGCTTGCGGTGCCACGTGCTTTTAGGTCGTGGTTACAAATCTTCTTCGTGTTTAGGGTGATGCAGCCCGTGTCGGTATACGTTGTACCAGGTGTAATGACACCTGCATCAATGCCTGAGGCAACCGTGAGCGCTTTTACGATAGACCCAAACTCATGTCGGTGCTCAACGAGCGGGTTGCCGAAGTGGTCAGCATTACTTCCCGCGACATCGTTCGGGTCATACGAGGGGTAGCTATCAAGTGCAATAATCTCTCCCGTTTTCGGGTTCATGATGATGCCGCTCGTCTCGAGACTTCCATAGTGCGCATTCGTCTCAAGTAACACTTGTCGCAGTTTCTCAGAGACCACAGGCTCAAGAGTCGTAATGAGGTCGCCTTCACGGGCACTTCGCCCATCGCCAGTCACGTTATTCAAATTCGCAAAGAGTTCGGCAAAGAAGTTCCCAAAGAGTCCTTCACTCTTTCGTGCAAGCACGTCGTCGTAGTAGCGTTCAAGACCATAGCGCCCGGCAAGAGTGTCGTCGTTATCAAAGGCAACGAAGCCCAAGGACTGCGCAGCAGCGATACCGGCAGGATACGTGCGCCACCTATCACGCTCGACGATAACTCCGGGAAGCTCAGCATCAGCAATAGCTTGTCCTGCCGCTTCAGGCACATGAACGGCAATAGACTCATACGGATCTCCTTTCTTCCCTGCTGCTTCCCTGAACTCAGCTTCATCAATAGCCAGATGACTTGCTATGAGTGTGTAGGCTGCGTCAACATCTTTCAGCTGATCTGGAGCAAGAGCGACTTTAAAACCCGTCGAGACACCAGCGCCCGAGAGATACGTCCCGTCCTTACGGGTGAAATAGATAGAACCCCGATCATAGAGTGCGCTTGCGCTCTTGGTGTACTGGCGCTCAGCCTTCAAGGCGAACTCCTCGCCATGAACGACCTGTATGAAATAGAGCCTCAGGATGAGGAGGAGGGCAAAGAGTATGATCGCGACCGAGAGGAGGCGGAGCCTGAATCGGAGCGCTGCGCGCATATCTTCCTAGTCTAGCGCGTTGTTTCGGCGCGCGTGAAGGTCGGCGTGCCGTCTGCTGCAACGTACTCGGTTCGAGACGGGGTCACCAGACCATTGGCGTAGAGGTCAGCATCAGAGATGCGAGCAATCTCTGCGTAGTATTCAGTCTCCAAAGAGGCAACCCGGCTCTCAGCCTCCCGAAGTGCAAGTGAGAGCTCCGTCTCAGAAGCCGCGAAGAATATAGCCGTTGTAAGAAGGACGAGGTAGAGACCCAAGAGTCCTGCACACATAGCTCCCATAACTGGTATAAGTCGGTTAGGCATAGGCATAGGTGGCAAAGCTTTCAACTGAGTCTCGGTTCTTCGAACAACGCTCGAAGATACGGAGCTTTGCGCTTCGTGCACGTGGATTGGCATTGCGTTCCTCAAGCGATGGTTCGACCGGCTTCTTTGTAATCAAGGTGCCCTTCCCTTCGTGCGCAGCGTCACGGAACATCGTCTTCACGATGCGATCCTCAATGCTATGGAAAGTGATGACAGCAACTCTCCCGCCTTCAGAAAGATGCGAGAGCGCTCCCGTGAGTCCATCGCGCAGTGCACCGAGTTCGTCATTTACATATATGCGAAGTGCTTGGAAAGTCTTCGTTGCCGGATGAATGCGGCGGTTGTGATACCACGATGGTGTCGAAGCGAGAATGACATCGACCAAGTCGCTTGTTGAGATGATGTGCTTTGTACTTCGTGCGCGCACAATGCCGCGAGCAATTGCCCGAGCGAAGCGCTCTTCACCAAGCGAGTGGATGATATCGGAGAGTGCTTCCTCAGAAGCTGAGTTCACCACATCTGCTGCAGTCTTCCCCATCTCTGGTGCGCCGTACGTCATGAGGAGTGGCTCATCAACGCGGAAGGAGAAACCCCGACCGGAGGAGAGGTGGTAGGAGCTCCAGCCAAGATCAAAGAGAACGGCAGATACTTCCTCAATGCCGTGCTCATCAAGGATGGCTCCCAGATTACGGAAATTACCTTCAACCACCTCGACTCGTACGCCGCCTGCGTTCTTAGCTACCTCCTTGCCGCGTGCAACTGCATCAGCATCGGCATCGATACCAATGAGGGTTCCCTTGCCTTCAAGCTTTGCAAGGAGCGCACCGAAGTGCCCTGCTCCGCCTATAGTGGCGTCGACCACGCTATCCCCAGGAGATACACAAAGTCCCTCGATCGCTTCACTCAAAAAGACGCTTTCGTGTACTTTCATGGCTAGGAGGCGGAGAGTTTCTCCGCAAACGCGTCTGCATCCCGCTCAATAGCAGCGGTGTACTCTTCCCATGCCTTCTCATCCCAGACCTCAACACGATCAGAGACGCCAGCGATGACACTCTTCTCCTTCAAGGTCGCGAAGGACTTCAGGTAGTCAGGCACCAAGATGCGACCGGCTGAGTCGACATCCGCTTCAACGGCTCCCGCAAGCATGAGGCGTGCAAGACCTCGGCCTGCAGAACCGCCCGTTGAGTGCTCTGCAATCTTTCCAGCTTCTTTCTTCCAAGAAGCCTTTGGGTATATGAATAGACACTTGTCGAGACCCCTCGTGACCACCACCGAGCTACCAAGCTCCTTCCGAAACTTGGCCGGAAGGGATATGCGATTCTTCGCATCAAAGGTGTGGCGGTATTCTCCGATAAACATACAAATAGGGGGTTGGCAGGGACTCCCACTTCTTCCCACCAGTCTGTAAGTATATGACACTTCATCCCACTCCCCTGTGTTTCTGCTGTGGATAGCGCTATCCCCAATGGCGTACGTTTGCCCTGTTTGACAGCAAGCTTGAAGAACCGTAGGGTTATTCCTACATGCACCAAGCGAATATGCAGGTCGTCGTCGGGCTCATTATCCTCAGCCTTCTTAGGAAGGTCGGGGTTTCGCTTGAGTTTTCTCCACAACGCAGCTAACAGAGAAGATTGAAGCGAGCCCCCGACCACCTCGGGGGCTCGCTTTCGTTTAGGGCAAACGAAAGTACAGTACCAATCCCTGGGAGGCAGCCCGCCTCTCTCCTCAAGCTATAGGGGAATACGCGTGATTTTTGCTATCGATGCCGAGGTCCATCTCTCCCACCGGCTCCTTGCGGGAGCACTCCGGAGAGCGGGCCACAGCGTGTGCAACCCACGCCACATCAACGCTCAGGTGGAACGCGTGTACGCGGTCATCTCGACGTCGGTAAGTTACGTACCGCCAGAGTTCTGTGAGCTTGTCCCGCGAAGCGGAATCGAGCCCCCAGAATGGGTAGCGGACGTAGACCGGACGTTTGTCATCCCGCAATTTGACCAGGAGTGGTTCAAAGGGCGGGGCGAGTCGCGAATTGTCGCAGATCTTCTCGAGCTCGTACGAGCAAACGATGGAGACCTGCGGGATTTCGCGGTTGCGTGACTCTCACGAGTTCTACCGCACTAAAGGTGCCGCTCACGCGGCACCTTCTCTTTTCCTTAGTTAGAGTTGTACCCCTCAAGAGACAGCAACCGTTTATGTGCGTACTTAAAATCCTGCTTCGGTCGCGCAATCACATAGACATGCGGGGTAATGAAATTAAGGAGCGAATCAAGGAGTGGGTTCTTGAAACGGAACAACCGTGCTTCCTCCACTTCCCACCCGGCAAAGCGAACAGTCTCCCTAATCGTGCGACGCGTAAAGAAGTTCACATGAGAAACTGCGAAGGCACCGCGAAATTTCTTGAAGCGGGTCAACCAAGAAAGTGACGGTATGACCGGGACACCAAGAATGAGCATGCCCTCTGACTTCAGAAATTCCTTCACCCTCATGAGAAAGGGGTGTGGGCTATTCAGGTGCTCGAAGAGATTGTTTGCCCATACGACATCGAACTTTTGAGAAAGCGAGAACGTGGGGTCCTCAATGTTCCCGAGAACAATCTGTAGTCCCTTCTGCTTCCCTGCCTCGACATCTTCGGGAATGATAGTTACACCAACACTCCCCTCCCCAAAGCACTGGAGGTAGTGACCCTCTGAACAACCAATATCAAGAACTGACTTCGTAGAGAGTCCATACATCTTGAGGAGATTCGAAAATGAATGCGAGGTTCGCACTTTCTTGAAAAGCTCCGAGTTAGCCGCCGTGCGATTCATGGCGGACTTCGCGCTTACGCGACCTTCTCTACGGTATAGGTCTGCTTGCCGTTCGGCGTCTCGAAGGTAAAGACGTCTCCCTTCTTCTTGCCCATCAACGCAGCACCAAGCGGAGAGACGTGGGAGAGCTTCCGCTCGCGCATATCTGCCTCTTCACTTCCGACTATCTTGTACTCGTGTGCCTCAGCACCCCCTTCCTTCTTAATGGAGACTGACGAGCCGAATCCGACGATGTCCTTCTTCTTGCCGTCGGTGACTATCTGCGCACGCTTCACCAAATCCTCGAGCTTTCTGATGCGCTCTTCAGTTGCAGCCTGCAGTTCCCGCGCTTCCTGATACTCAGCGTTCTCAGAGAGATCACCAAGGGACCTCGCGTATTCGAGGTTCTTTGCAATCTCCGAGCGACGTACCGTCTTCAAGTACTCGAGCTCCTTGACCATCTCATCGAACTTTTCCTGGCTAACAACAACTGCGTCCTCTTGGGGCATGTGAGTACTTTTATGAATGTGTGCTTATTGTACGGGCGCCTCGCTTGCCGTCAAATGCGCCGGTTCAAGGCCAAAGTACTCAGGAGCTGTTTGCCGGAGCTCCGAGAGCACCTGATACATGACGTAGATACCGCCTACCCCGTTCCCTGCAGGCCCCTTTTCCATGACGACGGCATAGGCGTACTTGGGTTTATCGTACGGAAAGAACCCAACTGCCCAGGCGTTGTACCACTCGTTATTAGCGCCAAGCTGGGCCGTGCCCGTCTTACCCGCCGCTTTCGCATACGAAAGCGGAGCAAGTCCAACGGAGGTACCTTCGGTGACACCAAGGCGCATACCCTCACGTGCAACTCGAAGAGCTTCCTGATCAATAACGATGGTCTCGCCACGCACCGGACCATCCTTTTGTACGGTCACATCAAGGAGTTTCCCGCCGTTTGCAACCGCTGCCGTTGCGCGTACTGCCTCAAGAACAGAGATCTGCATCGCGTACTGCCCGATAGCCGTGTGATAGGTGTTACCAATGCGCCACGGCTCGTCATACGTCTTCTCTTTCCAGGCAGGCGTGGGCACAAAGCCCGTGTTCTCACCAGCAATCTCAATGCCCGTTGGTGACTCAAAACCAAAGGCACGGTACCAGTACGCAAGCCGCTCAATACCAAGTCCCTTCTGATCACCAAACCCACCACCAATGGTATAGAAATAGACGTCGGAAGAAACAGCAATGGCTTGGCGCATGGTTGTTGGCCCGTGCGCCTTCCAGTCACGGAAAATAGTTGGCTTTGATGCGTCATACGGATTCGGGACAACCAACTGCCCGGTCGAAGTGATGGTCTTCTCGGCTGAGATGATGCCATCGCTATACGCACCAGCAGCAATCATAGGCTTTACGATTGAGCCCGGGGTATAGAGACCAGCAACGGGACGATTCAGATACGGTTCGCGATAATCATTCTGATACGCCTCAATAGTTTCGTGCGGCCCACCGGAAGAAAGAACGTTCGGGTTATATTCCGGATACGACACGAGTGCGTGAATCTCACCAGTCTCAACGTCCATAAGAACACCTGCCCCACCCTGGAAGGGGATACGCTCAGCAAGTTCGCTAATAGCGCCATAGAACGCTTCTTGCGCACGAGCATCTATCGAGAGCGCAATCGTTTCTCCATCCTTGACCGGAATGATGCTTCCTTCTGAGATAACCGTTCCAAGCGCATCCTCCTCAACCAGATGCGTACCGTTCACCCCCGCAAGTCGCTCGTCAAACGCCTCTTCAACACCAGCAAGACCCGTAATCTCTGTTTCGTAGTAGTTTCCGGAACTATCTTTCTTTGGATACGAGACGTAACCCAAGACCGAACCAAAACCTGGATACTTATAGATGCGTGTCGGGAATCCTTCTTCAGCTGGCTCGTTTGAAGCAAGTACGGTTCCATTGCGATCCGTAATGGCACCACGCGCCGCAAAGATAACCTCAGGGCGTAGTCGATTGCGCTCGCTCTGCGCCGCATAGGCTTCCCCTTTCACAATCTCAAGAATCCCGGCCTGGACCACGAGCACCAAGAAAAGACCGAGGATGGCGGTTCCGAGTCCTAAGTACGAAAAGCGAGATAGGGGTTTTTCGAGCTGCCCTTCCATGCGATCACGATCGAAATCAGGCAGGTTTGATGAGTCGAGAAAAATCTCGTCGGGATTCAATTCCCTGTCACGAAAGCGTGATCGTTTTCTCCGGAAGGCGTTCACGCGCTTATGATACGCGCTTTCACGAATCTGCGCACGAGAAGCCCAAGAAGCGCGAGTACGGCTCCCGAAAGGACGCCAACAGGAAGGAAGGACGCCTCAGGCGAGTAGTAGAGGACATCAACCAGGATACCGACCACGAGTGCAGCAACCGGCAGAAACGTTGCGGCAGCGAACATAAGGAGAAGGGTGACCGGAAACGGAAAGAGAAAGGGTGAGAGTAAAGCTGCAAAAACGAGAACAACGCGAATCATGGAAGTGAAGCGTCAATTGAGACTGCCGTTAACGTAAAGGGATTCACCAAGGGACGCACGTAGAGAGTCGCTTCAGGTGAAGCGGGGTGCACTTCAATACGCGCAACCGTGCCGACAGGAAGCCCACCAGGCCCAGGAAGATACACCGCATCACCTTCTTTCACCTGTGCATCAGTTGAAATGCTTGCGCGAAATGACCCGGCTCCTTCCCCTTCAATAGTTGCTGGCATGCGATCTTCTCCAATCCATCCTTCATGAGATTGCCCGGTCGCAGAGTACAACGTTACGTGCGCTTGATTGGTCGAGACACTCGTCACCGAGCCAACGGGGATGCCACCAGGGCCATAGGCAGTCGCACCGGCCACTATGCCCTGCTTTGACCCTGCTGAAACAATGAGCACGTCGTAGGGAGTGACTGGAGGACGAACAAGAACACCCGCAACTACTTCCCCCTCGCTACGTGCAACTCTCGCCGTATCTGCAAGTTCAGCAACAAGTGCAAGATTCTCATTACGAAGTGCCGCATTCTCCGCAAGGAGTGCGTCGCGCTCAACACGAAGCGCATCAGCACTCTCAGGGAGCGCAACACGCGCTGCCGCCTGTGTTCCAAGACTCCAGAGAGGAGCTGCAAGTGCACTCAAAGTTCCGGGCAAGAATACCCGAAGCGCAAGCAACAAAACGATAACGAGTACGACACCACCAACGACGATACCGCCGCCTGGCGAAAGGAGACGTCTAGGCCTTCGGAAGGATGACGTCTTCATAGAGGAATAGGCCGCTCCACTGTCGTGGGTCTTCAGCAATGATGCCGCAACCACGCACCACGGTCGTCAACGGATCAGTTGCAACATGCACGGGAACACCGAGCATCTTCGATAGCAGGTTCGGAAGGCCGCGGAGCATAGCGCCACCACCAAAGACGGTAACGCCACGCTCAAGAACGTCCGAGAGAAGCTCGGGCGGTGTCTCTTCAATAACCTCCTTCATAGCTTCAAGAATCTGGTCGAGCGATGGCTGGAGTGCCTCGCGCACATGCGCATCGGTCAGAATGATTTCTCGTGGGAGTCCCGTCGCAAGATCGCGACCACGCACCGGGCGCTCCATAGGCTTATCAAGAGGAACGACCGCACCAATCGCTATCTTCACGTCCTCAGCCGTCTTCTCCCCTATCGCAAGCTGGAACTCGCTTCGTACGAAATCAATGATGTTGTCGTTGAACCGATCACCGGCAACATGCGAACTCTTTGAAGCGACGGTACCGCCAAGGGAGATAACCGCGATGTCTATGGTGCCGCCACCAATATCAAGGACCATGGTGCCAAGCGGCTCGTTAATCGGAAGCTTTGCACCAATAGCACCGGCAACCGGCTCTTCAATGATGAACACTTCCCGAGCACCTGCGTTCATAGCAGCATCGCGCACGGCACGGCTCTCGACGTTCGTGACGCCTGTGGGAACACCAATGACAACACGCGGCCCAAAGAGACGTGAGCGCTCTCCCTGCGCTTTACGAATGAGGTAGGCAAGCAACTCTTCCGTCACCTCAAAGTCGGAGATGACGCCGTGATGGAGTGGGCGCACGGCGCGCACATGCGGCGGCGTCTTGCCAAGCATCGCTTTCGCTTCTTTCCCAATTGCAACCACCTGCCCGGTCTTGTCATTCACGGTAACTACCGAGGGTTCGTTCAACACAATGCCCCGTCCCTTCACATATACGAGCGTGTTTGCAGTACCAAGGTCGATACCGATGTTCGTGGAGAAGAGTGCGTTTTTAGAAATCTGCTTCGCCATGTATTACATCGAGAGGAGCTCGTCTCGAGAGATTTTCCGAGATTCGCCAGTCGCACGGTTCACAAGCTCAACCTGGCCGCTTGCTTTCGTCTCCTTGCCCACATTCACTCGCCACGGAATACCAATCAAATCTGCGTCTGCAAACTTCTCTCCGGCTCGTACCGCACGATCGTCATACAACACAGTGCTGCCACGCTTCAGCAAATCTGCATAGAGCGCATCGGCAAATGCAGATGACTCTGCATCATCTGGTAGGAGTGAGAGGAGATGGAAACGAAATGGCGCAACTGCCTCGGGCCAGACGATGCCCTTCTCATCAGACAAGGACTCGACAATGGTACCCATGAGACGCGTCGGGCCAATACCATAGGAACCCATGACTGCAGGCTTTCGATTCCCCGCCTCGTCTGTATAGGTAAGCCCCAGCGCCTCAGAGAAGCGCGTTCCAAGAGTGAAGATATTTCCTACTTCAATGGCTTTCTTCTCAACGAGCTCGTCTTTGGAAAGCCCAAGAGTATGGAGCGCCTCGTCCGTGTATACCTCCTTATTAACCGCGATGCGCTTACCTTCATGAACGTAAATGATGTCTTCGCCAGCCTCAGAGACAGTCTGGAACTCCTCAGAGAAGGGGCTAAAGATACCTCCTGAGGCGAAGGTGACATAGGTGCGCTCACCAAGGCCCACACGCTCAAAAACCCTGGTATATGCCTCACGGGCTTTTGCGTAAAACACCTGGTGCTCTGCCTCGTCCTTTGAGAAGGAGTAGAGGTCTTTCATGAGGAATTCTTTGCCGCGCATGATACCCGACTTCGCGCGCATCTCGTTTCTAAACTTCACTTGGAACTGGTATGCATAGACCGGGAGATCACGGTACGAAGAAATATGCTCGGTCATAATCCGCGTCAAAGGTTCTTCGTGCGTAATGGCAAGACCGGTCTCACCACCTGACTTAAAGGTCGTCTTGAACCAGTTATCGACTTTCTCATCATCCCAACGATCCGTTCTGCTCCAGAGTTCTTTATCCTGCAGCGCGGTCATAATCATTTCCTGCCCACCAATCGCATTCATCTCCTGACGAATAATCTCAACGATGTTGTTGAGCGTACGAAGACCAAGTGGAAGATAGGAGTAGACACCGCCCATCTCCTTGTGCACGAATCCTGCACGGATAAGGAGTTGCGCGTTCTTTGCGACCTCATCGGAAGGAGCCTCCCTCCGGGTCTTCGTAAATAGCGTCGATTGCCTCATGACAAAGACCAGTATATGACCTGGCTCCCCGAAGGGCAAAGGAGAGCTACTTAGGAGAAAAGCTTGAAGATATCGCTTGCCGTGATAACCACCATGAGGAGGATAAGCAAGCCAAACCCAATTGCGTTCACCGTCCCGGCAACTCTCTGAGGAATGGTCCGGCGCGTGACGGCTTCAATCAAAACGAACAGGAGACGACCACCATCAAGGGCTGGAACCGGGATGAGGTTGATGAGTGCAAGGTTAATCGAGATAACAGCAATGAGGGTAAGAAGCGCAATTGCTCCTGTCTCAGATGCTTGCCCGACGGCTCCGGCGATGCCAATCGGTCCTGAGACTTGCGTGAGATCGGCAGAGAACGTGAAGACGCCAGCAAAGAAGTGAATGAGCCCCTCACCTATCGTAAGCGTTGCGTTCCACGTGTAGGAAGCACCGAGGAATGGTGCTTGCCAGAGCGCAACTGGCTCGTCAGTCACACTGGCAACACCAACACCAAGTGCAACGCGTGAGGGGTCTGATGCAATCGCTCCTGCTTCAGGGTGTGCGGTAAGGAGTAGCGTTTCCTCACCTCGAAGCACTGTGAGCGAGAGACCAGCTGCTTCATCTGAGCTTGCGATAAAGGAAGTGAACGCCGCTGCGGTCTTTCCTGTAAAGGCCGCATCACCTGACTGTATGGAAAGGACGACATCTCCCTCACGAAGCCCAGCCTCATCTGCAGGAGAGTCTGCAAGCACGCGTGAAATGACAATCTGTGCGTCGGGAGTTGTAAGTGCCTCAGCGTCTGAAAGCACCCGTGGCATACCAAGCGCAAGCGTGGTTGAGAGCAGGATCCACGCGAAGAAAAGGTTCATCGCAATACCAGCGACAAGCACCACGGCCTGCTGCCACTTGGGCTTTGCAACAAAAGAGTCTGGTGTTGGTGCACCTGCCTCCCCATCCTCGCCATGTATCTTCACAAAGCCCCCAAACGGGAGCCAGTTCAGCGTGTAGTCGGTACCGCCGCGACGAAACATGGTCTTCGCCTTTGGGGGGTAGCCAATACCAAATTCATCGACACGCATGCGAAACACCTTCGCAGCAACGAGGTGTCCAAACTCGTGCACGACAATGAGTGCAACGAGGACAACAATAAAGAGGACAATGGTCATTGTGCGATTTCGTCCTCCTTCTTCTTGAGGAGCGCCTCAAGCGACTCCATACCAGCATCAATCATCTTCTGCACCTCTTCCTTGTAGCGGTGTACGTCATCCTTACCCATACCACCCTCCTTCTCTGCTGCTTCTATCTCTTTAATGGTATCGCCACGATGTCCGCGAAGCGTCACTCGTGCTTGCTCCATCTTCTCGTGCGCGAGTTTCCCAAGCATGGTGCGGCGCTCTGCTGTGAGTTCTGGGAAGATAACGCGAAGTCCTGCATCATCAACGGACGTTCCTACCCCAAGGTCTGCTTCGGTAATTGCTTTCTCAATTGCTTTTGCAACATCTTTATCCCACGGCACGATACGGAGTGTGCGTGCATCTTCAACAGAAACAGAGGCAAGCTGCTCAAGCGGCATGCGAGAGCCGTACGCCTCTGCTTTCACCGAAGAAAGGAGGGTCGGGGTTGCCCGTCCAGTTCTAATACCGCTGAACTCTTTCACGAGCCACTCCTCGGTTTCTTTAATTGCTGTTTTTAGTTTAGAAAAATCGTATGCCATGGTGGGTACAGTGTACCATTCCCGCTATTTGGCAGTACGAGGACGCCTTTTCGTTGCTCCTGGTGCTCGCGGGGTTGCCGGTTTCTTCGCAGAACGTGGCGCTCCTTTGGGTGGTGCTTTCTTCGGTGCACTCCTCTCGCCAAGTGGATGTACAAAGGTTACCTGTATATCCTTGTCCCCAGCGACGACTGCTCTTCGAAGGCGTACCCGGAAAGCGCCATCGACACCGAGAATGCCCCAATCCTTTGGTTCGATAACTTGGCCGCCTGCATCAAGCATAACGATGCGCTTAGCTCCTATGCGCGCTATGAGAGAACGAGACTTTTGTCCCTTCTTCCAATCCCGTATACCGACCATCGGTTCTTCACCAGTCGTTGTGACGGGGTGAATGACAAGATCGCTCCCAACCGGAAGTTCGGCAAGCACGCCCACATCAGCTTCAGCAAAGGCGCCTTCAAGATCGATACGTACCTTCATGCGACGAAGCGGAAGGTCAATCTCAGGAGTGATGGTAAAACTTCGCCCTGGCTCAAGCGCTCCCCAGAGTTCTTCTGGTGTGCGGTCAACACTCGAGACGATGTCCTTCAGAGTAATGCGTTGATCCAGATACGCTTCACCAAGGGGCATGCGCAGCGTTATGGACTGCGAGTCGCGCGCCTGTATGGTTGCCCGAACCTGAGGACCATTCCTCCGGAGCTCTTTTTGCATGAGTGAGAGCAATAGGAAGGAACGCACATCGCGCTCCGCTTTGTTGTATGCGAGCTCGCGCATATCAGCGATACCTGCAAGTTCCATAAGCTCTGCCGTCGTTCCCTCGTGGTGAATTGTCACCGGGTCACTTCGAAGTGCCATCTCAAGCAGACGATGCTGAATCATATCTGGGTACCGACGAATGGGTGACGTGAAGTGTCCGTACCAACGAAGCGCGAGACCGAAGTGCTGTTCGTCTTCCTCTGGCTCGTTCTCATCCCACGCGCTTGCCGAGACGACCTCATAGCCAGCTTTTGTCATTGCTCGTATAAGTGCCAACTCCATTTCTGCTTTCTGGAATGCATCTGGTTCTTCATCGATACGTGCACGTATTCCTTGGAGAATAGTGTGCGGGTCATACGCTCCCTTCCCATCCCAAATGTCTTTAAAGGAGCGGGAGCCCATTCTCGAAAGATCCCGAATGAGTTCGATGATGCGTTCTGGCTCAGGAGGACGATGGATGCGTATGAAAGCGACAGCTTCGTCAGGGTTTGAGGCGACAATGCGCTTCACGACGGCTTCGTTCGTGCGAATCATCCAGTCCTCGATGAGACGGTTTGCTGCTTGTCGTTCTGGCCAGAGTGCCCTCGTCGGCTCACCACTTGCATCAAACTCAAAGTCAACCTCGTTCTTGCTTGTGAACTCGATGGCGCGCTCTTCACGCACTTTGCGATACGACTGCGCAAGCTCGGCAAGATGCGTGAGCACGGGATGACGTCCCTTGCCCTTGGAATCAAGCTCTTGCTGCGCGCCTTCGTAGGCATAGCGCTTATTGGAGCGAATCACCGCGCGTCCAAACCATGGTTCACCGACCTGCTCGCCACTCTTATCGAACGTGAAGATAGTCGAATACGCGAGACGATCCTTCCCTTCAACAAGACTACAAAGCACGTTCGCGATGACTTCCGGGAAGAGCGGTATCGTCTCTGCCTTCAAATAGCGCGTCATCTGCCGATACTGCGCTACCAAGTCGAGTGCTGAAAACTGTTGTACAAATGCAGTCACGTCAGCGATATGTACCGCAACCTGCACACCCCCATCAGGAAGTTTGCGGTAGGAAATAGCGTCATCGAAGTCCTTAGCGCTCTTGGGGTCAATCGTAAACGTTTCCCAATCGCGCATGTCGAGCCGATTCATACCGGGCACGTACTCAGCAGGATTCTTCACGAGCGCTTTCGGGCCTCCCAGTCCCTTCTTCTCGGGAAGTCCATAGAGTTTCCTGGTGAGGTTCTCAGTTGAAAGGCGTCCGCGCTTCCAGTCTTCCGCAAGACGCTCGAGATCTTTAATCTCACCCTGAAGCTGTTCCCGAGTCACTTCTCGAAGGCGGCCCGCAAGAAGTGGTGCTTCGTGCTCAATGCTCTTCGCGAATGCCTGAATATCTTCGTCGGTCATCTGCTCAACATGCTGACTACCCACTCCCGTTGCGCGTGCTATCGACTCAACCTCGCTTCGTGCCGTGCCGGCAACACCAATTACCTCAGACAAGGACCATTCCATATCGGCAGGATCACTAGCACGGCGCAGAACGGCCTTCATTCCTTCAGGCGGAAAGCCAAAGAGCATGGTCGTCTCATCAAGTTCGGTACCGATAAGCGTCTCCGCAGGAATGACCATCTTTCCCATCCCTCCGGCAATCATTGAGTCGGGATACGCAACGAGTGTTGCTTGCTCTCCGTCCATCTCATACCGGAGCGTCGCAACCAGTTCATAGGGGTGCCGCTCAATGATTTCAACAACCTGCGCTACTTCTTGCTCCTCCCCTTTCCACTTGCGCTCTACGACTTCCACGCGAACAAGATCACCGGGAAGTGCACGATTCAATTTCAGAGGCGGTGAGTCCGTCCGACCAGGAATGCTTACGTACGCGAAACGATTTCCTCGTATACGTACTTCATAGCGTGCTGGTCCCTTCTCGCTTGATTCAGCATGAGCTCCAGCGCCAACGACTTCAGAGACCAGAGCCCGAAGTTCTTCTTCATCTGCATCTTCTGGTGCGACATACGGTCCTTTTGTTTCTTCCGGTCTCCCGAAGTAGCGCTCAAGTGCTTCGTCGTCAGTAAAGTCACCGACTGCTTGTTCGAGTGCCTGTTTACGCTCAGCATGCGTATCGCCACGCTCTACCACGGGGGCGGTAACACGCGTCACCTCGCCACGAACATACCCTTCGTCGACATTCCTCTTCCCTCTCGTGAAATCGAGTAGAGAATCGGGCGTGTATTCCCCGCGCGGGACAAGAATCTCAAAAGGAGATCGTCCCGCTGCTTCTACCTTAAGTCTTGAGAACTGCTTATCACGTGACGGGAGCACTTCGCTCACACGAACGCGAAGCGGTTGGGGGCGTTCCGCTCTCTGACCTCTCTGCCCGCCTTCAATGTTGTTGCTCATGGCTCAAGTTCAAGAAACCCCTGTACTTCTTGGCGCAGGTTAGCGAGCGCTTCATCCATGAACGTATCCATGTCAGGGATGTACGTTTCAAGAAAGGCCTCTATCTTCTCGCCATCCCCCTGCTCAAGCAGACGTTCAAGCTCCGCAGCCCGTTCCTTTGGAATGGTTTCAACAATCGCAAGCAAAAGCGTTTGCGAAGCAAGTGAAGCAAATCGCTCAGAGAAGAGTGCGCGGTCAGCGGGTGAGCGTTTGAGTAAGAACGAAATGAGCGCTGGTGTGTTGTTCATACGCTAGGGTGCAGTATAAGGAGTCGCAACCCATTTACCGTCAGGTCCTTGGTCGATGAGCTGCTGATGCTCGCCCTGCGGTGTATGCATCCAGACACCCTCGTTCTCAACAAACTCAAACGTTGCTCCCTCCGGAATAACAGGTGACTCTCCCGCTCGCGTAAGAAAGCCGAGCGTTCGAGCAAGGGCATCAGCTTGTTCGGGGGCAGGAAGATTCGTATCAACACCAACGTCTCGGAGCATGAGGGCAAATCGTTCATCAAACTTTGGTGTCTCGGTGAAAAACTCCTTGAACGTCTGTATAGCTCCTTCGCCTGCGTCAACGCTCGCCTCTTCAATAAGAGGCGGTTGCACCTGCGCTCCACTGGTAGCGGGAGCTTCCGTAGGTGCTTCGGGAGTCTGCGCAGGAGCCTCGGGACTTGCAACGTCTGGTGCAGGGACGCTCGTCGGGTCATAGAGCGATGCGGCAAGGCCGGCAGCACCAAAGCCTGCAAGCAAGGTAAAGAGACGACGAGAAAGGTCATCGAGTTTCTTGCGGTTTTTGTGTTTAAAGACTTCCTTCGCCTTGCGATCAATCACTGCAGCGAAGTGCTCGTCGTTCAAACTGAGAGACGCGTCTTCAACGGCAAACTCAGACTTCGTGCCACGCATATCGCGAAGACGAAGCACCGTATCCATGAGGCTCGCACCGAGCATGCCGGCAATAAGTGAATAGTAAGCACGCGGACCGTATGCTGCCGCAGCACCAAGACCAGCGCCTGTTGCCGCAACCGCCGTCGCGCCACCAAGGAGCACCGCGCCACCAGCAACAAGTCCAATCAACAGTGAGGTAAGAATAGGCCGCATGAGTGGCGGCACTTTCCCATACGCACGACGCAGTGCATCGAGAAGCGATGTTTGTTCTCGATTCAAGGCCGCTGCCTGAATAGTGATGAGCGACTGTTCTTCTTCGACAAAGAGCTTTGTCATGTCTCTTGTTTTCTCTTCAGCCTCACCTGCACCGTTCTTCAAATATAAAAGGAGTGTCTTACGAGCATTGAGATATCGAGTACGCTCGTCCCGTATTGCACCAATCTTATGGCGATGCAGTCCGGCAAGACCAAGGGTGTCGCGTGTTTCGACCGACTTCATCCCTTCCAGGTGTCGGTGATAGGCAACGAAGTACGTTGCTCGTGCTGATTCGAACTCCTCTTGTATTCGTAGAAATTCTTGCGATGACCCTTCGAGCTCACCAAGGACTGGCTTTGTGACTTCTGTAAGCAGTGCAAGGCGTGGACCCCGAGCCTGCTCAAGAGTACGTGTACCAAACAAGAGAATGAGATCGGGTTCCTGCATGAGGAATTCCTCGGATGGAACGCCATTCTCACTCAAGACGGCAGCGTCTCCGAGAAGAAAGAACTCTTTCCAGAGAAGATCGACGTCACGCTCGTACGCCTCGCTCGTCTCCTGCGATCCCCGAGAAAGCGCATGCTTCTCGCGTAGTGCAACAACAGCCTTCCGCAGAAGACTTCCCCCGGTCTCAAGATATTTTTCTTTCTTCTTCCCTACACTCTTCTCATGTCGTCCCGTCTTCTGTTTCCCAAGCTCAGTGAGGTACTCATCACGTGCGTAATCAAATGCGCGAATACTTGCTTTAAAAGCATCGTCGCGACCATACCCTCGCAAGAAATGCTGAATCGGATTATGGAGATGCCCGTATCGCTCTTGATAGCCCGGAGGCGTCGGAGGCGCATCTCCAGAACCTGGAGAGTGAGTGTCTGCACGCTCTGCCGCTTGTCTCCTGCCAAAGACCATATACGTAGTATATAGGCTCTCTATCGCCTTAGGTTTTCAGCGTCTAATAAGTGAACTAATTATCAAATGTGCTGGCTATCTTGTCAACTTCTTCGGGGCAACAATCAAGATGTGTTCAAGGATGAGCTTCAAAGGAGCAGCGCGTTCATGCAGAATAGGGATGAAACGATCGAGGTCATCGAGGAAATTCAGAAGCTCTACATCGTCGCTTCCCTTCCGTAGGGCATAACCGAGTGTTGCAAGTCCTTGTGCAAGAGACAGGGTATCAATACGCACCGCTTGTTTCTCTTCTGCTTTGTCAGATTTCGCACGTGCTAGAAGTTTTTCAACGAGCTTCTCTCTCCCTTCTTTGTTTGCGTGTGCGAACGCTTCAGCAAGTGCATACGCGTTTCCGGTGTCGCTTCCCGGGAGTGGTAGGAGCCGCGAGCGCAGTGTTGCGGAAAGTGTGCCAACTGAAGGAACAATGAGGAAAAGTGAGGTGCCCTCGGACGGCTCTTCAAAGGTCTTCAGGAGTGCATTCTGTGCCTCGTGAAAGAAGCGCTGTGCGCTTACGATAATCGCCCGCCCGTCCCCTTTGGCTGAGGTACGAACTGCCATATCGGCGACGGTGCGTGCGTCGTCAACTGAGAAGAGGTCGTAGCGAAGCACCAGAACATCTGGGTTCCCTACTGCAGTAAGACCAAGCTCTTTCTCTACGAAGGCGAGCGTGCGCGCTATACCTTCTTCTGCTTCGCCCGCGAGAAAATACGCATGGTGTGCCATTACTTCTTGGAGAGGATGCTCTTCTTATACGTATCGAGATGCTTGAGTGCGATACCAGTACCACGCGCAACACAGAAGTACGCATCCTGTGCGAGCTTGGCACGCACACCAGTACGACGGAACACGAGCTCGGGCATATTGCGCAGTTGCGATGTGCCACCCGTGAGAATAATGCCGTTGTCGATAATGTCTGATGCAAGTTCAGGTGGTGTCTCCTGGAGCACCTTGCGGATGGCGTTCATCATCTCGCGCAGTTCACGATTCGTGGCCTGCACGATTTCGTTCGTCTTTAAATCAATGGTGCGTGGAAGACCCGAGACAAGGTCACGACCCTTAACGGCCATGGTGAGTTCCTCGTTCATGGGAACAGCTGAACCAATAGTGATTTTCACCTCCTCGGCCGTCTTATCGCCTATTGAGAGGTTAAATTGCTTCTTCACATGGTCGACAATAGAGCGATCAAGAGCGTTTCCAGCAACTTTCACCGACGTTGAGGCGACAATGCCACCCAAGGAAATCACTGCGACGTCGATAGTGCCCCCACCCATGTCAGCGACCATGCGACCGGAAGGTTCGTGAATAGGAATACCAGCACCAATTGCAGCCAGGATGGGTTCCTTAACCACATACGCATCAGCAGCACCTGCTTTCATCGCAGCTTCGATAACTGCACGCTTTTCCGTTGAGGTCACACCAGCAGGCACCGACACGAGAACCGTCGGCTTAAAGAAGTTCCACTTCCCCAACGCTTTGCGCATGAAGTAGCGAAGCATTGCTTCCGTTACGCGATAGTCGGCGATGACACCATCTTTCATCGGGCGATACGCTGTGATGGAGTCCGGCGTACGACCAATCATCTTCTTCGCTTCAACACCTATCGCAACTACCTTGTTAGTTTCGGTCGAAACAGCAACAACGGAGGGTTCATTCAAAACGACACCTTTCTTAGGCACGAAGACGAGAACGTTCGTCGTACCGAGGTCGATGCCAAGCTTGGGGGAGAAGAAAGCCATTACGCTACGCATGATACCGCGCCTCGCACTATCCACAAAAAGAGGCGCGGCCGGTCCACCCTAGGATGGACACGGCCGCTTCGCGCTTACGAACGCCGACGAGAGTGATGCGGGACGATTTCTGCGAACCAGAAGAAGAATCCTCCGATAAGACAGGTGATTAGGCAGTACACGCGTGTAATCACGAGGGAGACATGAACAAATGCCCTAGGGTCTGAGTCAACAAGTTGCCCGAGAACCCCCAAGACGATAAGCCATACCACCGCGCAAAAGCACAACGCACCTACCGTCACGAGTAACCAGAACGTCACCCACGCATTACTTTCTTCGACTCGGTAACGCTTCACCTTGAAAGCCATGGGACTACTCCCCGCTGTTGGTGACGCCAGCACTATGGCACGCACCTATCCCAAATGCAAAAGGCTCCGTTCTGCGCTAGAATGCGCACCATGTCCTCCGAAGCGAGCTTCGTTATCGAGGGCGGAAAGCCTCTCGCTGGCTCAATCCGCACGAACCGCTCAAAAAACGGAGCGGTCGCTCTCCTTGCTGCCTCACTCTTGAATAAAGGAACGACGGTGCTGCGCAGTGTTCCGAAAATTGAGGAGGTGAACCGTTTGGTCGAGGTCCTGCGCTCGATTGGTGTCTCCGTTGAGTGGGATGACCACACGCTCACCATACAGCCGCCTGAGACTATTTCACTCGATACCATCGACCGCGCAGCTGCCATACGCACGAGAAGCATTCTCATGTTCATTGGACCTCTGTTGCATCATTCCTCGTCCTTCGATATCCCGCAGTCAGGTGGCTGCACGCTCGGCCTTCGCTCCGTACGCCCGCACCTCTGGGCACTTGAAAGTTTTGGCGTCTCAATCGAAGCCCTCACTGACCGCTTCCATGTGGAGCGTAAAGAACTGAAAGGAACGGAGATTGTGCTCTACGAGTCGAGCGATACGGCAACTATTAATACCCTCCTTGCTGCAGCGAGGATTCCTGAGCAGAGCGTCATCAAATACGCTTCGGCAAACTATCAGGTTCAGGAAGTCTGCGGCTACCTACAGCGTCTTGGTGTTACGGTCGAGGGCATTGGCACCACCACGCTTACCATCGTCGGCAAGAAAGACATTGCTCTTGATGTTGAATACTCCGTTGCTGAAGACCCAACGGATGCGATGTTCTTCATTGCAAGCGCGATTGTCACAAACTCGAAGCTCACTATCGAACGCGCTCCTATCGAATTCCTCGAGTCAGAGCTCGCCGTTCTTGCAAAGATGGGACTCCACTTCTCTCTCTCGCCACAGGGTTATTCCGAAAACGGCATTACGAAACTCGTCGATATCGCAATTGAGCCATCAGAGTTGGTCGCCTTCCCCGAGAAAATTCATGCCCGTCCGTATCCGGGTCTCAACATCGATAACCTTCCGTTCTTCGCCGTCATCGCAACG
>CAYGFQ010000002.1:0-10613 GCA_964349285.1 uncultured Candidatus Saccharibacteria bacterium | reverse complement strand
TTATACACGACTGGGTTTATGAGAAGCGTGCCATTTACTACACTGAGCTCGATCGCCTTGGTGCCGAGACTCGCCTTCTTGATCCGCACCGTATCCAAATCACGGGACCTCGCCACCTGCGTGGTGCGGAGATAACCTCCCCACCTGCCCTTCGCCCAGCGACCATTCTCCTCATTGGCATGCTTAGTGCGGAGGGCCGTTCGGTCCTCCGGAACGTGTATAGCATCAACCGCGGCTATGAAGACCTCGCCGCCCGCCTACGCTCTATTGGAGCGAGTGTTGCGACTGAGGGACTGTAGCGCTTGGCCCTCTGGCTCCTTCTTTGTTAGTCTGTAGCTATGAACTTCATTAGGAAGCACTGGTTCCCCGTCGCTCTCGTTCTCATCATCTCCATCCTTGGGATAGCGTACGCCGCAGGGGTGCGCGTTGGTCCCGGTCTCACACTCACGCTTGCTGAAACACTCACCGTCACTGGTGTTCCTAACGGTGCAGAAATTGTGCTTGATCAAAATCGCGTGCACGTCGTGAAGGGTGATCAAGCGATGCTTCGCGTTGCTCCTGGTGCACACACCGTCTTCGTTGAGATTGAAGGTTACGAACCGTGGGATGAACTCTTTGTTATGGAAAAAGACAAGTCCGTAACACTTCGTCCTATTCTCGTTCCCTCCACAAGCGTGAAGCACGCGTTGACCGAAGAAGAGATTGCGACCGCACAAGGTGCTTTTGCTTCCTACACGCTCCCAACGAGCGAAGCTCCTCTGTCACTTGCAGGGGGCTGCATTGAGGTATACACGCTCGAGAACCGCGTGCTCGCACGTGCAAGTACGAGACTTGGTTGCGATGTGCCGCAGTATCTGTGCGAGCAAGAGAGCTGCTCACCGACCATCGTCTTCTCTGCTCCGCAGTCCATACGCTCCGTGTTTGCACTTCCTGGACGAGAAGATGCGCTCGTCGTTTCAGCGAGAAACTCAATCTACATTGCTGAACTCGATCCTCGCGAACCGCGTCTTTTGACGCCACTCTATCGCGGCACCTTCCCCATCGCTCTTCCGTTTCGTGAAGGCTTCGTACTCGTCACTGATGCGGGCGACCACTTCCTGCTCCCGCTATGAAGCATATAGGTGACCTGGTCGGTAAGATCGGGACAGAGAAAACGCGTAAAACTGAACGCGGCGAACTCATGCGCTATTTCCGTACACGCCTCAATGCCTCCCGCGCCAAAGACCGACTTCCACTTATCACCATGTCGCGACTCGGTCTTATCTTGCAAGGCATCCCGACCCAAGACCTCTATTATCTAAAAAGTGTCTGCGATCAGGCCAAGCACTGGAGCAAGAAGTTTTGGTGGGAGATAGATCCAAAGAAACACGTCACTGAGAACCCGTTTTAGTTATCCTCACCGTCTCGTAGGCAGACGTCCATCGAGCGCTATCATTTAGGGAGCCAGGGGGAGAGATCGGGGGATCTTGAACCGTGGTTGCGCGCGAGGCGTTTCCTCCTGAATCTCTCGCACAGTTCAGTGAAGTCCCTGCCTCGCGCGCCACTGTACACCAGATTGATTTGCACCGGTTGAGCGGCGTCTGTGTCTCCCGCCATGCTAAACCCGAGCCACCTACTGCAAAGAGCGACCGGAGAGGACCCCTACCCCTGTTCCCACGCTCGCTCTGCTCGCCGGTGCATACTACTTCGGCAACTACCCCTCTCAGCCGAATACCTTGGGATCATCTACGGCGATGATCCCCTTTTTTTGCTATAGTCCCCCAATATGGAGATAGTCCAAGACGGCCACCCAGCACTTCGCAAAACCGCGAAGAGCGTTCCTGATACTGCCTTTGGGACGCCTGAACTAAAAGAGACCATCCGACAGATGGAGGAAGCCGTTGATGCCAAACCAAACGGTGTTGCACTTGCAGCACCCCAGATTGGCGTGTCTCTACGAATCTTCATCGTTCGCTACGACCGTATGCTCCCCTCACCGCCAGAAGGCTACCCCGTTCCTCCACCTGAAGTTGGTGTCTTCATAAATCCTGAGATTATTAAATCCTCACGAAGGAAAGTCGTAGTCGACGAGGGCTGCCTCTCAGTTGATGGCGTCTATGGCCAGACCGTTCGTCACGAGCGCGCGACGGTACGCGCCCGCGATATCGATGGAAATGTCTTCGAGCGTGGTGGTGGTGGTCTTCTTGCGCAAGCATTCCAACACGAGATTGATCACCTGAATGGCACGCTCTTCACCGATCATGCAGCACTTCTCGGTGACCCCGACTTTCATGATGAAGCATAAACCGTTCGCGTACTTTGGTACGCCCTACGTCGCCCGCGACACGCTTGCGATACTTGTTGAGCGCGGCTTTGTACCCTCCGTTGTCGTAACGCCACCGGATGTTGCCCGAGGACGCGGTATGGAGCTCCAGCCGTGTGAGACAAAGGAGTGGGCACTCGCGCATAACCTCCCCGTCTTCACTCCGACAAAGCTTGGGAAAGAAGAGCTCGAAACCATAAAAAGCTACGGATGCGAATACGCAATCGTAGTTGCGTATGGCTACATACTCCCCCGCACGCTCATAGATGCCTTTCCTTTGGGTGTCCTCAACATCCACTATTCGCTTCTCCCTAAGTATCGAGGTGCGTCTCCCGTTGAAGGAGCACTCCTCAACAATGAGAAGGTTACTGGCGTTTCCATACAGAAGATGGTCTTCGAACTTGATGCAGGAGATGTCCTTGCAACCAAAGGAGTTGCCATAGAGCCTTCAGAAACAACCCGTGAACTGCGACCTCGACTCGTTACCACCGGTGCCGAACTCCTTGCGGAGATACTCCCTGCTTTTGAGAGCGGTGCCCTTGAGGGCGTCCCGCAGGACCATGCACAAGCAACCTTTTCCGGGAAGATAGCAAAGGAAGAGGGTGAGCTTTCTCTGCAAGGTGACCAGCAAATGAACTGGAATAAATATCGTGCGTATGCAGAGTCTCCGGGCACATACTTCTTTGCCGGTCGTGAAGGAAAACGAGTGCGCGTAAAGATACGCTCGGCACGCTTTGTAAACGGCACCTTCCTTCCGGAGCGTGTTGTGCCTGAAGGCAAGAAGGAGATGGGGTACGAAGATTTCCTTCGTGGAGGGTTTGCACCGCTTTAAAGTGCGATATCGAAGATCTTCCGTGGCGAACGGTGCCCGGAGATGAGCTTTATCTTCCCTGCCGAGATACCGAACTCGCTTGCAAGGATAGAGCGCACGCGGTTGTTCGCAAGATTGCGTTCAGCAGGCTCACGAACAGCAATGGAAAAGGTCTTATCATCAGTCTTCAAGACTGACTCCTTCCTTGAGGAGGGCTTCACCTCAACACGAACGTACATGCTTACTTAGCGCCAAATCCGCGGAGCATGGATTTGATGATGGCTCCTCCCTTCTTTATGAAATGCTCGTCTTTACGCTTCTTACGGTGCAGCTCGCGTGCAAGTTCTTTTACTGCTTCATCGACAGCGTCTTCGAGTTTCCCTCGTACTGCCTCTGCACGAAAGAGTTCACCTTCGGTATCGAGGTTGATTTCTGTTCGCCAAATGTCTCCGGTCTGTTGCGCACCCACTGCCCGACCCAGTTCGACGTAAGCGCGAGCAGTATCGTCCTTCTTTCCAAGATACTTCTGGCCAATACTGGAAAGTCGCTTGGAAACCCGATCGAGTATCTCAGGGGTCGGTTCGTAGTTTGTGTGTTTGTATTGGATGTCCATAGAAAGGTGTTCTCCTTAGAATAGACTGGAGCGGGTGATAGTCAAATGAATAGAGCGTTGCCGAATCGAGGTTTTACGCTAGAATGCCCATATTCCGCGGTAGCTCAGTGGTAGAGCGGTCGACTGTTAATCGATTGGTCGTAGGTTCGAATCCTACCCGCGGAGCCGAATAGAGCTAAGGTATCCTGCACGAGACGGATGACTTAGCAAAATAACAGGAAACGATACAATACATTCATGAAGCTTCTGGAGTGGAATATTTGGTACAAGGAGGGCGCGAAGAACGTCCTTGAAACAATCCGTGCCACTAGCCCGGATATAGTCTGCTTGCAAGAGCTAACGGTAAACCATCCTGACTACAACCCTGGGATTGATTTACCCGCATTCCTGGCAAAAGAACTCGGGTTCAATTACTTCTTCGCTCCGGCTGATGATACGGGTGAACAGAAATACGGGAATGGTATTTTTACGCGATTTCCAATTGTCGCTTCCAAATCGCATTTCATACAGAGTCCGCCGGAAGCCGGGCAGAAAGCCGCAGACTATTCCCAAGAAGGGAGAATATACGCCGAAGTTTCTATTAATGTAGATGGAAAGATGTTTCAGATAGGCACCACGCATATGTCGTACGTCGACAGACTTACAATGACTCCGGCGAAGATAGCGGAAACAGACAAGCTCCTAGAAATTCTCAAACAAAAGAAAGAAAATTTTATTTTCACCGGCGACCTCAACGCGCTTCCTGGTTCATACACGGTTGATGAAATCTCAAAAGTGCTCAAGAACTGCGGGCCTGATCTCAGTGAGAAGACTTGGACCACTAAACCATTCTCATATATGGACTTTGAAGCCAATACCCTTGATTGGCGATTAGACTACTGTTTCGCGACACCAAACATAGAGATTAAATCAGCCGAGGTAGTTAAAACTGATTATTCTGACCACCTACCTGTTTTGATTGAATTTTAGGAAACTCTAGACGCGTCGTTTTCGACTAGGTTCGACGCGCCAAACGGAGCAACCCGGGCTTGGCGGGCCACGGTTCTAGCTCTAGTCGGCGAGCCAAGCAGAAAAGTGGGCTAGTAGAAGAAGCTACGCTCTCTTTTTAGAAAGCTTACTGAGTACAAACTTTTGCGAGGGGCTTATCGCCTTATCTTTCCGGTGTACACATCCCATCCAGCAACACGGTCGTCGTTTCCCCTCCCCAAGCTCCTCCACGGCCCTTTTAATATGTTCCTTTCTGGTCTCTTTGGTTTTGACTGAGACTACCCAACAAATCCATTCATTGCGCGCGAGTGGCGTAATGTCTTCCCACGTGGCAAGTGCTTTCTGAGAAATAGTGAGTGCCTTACGCAGATCGTCTGGCAATTGGTGCACCGTGCCGCTCGAGATTCCTTTTTTGGGCATGACTCATTTTAACAAACAGGAAATGGTGATTGAGAGCTCATGAGAGCAAATGTTGACAGAATAATAGATACATCTTATAAAGCTAACGCTACTTCGGTAGCGTTCCTTAGTTTCGCTGCTCCGGCAGTGATGGACGGCTCAGTCAAGGCGGGTGACGGGGCCTTCCCATCCACACCCCGCCGCGGAGGTTAGCCAGATGGCTAAACTCGATCCTCACTTCGCTCTCTTTAACTTACACATCAACAACGCTGGGGAACGTGCAATCAAGATCCTGGAGGAACACTTTCCCTCCTCCTGGGTTGAGAAAATTCGCACGTTGCAGGCAAGCGGGATCATGGCTCTCTTCGATGAGGACCCTGCCCCCGCGACTGCGGCTTACCTAGCGCTGGTGACGGCGTTCGTGAACGAGAGCGAGGGAGATCAACCTTCGTAACAAACACCGGGAGTGCCGCAAGGCACTCCCCATTGTTTTCTATACGTAAGCCGGAAACACTACTTCACCAAGCGGATTTTGTATGGGTAGAGAGGAGTATACTTATCTTGTTACTAGCGAAACTATATCGTGGTTATGACTAACAAAAACAAGGTCGGGCTCGTGTTTGCAGCAGTGCTCGGAGGCTTGCATGTGGTCTGGTCGCTTCTCGTTTTGTCTGGATTCGCGCAGAAGATTTATGACTTCGTGCTCTGGGCTCACATGATTAACCTTCCGCTCACGGTTGGCCCCTTTGATCTGACTGCGGCTATTGTCCTGGTTCTTATGACCACGGCAATTGGCTACGTCATGGGGTACTTCACTGGTTGGATATGGGCTCGGGTGCACCGCTCCTAAGCATTGCAACGCACGTTCGAGACTTAAGACAAGAAGAATTTACTTCTTCTTGTTCTTTATCCCTCGGTTCTTGACCTTGCCTTCCATACGGTGAGCTTGCCACTTTAGTGGCTCATCTTCGTGTCGTTTGGGTTCCTTTTTCATACCCTTAGTGTAACCCGGCAGTGGTGATGGGTGCTACGCGGTTTTGACAACTTCCCTCTATTTCATATCCTGGTACACGGAGGTAGGCACATGACAAAAAGAACGCTTGACCCCGACTTCGGCCGGATGATGGAAGGCATGGACGTGGCAACGGTCGACATTCTCTACTGGATGCCCGATTACGCGAACCTGTTGCAGAGTTTCGTGTGGCAGACCCTCGACTCGTATCCTCAGTTCCCGAGGATTACGCAGTTCTTGTGGTTCTGGCGCCGCAAAATCGACGCACCAATCGCGAGTGTCACCATCGCCCACAGCAGCCTCATCCGCCCGAGAGAGTTCCCGGTTGTCAACGGGATCCTCATGCTCAATTAATTTGAGCGCACCTTCAAGGAAGGCTCTGCACCCGCAGGGCCTTCTTCCTATTTCAGGAGATTGTTCAACCAGCTGAAGAACTTCTGCGAGAGCGAACCTTCCTCAAGTCCTGCATCGGGTTTTCGATAAATACCGAGCGTATCTTCCTCGGGTGAGACACTCTCACGATACTCCTTAATCCCTTCAGTCTTTTCCATAATCGCAGGGGTGGCGTCCTTCACAATATCGACGGTATCGCTCACGGTTCCCGGAGGTGGAATGCCGTTTGCCTCTGCAGCAACGTCGATGACGTTCATGACCGTATCTTTATTCTCCTGCGTATTGAAGCTTTTGATCCAACTTACAAATGAATCCCAGAGTCCTTTCTTCGGAGGTGGTGGGATGGTCTCACCATCTCCGTCTCCGTGTGCGATGAGTTTCACTTCCCCATGTCCGCACCCATCTGGCACCGGGTCAGCAACACCGTTTAGCTCTCCATGGTAGTGGCGATAGGCACAGTTCTCTCCGTGGGCCTCATAGATGCCTCGGTCAGAGGAATCGATAACCTGGCCCGCGACGTAGCTTTTATGAATAGCGAACGCAGATTCCGGCGCAAGGACAAGCGTAAGGAGTGCAAGGATGGACAGGGTTTTCATACATTCAGTATAGCGAGACGTCGAGACGGTATGAGCGAGGCTGTGCACATCGTTTCTGCCATGGCTGTTACCGTACTTCTCAGAGAACTGGTACGATGGCGACACGACCCTAGACTCGTACCCCTATGGAGAACACTCCAGAACCTCCTCGACCCTACTCCGAAAGCGAAAGACTCGTTCGAGCACATATCCTTGAGGATTGGAAAAAGCTTGTGCACCAGGCTGAAGAGGCTTTTGCTGGAAAAGAGAGCGAGCTTGCACCGAAAGCGAACTGGGACACCATTTGGGTACTAAGTGGTACCACCGCTGAGAATCTAAACGAACCGCAACCTGGTGAGAAGAACGAGACGCTTCAACGCCTTATGACCGGCTTTTGGCTTATGCGCCAGGTAACGGCAGTGCGTATGACGAAGCGCGTTGAGGAGGTTACCGAAGACGATGTTCGTGAACATGGACCTGTTTTGTATTTCAATGGAGCGCTCAACAAAGAAACGGGAGTGAACCAGAACGCCGAGCTGCAAGCGTGGATTGCCTCAGGGGAGCTTAAGGAATTTGGTATTCCTGCGGAATCCATCCACTTCACCAATCGTGATGACACTATCGTA
Organism: uncultured Candidatus Saccharibacteria bacterium; assembly: GCA_964349285.1. Lineage (GTDB taxonomy): Bacteria > Patescibacteriota > Minisyncoccia > Phycocordibacterales > Phycocordibacteraceae > C7867-001. Next base: position 2,895 of record CAYGFQ010000002.1, on the reverse strand, counting down.
CACACAGGAGACCAATTCGAAGATTTCCCGTCCACGCTCTCTCCGGAGCAAGGAGGTCGCCTTGTTATTGTGACTGATCTCTACCACCTCCCTCGGGTAAAGCGTTACGTGCAGAAGGGGTATCCGAATATCACCACACCTCCGGAGGAGGTCGTGCTCTACCCGGCACTTCCTGCAACCTTGCCTCTTGGAAAGGCGTTAGCTGAAGTGCATAAAACACCAACCTATATCGATCGGGGCATTCTGCCGGAAGAACAGTAGCTCTTCTGTACCCACAGACGAATAAGAAACTGCATTTCTCTTGCTATCATGTAGTGACATGAGCCTACCTCGCCCTCTAGCTATCTGGGTACTAGCAGGCATCGTCCTTGTTGCAATCTTTTGGACAACGAGTGCTCTTGGCGCACAGGATGGAGGTAAGGGTAAGGACAAAGACAAAACGCCACCAGTTATCACAGGTGTCGTTGTCGACTCGATTACAGAGAACTCAGCCGTTATTCTTTGGGAGACCGATGAGCCAGCCGACTCATCTATCCGCTATGGCATTGACCCCAAGACGAACATCAAAGGCCCCGAGGATGCGACTCTCGTGCTCTCACACGCCATAGCGCTCTCAGAGCTCACCCTCGCAACGACTTACGCATTTTGTGTGGAGTCCAAAGACGAGGCGAAGAACAAATCAGAGTCATGTGGCACGTTCATAACGCTCGCAGAACCACCACCTCCCCCACCACCTGCAGAAGGTGGCGGTGGCGGAGTTGGCGGAATGACTATCAAGAAGCCGCAAGCTTCTATTTCAGGCTTTGCGTATCCTGGTGCTACCGTTCGCGCTGTCATACAGCCGATTCCTTTTGGAAAGGCCGTTGAGCAGAAGGTTACTGCCGAAAATGACGGCTCCTTCTCACTCGACTTCGAGCATCTTCCCTTTGGACTACATACCTTCCTCCTTTCTGCCGAAGACAAAAATGGTGTGCAATCGGTACGCAAAGGTATCCAGTTCGACTATAGCCAGGGCGATGCACGTATCTTTAAGGAAAAAGTCATCATTCCCCCAACTATTTCTCTTGAACGCGAGGTCATTGCCTGGGGAGACGATATCGCGATATCGGGAAGCGCTACTCCAGAAACCGGTGTCCTTATTGAAGCTGGCGGTCTCTTGCACGAGACGAAGAGCGACAAGGAGGGTGCGTATCGCATACAAATAAACTCCGCACGCTTTGCACCAGGCAAGGAAGGACTACGTGCCCGCTCAACGATGATTTCTGACTTTGGCTACGACTACTCCCTCTCGAAAGTCGTTACCTTGAGCGGTACCTCCGTGCCACAGGCAGACCTGAATGCTGATAGCGTCGTCGACATCAGAGATTTCAGTATGTTCCTCGCAAACCCAGTCGACACCAACAACGACGGGAAAGTAAACTCAGCCGATGTGAGTATCTTCTTACGAGCTTTTAAGATTCATTTGCCATGAAGGGAGCCGTGCTCGCTCTCGTTCTCCTTTTCACGCTTCCCTTTTCTGTAGAAGCGGCGACGCTTTCATTCTCATCAGCAGCGACGGTACCAGCTGGTACCGAGTTCCCCGTTCAAGTCTACGTAACCTCCGAGGATCGTGGATTTAACGCTGCAGAAGCAACCATATCCTTCCCCCATGACATCCTAGAGGTTGTCTCGGTTGACGCTGGTGTCTCCGCAACCATCTTCAACTTCTGGCTTACCTACCCCGAATTCTCAAACGAGAACGGGACGGTGGTGTTTTCTGGAGGAACCACGAACGGCATCTCCGGTGCCAACATCCCACTTCTCACCATCCATATGCGTGCACTTGGAGCTGGAGACGCACTCATAACAGCGGACGACGCTTCCGTAAACGCTTCCGATGGAAGTGGTACCAACATTCTCGAAGAGATAGAAGCGCTCCGCCTCGCCGTTCCCGAACCAACCGTTGTCATACCACCACCAGTTCCCGTGCCTACCCCACCCCCACCAGCTGTAGAGCCCGAGCCGGAACCAGAAGAAGAACCAGTCACACCCGACGAGGAAACCATTGAGTCTGGACGCTGCACCGGTATCTTTGCCGACTGTGCCCTCCCGTTCCCTTCCATCAAATCGGTATCGGTAGAGCTGTATGAATACGTGGGAGCAGAGCTCTTGGTCACGGGTACCGCAGAAGAGAGTTCGCACGTGCACCTCCTTTTACGACGTGATGGTGTCCCGTATAAAGAGATTGTCGCAAACGTCCAACCAGATGGTTCTTGGATGGGCATTCTTTCGCACATCTATGCCTATGGTACCTACTCACTCGACGCCTGGAGTTCGGGTGACGACCACGACAGCCAAAGCGAAGTTACAACCTGGCCTCGTATCGATATCTATCCACCCTTCACCTTTCATCCTTTCGGATTCGTGCTTCGCTGGTACGCCGTTGCTACAGCTGTCTTTGGTGCTCTCGTAGGACTATTCGCTCTCATTCTCATCTGGCGCCACCTCCTTCGACGGGAGCCCTATCGTAGAGACGGTGCCGTCGTTGGCTTCGCGCTCTCGCTTATTGCCTTCGTTGCTATGTTCATAACAGCCTACGTACTCTGGCAAGATGAGTATCAATCTGAGACCACGTACTGGAAGGATACCGACATTGAGTGCGTCTTACGCGCTGACTCCTGGGTAAGCTTCTACAACTCGGTCGAACTGCACATAGATGTAGACGGCGAGCCCCAGACCATACCTGCTGAGATTGGTTTCTCAAGCGAGTGTGTTGCAAGCATCCATACCCATGACGATACGGGACGCCTCCACTTCACTTCTGGTGTAACGCTTGCGGATTTCTTTACGGTTGCAAAGATTCCTTTTGAACAGAAGGGGTACGAGCTTTCCATGACAGTGAACGGTATAGCAGTG
>CAYGFQ010000001.1:0-45143 GCA_964349285.1 uncultured Candidatus Saccharibacteria bacterium | reverse complement strand
GGTCAGAGGTAATGATCTGGTCCTCGGTGTAAGAAGCAACAATCTTGATGGCGACGTGCTTCAAGCCGGCGAAAAAGAGACCCTCTCCCACCCCAGACTCAAGGAGCAAGTACTTCTCTTCATCCGTGAGATTGAAGATGTCCTTCAGCAAATCAATCGTTGTTGGAGATTGTTTGAGAAGAAGCTGAATCGATGAGTTTGTCAGAATAGGCTTGCCGTACGGAGAGCGAAGGAAGTCCTCGACGTCCTGCGTGATTGTTGAAACGCCGAGATAGTACTTACGACCGCGCTTTGCGAGCGAGTAGAGGAAGGAGGCGGTATCTTCCGACTTCATCATCCACCACGCCTCGTCGATAACGAGGAGGCGCTTCTTCAATTCGTGGCGAACGGCATTCCAAATGAAGTGCGTAACGATATACATCGCAACTGGCTTCAACTCATCTTCCATATCGCGTACGGAGAAGACGATGAATTGCTTATTGATGTCCACGTTCGTCGGTTGGTTGATGAAGCCTGACCACGTACCTTTCGTGTACTTAGAAAGCCGTTGCACGAGCGAGTTTGAGCCCTCCATACCCGAAAGGACGTTCTCGAAGTCAGACAACAACGGCGGCTCTTGTCCGGTGAAGTCTGCTTCGCCCGTAATGTCTTTCAAGGCGTAGGTCTCGGTAATTGCTCGGTCGACAATCGCGTCCTCTTCAGGCGTGAGGCCGCCGAGCATGATGCGGAAGAGACCGACGAGGTTAATGATGTTCGCGCGGAGAATATCGGACGGGTTCTCGTCTTCTTTGACCGGTGGCAGATCAAACGGGTTGATGTGGTGCTCGGAGGAGAGCGAGATGTTGAAGAGACGGCCGCCGGTTGCTTCGGCGAGATACTCATATTCACGTTCCGGGTCAATCACGATAACGTCGGTGCCGAACATAAGGGAACGCAGAATCTCGAGCTTCACCGCATAGGACTTACCAGAGCCTGACTTTGCGAAGACGACTGAGTTGTAGTTTTCGAGGGAGAAACGATCGAAGAGAATGAGCGAGGCGTTGTGGCGGTTGATGCCGTAAAGAATGCCGCGATCAGAGGTGAGGTCGAAGGAAACAAAGGGGAAAATAGACGAGAGCGGCGAAGAGTTCAGCTTGTTATTGACGGCAAGCTCATCAAGCGCAAGCGGAAGCGTAGAACGGAAACCCTGTTCCTGCTGGAAGAGTGCAGGCTTTGTGTACACAAGACGGGAGTCGAGAATACCGCGAATGTCTCCTTCTATCTTGTCGAGCTCCTCTTTAGAGTCTCCATACACGGTGAGATAGACACCTACATCAAAGAGGCGCTCAGATGCTTGCTGGAGCTGGTCGCGAAGCGATTCCAAGTCCTGGTAGGCCGTGTCGAGCATAGGGTCACGCACAAGGCCCTTCTCTTCCCGCTCGGCAATTTGGCTTTGCACCTCAGCCACCTTTCGCTGGAAATTGCGAAGCGCCTGCTCTGTCTGCACTGGGTGAATGAAGATGCCCACATCAAAGACCCGCGCCATGTTGATGACCGGGGAGAACCAGCTTTCAGTAAGGAAGCGAGGATACGAAATGGTGTAGAACGTGCGTGCGAACTTCTCACCAATCTGGAGCTCACGCGAGAAAACCTTCAGAGCAGCCGGTGCAATGGTGTCAGCAAAGCTGAGCGCATTTTGCGTATAGATATTTGCTGGCAGCACAGAGGTCGGAGCTGGCTGCTCGTTCTTATGCTTTCGATTGAGGAAGTCGAGGAGTGCCATATTAATTTTCAAGCCGTATTGGCGTTTCAAGTTCGCCAAGGTTAAAGGAGCGATACAGGAGCTCAATCACCTCTTCGGTGCCAAGCGGAACGGCACGAAGTCCGGTGCTTGAGAGTGCTCCGGACACCAAGGCCATACGTTGATTGAGCTGTGCACGGTCGGCTTCAAACGAAGTCGCCTCTGCTGCCGCTGTCTGCTTGCCCCCCAAGAGTGAGAAAGAACCTGTGACTTGCTTCACGCCCCCCGCCTCATACGGCACAACGACATAGAAAAGCTTCGTCATGATTTCGCTCCCCTCAGTGAAGTTCTTGATGAATTGAATATATTCGCGGAGCTGTATGCGCATGAGCTCGGTTGTTTGCGACTCCATACGTTCTTGCAAATGAGCGAGGTACGGTCGGATATCCATCTTCCTCGAGTGTACGACAATCTCAACGGAGAAGTCGAGCGTATTTAAGAAGGTCTGGAAGCCACCAATCACGGCCTTCTGTTCGTCTTCTGACTTCAGCGCGAAGTTAATCGAGGAGCACATGAGAATACCGCGGTAGCCACCCTCCTTGAGGACGACGACCCCGTCGCGCACCTCTTTCACGGGGACGAAAGTCTGTGTTGGTTTGGCGTCAGTAGGCATAGCTAGATAGTTTCCTCTCCATTTCCCCGCTTCGTATCAAGGGAAAGCGCGAGCGCTTCGAGCTTGCGTCTCGTGAGCCCTTCTTGCGGGAGAACCTGAGGAGCGGGTGCTGCTTGTTCTACAGTTGCCGCCTCCTCCTTAACCTTCTTCCAGAGATAGAGGCGTCGCCCGATGTAGTAGGTGAAGCCAGCCTCGAGAATCTCAATGAAGGGTTTTCCGTTTATTTTGTAGAATGCGAGCGCAGCAGCAAATGCTGCAACTGGAATCGCAAGTACCACAGCAATGAAAAGCGGAAGGGTCAACAGGAGAACTGCACAGAGACCGGCACCTCCGGCTATATAAATGAACTGTTTCAGGGTCAGGGGACCAAAAATCTTATCCTCGACCTCGATGAATTGAGGAACTTGATACTCCATCTCCCCCAGTATACCCGATTATCCCCTGCTACCGAGGGGACTTGCGCACGTAGTTAGGAATTAGAGCGATGCTTTGCAAGTCGTGCCCGCACCTCCTCGGCACCAAGCCGATCTTCAAGCTCTTTCTTGAGGGCACCGAGCGTCTCGAGGGTGTCTGCCCCCTCTTCAAGGAGTGCTCGACTCTCCTCGAGCCCCTCTGCATGGTCAGTAACCGCCTCTTCAAAGAAGAAGAACACGATTTGGTTGCGTACTTCCTCAGGAAACTCGTTTACATGAGCGACGAGGAAGGCACGAAGCGCCTGCTCATCGCCATTCTCATAGAGCTGCAAAACCTGTTCAAAGAGTGCGTCAGTATCCATAGGCTAGCGTAGTGGTTTCTTATCAAGGTGTTTACCGATGCCGACACCCGGAGTTGCAAAGAGAAGTCCTGAGACAAATCCGAAGAGCGGCAGTGCGTTTGCCTGCTTCGAGCGATATTCTCGGCCAAGGCGCTGCTTCTCCCGAGCTTTAAATGAGCCCATAAGTTTCTCGCGCGGCGCGGTAATACCCTGACTTCGTGAATGAGATACATAGCGGTCGAAACGCGTCTGGAATTCAGCATTAGAAGGGACCATCTCTTCAAAGGAGCGGTTCTTCTCTCGGCGTTCGCGGTTTGTAAGCTCGACAGGCGCTTCACGTGCGACCTCTCCAAGCTCTACTTTACGCATAGCAGCACGAACCGAAGAAGAGGTCTCCATAGAAAGTTGGAGCGTTGTCCCAACAGCAAGCATCTGCTCTTCAAGTTTCTCGACTGCTTCAGTTGCCTCTTCGACGGCGCCTCGAAGACGCTCGGCTCCGCCGCGAGATGATACGCGTTCGAGGATAGGCGCAACCTTATTAATGTACCGAAGTGATTTATGTATCTTAGTAGTTCTCTCTCGGATTTCATCCAATCGATCGCTACGGAGTTCTCGCTCCCCCTCAGCTGATTCAAGCTCAGCATGAATCGGATGATCTTCGTCCTCTGCGTGTTGTGACGCTTGCTCACGAAGCTCCTTCAACCGTGGGAAGGTGTCAATCTGCTGCTGTCGGAGAGAACGAAACTCAATATCAAGATCAGCATCTTCGTCCTCGAGCTTCTCTTTCTCCTGTTCAATGTGAGTCAGATACTTATCAACTCCCAACTGTGCGAGGCCAATGGGAAGCTTGGGAAGAATCCACCAGGACCAAATCTTTGATGAGCGCACCTGCTTCTGAAGGAGTTCAGTCTTGTCCTCATCGCTCAAGTCGTCATCATTCAGTTGCTCTTTAAGACTGAGATAGCGAGTATCAGAAATATGATATTTACCAAAGAGACCACGAACACGCTTCTCGGCGTCCAAGAACTCCTTACTCTTCTTGTGCAGAGCAACCTCCTCAAGTCGTTTTGCAAATGCAGCAAAGCGGTCTGGGCTTGAGGCTGCCATATCCACCATTTGGTCGCGAACAATCTTCACCAAGGTCTCTTTGTTAACCGTATCAACGAGGAGCTTGAACTGCTCTTCGTTTCGACTGAATCCAGCCGTAATAACCTCATCGACGATTTCGGTAGTAACAAAACTCTTTATGTACTCTGCGTGATGAACTGCAGCAAGGAATTCCACCCGGAAAATACCCACGCGAGTCAAATCGCCCTCTTCGAGAGGTTCATCGATGTTTATATTGTGACCACTTAGGAACTTCTTGAACGCTTTCCCGTTCTCTCCACGTATAATTTCCTGCACATCAGGCTCACCGGGACGTCGTGCGAGAAGGTCGAATCGACGCGTTGCACGCGCTGCTTCGTCGATATCCTCGGGACTATCGCTTGAGGGCGTTTCAACGTCCTCTTGATACTGCTTCGTAGCATCTTTAGCTTTCCGTTCAAAAATACTCCACAGGGATGCGCGTCTCATAAGATGTCAAAGATTATAACATGAAGTGCAGAGAGCGCAAGTTCCCTTTCCTTCTTAGGTAATCGGCTCACGGTAGGGGTCAGACGATGCTTTAGGAGCGTCGCTCGCAGGAGGAGTTGGTGGTTTGGAAGGAGCTGGAGGCAACACCACTTTCGGGACAATGGGGGTGACAGGCTTTGGGGGTGGCACAATACCCTGCTTGCTTCCAGCAATATCGCTTCCCATGGTGCGCATCGGAGACGGAGGCGGGACGTAGGGGCGAGACGGTGGCTTCGGAGGTAGTGGTGGTGCTTTCGTCTGCGTGATGTGCGGAGGAAGCTCGAGGTGTTTCTCAAGCGGATGGATATCCATCATAGTTCCAGCGGGTTTCTGTTGAGGCAAAGGTTTCGACACACCTTGTAAGCGGTTGATAGGAGCGATGGGAGGCGCTACAGGTTTTGTGATTGGTGCTGGGCGTGAAGCAGGGGCACTAGGCTTTGGAGTTGTTGGTGCCCCACCCTGAAGCGGCGCAACAATCTCAGTAGAGAACGCCTCGAGTATCTCAACCGCAATTCCCTCATCGAGGGCATCTATTTCGAGCAGTGTGCCAAGAAGTTCATCCGTCGGCATTGAACCAAGCAGGAAGAGAAGGAGTTCATCAGCAACACTGGCGGCCACCTCTGGGGTGAGACTGAACTTTGTGCCGAGCCCGTTCGTGAACGCAGCGAACTTGTCGGAGAGGATGAGTCGCTGAATGGGAACTGGTGCCGCTTTGTAAGCGTCAACGAGTTCCTTGGTCACTGTTGCTGGGGTGTCGTTCATGGATGTTTCGCGGCGTCCTTAAGTGCCTTTATGAGCTCATCGTGCATTTTGTCCTCCTTGCCTTTACCCATTATCTTCTTCATCTCAGTCGTAGCAAGCCGCATACCACGAGTATTCCATGCAATCTGTGCGAGTGGCTGCTCGATACCTTCCATGAGTTGATCGAAGCGGCGCTCCATGTAGGTATGATCTTCCATACTCTTCGCACGAGCATCAACCGTGGCTTTCTCCGCTTTGAACTTCTTCACGTCAGCGGCGCCGGCGTTGCCAGCCCGTATTGCTGCTGCAATTCGAGCGGCAAGATCCTTTGAATCAACCTTGAGTTGTTTCCATTCTTTGCGTTGCGAGCCAGACATGAAGGCATCCTTCGTTTTATCGTCGAATTTCTCCTGACGCTTCTCCAGCTTATCTTTTTCAGCCGTGAATTTTGCAGCGTCGCCGCGTCTACCTTCACGCTCTGCCTTTTCAATAGCGATATCAAGATTCTTAATATTCTTACCCCATTTCTTATACGAGTACGCATCGCGGTAACCTTTCCACTCCTTTTGCGCTTTTCCGACTCCCTCAGCACGCGCGACCTCTGCCTTTGCCTCAGCCTCGTCAACACCACGCATACCCTCCTTCGTACCCTTCGAAATCTCACCCACCTCACCAAGCTTGCCACCAGCTAGAGACTTAGCATCAAAGGATGCCTTCGCTCCGTAGTCAGCAATGCCGGTAGCTGCCTTCTGAAGAGAGGTACCAACAAGAGGAATGTTCATGAGCACCGGATTCCTTCTCAAGAAGCGAGAGGCAAGATCGGACCCAGCACCTATTGTTCTGCGTCCGGCATAGGCCGGCACAGCAGTGAGTCCAAAGCCCGTTGCCCTACGAACAAAGCTTTCGGCCGCGCCAATAACTTTCTCAGATCCATAGACACCAAAACGCTTTGCAACAGTGAGCGCTGCGTACATGAAACCAATCACAAGCGCGAAAAGCACAAAGACACCGCCCGTGTTTATGGACGAAGCAGCACCGCTTGCTGGAAGGAGCGCGCGTATGAGGTTTCCATCAGCTCCGTTTCCGAGGAAGGTATCACGAATACCCTCGACTATCTTGAACCCAATGAGCATGAGGAGAACAAACGTTGGAGCAAAGAGCACGTTGTCCATGAGTTTCTCCCACCATTGCTTCGAGATGCTCTGCAGCGGTGGAATAGCAGCTCCGGCAAACCCAATGGGCGAAGTCACAAGAAGGAGCATGAGCGTCACAGCTCGTGAGATGAGCATGATGGAGCCCGAAACAATAATGGCGAGCGTAATCAATATGAAGACAAAGAGACCGAGGAAGAGTGTTGCGGCCATGACCCCATCGTCTGCGTTCCAGATGCGCGACCAGCTCTCACCCCAATAGCTCGTATTAATAGAGACACTTCCTGTGTTCTCGCTGAACATGCCGGCAAGCCCGGTCGCTTCAAGTGCCTTACCAGCAAGTCCGTTGTTACCGCACTCAGCGACTGATTCAGAGTCACGACAGTCAGTACCACCGGAGGCCTGTGCATAAAAGACCGAAGAGACGGCATTTGAGACGTCGATAATCGCCTCAGCTGCAAAGAGGCTGAAGTTCAAGAGAATGGCATAGATGATGAGCATCGGCAGCGTCTTCTTCCAGGGGAAGCTATGAAGATCAAGGATGACCGCAATACCCATGAAGATGAATCCGAACAAGAGCGCAATGTTTGCAAGGTCACGGAGGATACCCCACGCGAGGAGCATGCCATCGGTGTTGCCGAAGTAGTACGAAAAGTGGAAAACCGTAACGAGCATTGCCCAGTTAAACAACTGACCAATCCAACCGAGGATGACACCAGCCACTCCCGTGAAGAACATGAGAATGGTCGCAATAACCTTTCCTGAGAAACCAGCGATACAACGCCCGGCATCGCCACCAAACATATCGCAGTCTGCTGCAAAGGCAGACGGGCTCATGAGGAAGAATCCCGCAACGATAAGGAAAGAGAGCGCTATCGTCATCGCGCCGCGGCCTCGCAGGTAGTCGAAGATGGGCCTTAGGTTTTTTGTCATGCTCGTGAATGCCTAGCTGCTAGGCACGGTCATCGCGTCAATGGATGAACAGCTCGACTCGGCTATGATGCGCATCTTGCGGTAGAGGCTATTCTCTTCCATGACCGGTGGCCCAGTGTCAGCAGCGTTTTCGGCAGCAAAGATGTACTCATGCACACCCGGGATATCTCCAGAGTCTTCAAGTGCCTGATACTCAGCAAGAATCTTGCCCATATCTTCCTGTGTGTTGTCTGGGTTCTGAAGCTTAACCGTCAATTCTCCAATCTTTGCCGTTGCACGATCTGCCCGCTCGATAGCGTCTTCACCTTGATCGACAACTGGCTGCACAATCGTATCGAGTACATCCTGAACACCGGCACCACACGCGACCACGCGGTCCCGCGCCTGCTTTGCCATGTTCAGTATGGTCGTCCAGTTCCTCTTGAATTCGGAAATCTTCGGCAGCTGGGTCTGGAGACTCACCCGAAGGGCGTTAACCGTCGCTCCACTTGCTGCTTGCTCCTCACCGCGCTGGTAACTTACTCCGCCTGCAAGACCGTCACCTCCAAAGAGATTGTCGGTAATGAGTGAGGTCACCCACGTTACGAATACTTCGTTCAATTCGTCAGCGTTTGTGTTCACATCAAGTCCAGCATCGATGAGATAGCTGTTAATTGCTTCCGAGACAATAGAGGGAGGTGTTCCCGTATCACAGTTTGTGGAAAGTGTTTGTGTGAGACTGACTTCCCCGCTCGTCTCGGTAGTCGTAGTGTCAGTCGTCTCAGTTGTTTCAGTTGTTTCAGTTGTTTCAGTGGTCTCCCCTTCTTCTCCCTCTGCCTCTGGACAGTTCGTTTCCGCACGGAAGCCATCTCCCCAATCGAGATTCGCGCGGTAGGTTGTTTGAGCCTCCGATATCTGGTCCGTAAGTTCAGTCTCGACGAGCGTGCCAAAGCCAAGTGGGTTGTTAGCAGAATTTCCAAAGAGATTCACAAAACCGGTGAAGCCACAGGCGCTAAAGTCTCCCGCGATGAATGCTTCGTGATTCTCACAGCTTTCATCAAGCGTGTAGGCTGCGGTGCGTGAAAAGGCCCCCTCTCCTGTCCTGCGGAAATAGTTGTTGATGATTCCCTGCCCCACGTCGACGCTGAAAGGTGATTCCACCTCACCACCCGACTGTATCTGTGCAAGAAGTTCGTTTGCGACCGTGTCTCCAATACGCAGATTGGAGTTGGGGAGATTCGTTTCGAACGCCGGCTCCCCTTCTTGGCCCTGAGAAGCGTAGTTCACCATGCTGTCGGTCATCTCCTGGAGTGCCGCAGTCGAGGCGATACGGGCGATGCTGTCGAAGATAAACTCCTTGCGCACCATCTGATCCGAAAGAGCCGAGGTCACTTCCTGGATAGCCCAGTCGACGAGTGCTTGTGCGAGTGCGCCTGGGTCAAAGACAATGTCGGCAAAACCCCACACCGCATGTGCACGCTGCGGCAGAGCAAACCCTGCCGAGACGACAAGCATGAGCCCAAGAAGCGATGTGCCGAGGCGAGTAGTGAACCGATGAGTAGTAGTGTGGTGCATATTAGATGCCAAGTTGTTCACTCATCGTCTTTCCAAGCGCCGCAAAAGCGTCGGAAGTATGTGCCCATACATCTTGATACTGCGTGAACCCGATAAGACCACGAAGTGGGTCGGTATCCATCGAGCCCATATCAAGCGTTGCTTCAGCAAGGAGCGCGTAGGCATTCGCAAAATCAATGTGTTGCGCAGCAACTTCAGGAGGGACCGTAATCGTCATCATTGCTTCGGCAGAAGCAGCGTACGCATTCCCGACCGCACGAATACGAATCAACGAGCGAACCGTATCATCTCCTGTTACGAAGTCGGTATAGTGCTCGAATACGTTCTTCGCATCGCGGGTAGGACTATTCGTGACCATGACCCGATCAAGATCTTCTATGTACTTCAAAAGCGCTTCTTTCCCTCGCGCCCCAAGCTTCAGGTCATTGGTAGTGTACCGAGAAATGTCGCGTCGCAAGAGCTCAGCATTTGCTGTCTCGACGAAGGTAAGAAGCTCCTCCTCGCTCAAAGGACCATCAACCCGTTCTTTGATGAAATTCTCGATGAACTTTCTACTGAATTTGTCGGTAACCGTCCCGGAAGAAGCATATATCTCAAGGAGACCCGACATATCGCCCTCGACTGTCCCTTCAGTCTTAAAGCGGGGAGCAACAAGCCCTTTGGCAACTGCCTCGCCATCCGTCATCTCTTGGCTTACCGAGTTCGGGTTTGCCGGATCAGTCTTGTAGAGCACCTCTTCCCAGTCAGGGAGGCCGTCTGCATCGGTGTCTTTCTCAGCATACGCGCGCAGTGCCTCTTCGGTAGAAAGCGCGTTCGCTGTCGGAATCTGGGGAGCGGAGAGCCAGAAGGCTCCCCCTACCATGCCGAGTGCAAGAAGGAGTGAGACAACGAGGGGAATACGGCGAGAATGAAGCATGGTACTCAAGAAAATACTAGCACATAACGGCCCCCTCTCTGGGCGCCATACCTTGTATGTGCACAAGAAATACCGTCGTTAGGCAAGTCCAACGAGACGAAATGCAAAAAAGAGAGCGAAGAAGACGAAGTACAGGAGAAAGAGAGGAAGTTCTCGGTATGGTTTGCGCACCACAAAGAGATAGGCAACAAAGGCGCAGATGCCCGCAAGTATGAGTGAGTACTCAGAAAGCCCAAAGAAAAACGGTACGAGGATGAACGCGAGCGCGGCAAGTGCTGCAACCACATGCGGACCAACACGCTCTCCCAAGAGAACGGGAAGCGTCATAATGCCCGTCGCACGATCCCCCGCTAGGTCTTTCATGTTCTTCACGTTCTCTGCAAGCAAGAAGATAGTGAAGATACCAAGTGCCGTCTGCAGTGGAAACGCTGCAAGTGACTCAGTTCCTGCAGAGAGAAAGAAGCCAGCGAGTACCGCAAGCAAAGCATTTCCAGCAACGATTGCTGAGGAGAGTCCGATGACACGTTTCAGACGAAGTGGTGGGCAGGAGTAGAGGTGATACAGGAGTATAAGGACGCTAATGAAGATGAAGGGATACCACCCGGCAAGAAATCCTGCAGCAAGTGCAAGAACGAACAGTGTCCAGCGCACCTCACGCCACTCTCGAACAGTTGTCGCCCCCGTAACAAGCGGACGGTGCTCGTTTGAGATGCTGTCTATCGACACATCCTCTTCGTCGTTTTCCCAAACTGCGTAGAGCCACGTGAACACCAAACTCATGCCAAGTAAGAGAAACGCAAGTACGTCTCCAAAAGAAAGTACAACGCCACTACCTTGGAAGCGTAGCCCGAGGTAACACCCGACGGCAGCAAGAAAAAGATAGTGTAAGACACGCGTGTAGCGCACGTTTCCAAGAAGCGCACGAAACCCTGCGGGCCGCGCTCGCGCATAGAGTGCGCACAGCAAAGCAGTAAACAGAATGAGTAAGAGCGACGAAATCGTCACAGAGAAATGATCAGCTCCGGAAGTACCGACTAACGATTCGCTCGCGCGCACGTCAACCACAAGGGGGCGCGGCCAGAAAGCAGAAGCAGCAGGGTCATCGCTGAAGAAGAACTGCTCGACAGCTTTTCCTGAGAGCGTCTCGTTTTCGCCCGGTGTTGCAGCGTGCCAAAGTGAAAGACCCCAAACCGGAAGCGAAAGAAAGAAGAAGATAGCGCCATAGACCAAAAACGCTGCAGCTAGGCCGCGAAGCGCACTCCCGGTCTTTAGAAGCGTGTACCAGAAGGTGGCACCAAGTGCGATGAGTACCTCAAGTTTAATACCAATACCAATTGCTCCGGTGAAGAGCATGAGCGTTGCGAAGTGGAACGCCATTGTTGTGTAGTCTCCTGCAAGGAAGCTATAGGGTTGTGCAGCAAACCCGTGAACGAAGATGTCGAGTACGGGCGGTAGGAGTATGACAAATGATGAGTAGGCAACGAGTGTGCGTGCAGTCGCAACTGGCACCTTCGCTATGACTGAGAGCACGAGTATCGTTGCGAGAAACACACAGCCAAACCAGAGCGGATAGTGAAAGAGCGTATCGAGAAATCCGTTTAGTGTTCCGCCGTTATTTGCGTTCGTGAAATTCTCAAAGAACGTTCGCAGGAAAATTGCCGAGGCAATGAGAGAAACAGACTCTGCAACGGTAAGGGGCGAAGTCTCGATACGCTCAATGAGCGTGCGAAGCGTCATACCCGAAGTATACATGGGGCACTACTTCTTAAGGAGCGTGGCGAGTTGTTGCCAGGAACTAAGTGGCACGTCCTCGGCACGAGTCTTCTCACCGAGCTTGGTAACTGCGAAGGCCTCACGAATAGCATCTCCATGCGCAACGACCTCGAGATTTCGTGCGAGGAACTTTCGCTTGTGTGCGAACCCTGCCCGCAATATCTCGAAGAACGTTTCTTCTTCTCCGGTAGCGAACGGCGAATGGATGTTTGCGATGTGGAGTACGGCTGAATCCACATTTGGTTTTGGAACAAACGCACCGCGCGGAACGGTGAAGCAATACTTCGGCGTGCCATACGCTTTTACGGAAAGAGAAAGAAGACTTTCTTTGGTGTCGCGTGCAATACGTATGGCAACTTCTTTTTGTACAAGAAGTGTCATGGAGGCAGGTTTCTTTGGTGTAGTGAGAAACGTGCGAATGATCTCTCCTGTGATGTAGTACGGAATGTTCGCAACCAGGTGATAAGGACCCCCAAGCGACTCAGGATCAAACTCGCGAATATCCTGATGGACAATCGTAAGCGTGCCGTCGGTAACCTCTTTTGCGAAAGTCTCTGCAAGTACGGGTACCAGTTCGCGGTCGGCCTCAACAGCGACCACCTTCCCTGCCTGCTTAAGGAGGGCGCGGGTGAGCATTCCCGTTCCAGGGCCTATCTCAAGCACCACATCATCCTTCCCTACTCCGGAGGCCTCGACGATACGCTCCGCCGTTTGTGCGTGCATGAGAAAGTTCTGGCCGAGAGACTGTTTCGCTTTCACGCGTGCATCCTAGCACGCACTCCTATAGGTTCACGAAAAGCATGAGTGAGAGTGCGAACACAATATGTAGCACTACTGCTGGGAGTATCGACCTCGTGCGCTCCGTCAGGAGACAAAAAACCACTGCCACAACGGCTGCAACAAGGACCTCGACAGCTGGTTTTTGTGCGTGGAACAGCGCAAAGAGTGCCACGTTTACCGCAAGTGCAAGAAAGAGCCCCTTCCTTCGAAGGAGATGCCAGAGATAGCCGCGGAATAAAAACTCCTCTGCGGTGAAGTAGAGCAGGTAGGCAGGAAGAAGAAACAGAAAGGCAGATGCGGTGTCGATACTGCCAAACGAATAGAACGCTTTGAACGCCGGCTGTGTGGAAAGAAACAGCGCACCTCCTATTAGTACGAGTCCGGCAGGAATACCAAAGAGGAGAACATCGCGAGTATTTGTGGGGAGACGCCATCCAAAGGCACGTATCTCTTCGCGAAGAACATACTTTACGAGTAGTAACGGCACGATGCCGAAACAAAGAACGGCGAAGAGGGTGAGAACCCCGGCACCAAGTGTGGTGGAACGGTCGAGGCCGAATGAAACGGGAACGGAAGCAATGATTGCAAGCGCAATAACCGAGAGGATAGCGCCTGCGGTAGTGCGAAGGGCGGCACTCATGCCTCAATAATATCCTCCTCGGCAACGTTTGCGTATTCAACTAAAGAAGCATCGATATCGTTCAAGAACGTGGATGGCTCCTGAAGATAGTCGGTACCATAGATACGACGTATGCGTGCAAGCGTGAGATAGAGCTCCTTCCGTGCTCGCGTCATTGCAACATAAAAAAGACGACGCTCTTCTTCTTGATCACGCTCCTCCTCATCCATGCCCTCATGCGGGAACAACCCTTCTTCAAGTCCGGTGACGAACACACTATCGAACTCAAGTCCCTTTGCAGCATGTACTGTCATGAGAGAGACACCACGCTTGTCCTTCCCTTTTGTGGGGCGATCAAGTTCATCTTGATCTCCTGCAAGTGCTGCGTCTGCAAGGAATGCAGCAACACCATCGAGTCCCGGCGTCTCATCATGACGAGATGCGAGGGTCGCAAGTTCCATCGCGTTTTCAAGGCGTTCCTGGTCATCTTCCCCACCCTTGAGAAGTGCATCTTTCATACCGCTTCGCTCGATAACCTCTCGAACAAATGCTGAAGGAGTAAGTGTTTGCGCGGCTACATGCAGGTCGTTGATGATTTCCTCAAACGCCTCTACTTTTGCAAGCTCAGAAGGTTTGAGCGCATCGCGCATCCCGGCTGTTAGTTTTCCCAAGGTTACTTTCCCAATACCACGTGAGGGTGATTGCACAGCGCGTATCTTGTCTGCTTCTCGCGTTGGATCAAGAGCGAGACGCACCCAGGAGAGTACGTCCTTCACTTCCTTGCGATCGAGGAACTGGGTGCCGATGAGTCGGTAAGGAACGCCCTCGCGCAAGAATGCTTCTTCAAGTGCGCGTGATTGAAAGTTGGTGCGATAGAGAACTGCCATTTCTTCAAGGGGAACACCACGACGCATGAGACGCCGCGCTTCTCGTGCGATGAAGTATGCCTCAGCATCCGCAGATGCTGCTGCATGTACTTTGATTGTTTCTCCCGGAGCGTTGTCAGTTACTGAACGCTTCTCTTTCCGATTCCGGTTTTTCTCAATGATTTGGTTTGAGGCTTCAACGATATTTTTTGTCGAGCGGTAGTTGTGCTCAAGCACAATGGTCTTTGCATCCGTGTAGGTGCGATCGAATTCAAGTAAGTTCTCAATCGTTGCTCCACGCCATGTGTAAATGGTCTGATCGATATCACCGACGACGAAGAGATTGCGGTGTGTTGCAGCAAGGAGGTTAGCGAGCTGTCCTTGTAAGTCATTCGTATCTTGATACTCGTCGATGTGCACGTAGCGAAAGCGTTCTTGTACGAGTGCTCGTACGTCTGCATGTTCGCGCAGCAATTTTACTGGCAGCGTAATAAGGTCATCGAAGTCGAGTGCTTTTTCTGCACGAAGTGTCTCGTCATAGCGATGCCACACGTCTGCGGCAATTCTTGAACGAAAACTTTCGCTTCCATGACGCGCAGAGAAATCGTCAACGTTCAATCCCTCAGACTTCGCACTGCTAATTCTCGCGAGAATCATACGAGGCGGCACTTCTTTGGGGTCCATATCCATTGCCTTTAGTGCACTCTTGATGGCACGCTCGGAATCCTCCCGATCAAAGATGGTGAAGTGGCGTGGGATACCTATCGCTGAGCCATAGCTTTCAAGGAGCTCCCGTCCAAGTCCATGGAAAGTCGCGACAAAGGGAGTTGAGTCCTTCTTCCAGACGGCGACCGTCTCCCCAAGCCGTGCTGAGAGCCGCTCGCGCATCTCCCGTGCCGCCTTATTCGTGAAGGTAACTGCGAGAATCTTCTCTGGCGGGACCCCCTGGCGGATGAGGTGGTAGATGCGGGTTGTGAGGACCCGGGTCTTCCCAGAACCGGCTCCCGCAAGGACCGAGACCGGGCCATCTATCGTAAGGACGGCCTCACGTTGCTTATCGTTTAGTCCGTCGAGGTAGTTCACTTCGGGAACTATACCGCGAGGGTCTCAAAACCGCCTAAAGTATGGCTAAAATAACGATGAAATCCGCTATCCACTCCTTCATTTTAGACTCATTGACCCCCCTTCTGAGGAGGGTATAATCCGGGGGTCGGAAGAAACGGTAGTACTCAAGAAGTGGCTTATGTAAGCCATTTTTGTATTCGGAAGCACGATCGAAACGTCCATTCACACCCTTATATTGTATTCACAACATCCTTCCGGTCCGGGCCGCAGATCTGAAGACCGGGATGCATATTGGGCCTCACCTCTAGCGACTTCCGCGGTTCTCGGCGCGTCCCTTCTTATGGGAGCCTTCCCGCTCTACGCAAGCGGCTTTTGGTCCTTTTTCACACCGACGCAGGCCGAGGAGCAGTCGGTCACGCTCCACGATGCCTCCCTCCCCCTTCTCCAGGCAGCTCTGAACCCCGATCCTAATCCAACGAAAGGCAGTTCTGAGATTGCCCTTTCAGAAGGGTCTGCGCTTGTCCCCTCAGCTGGCCCCGAAGGAACAGCAGTTGTATATAAGGAGAACTCATCCTCTTCAGGAGAGATTTCCCTCTATGTCGTTCGCGCTGGCGACTCCCTTTCAGATATTGCGAGCATGTTTGGTGTCTCAACGAATACCATTCTCTGGGCAAACAACCTAAAGGGCGCAAGTGATATCCACGAAGGTGACGAGCTCCTCATTCTTCCTGTTTCAGGGGTGCAGTACACGATAAAGCGCGGCGGCACGCTCTCAGACGTCGCAAAACTTTTTGATGCAGATATAGAAGAAATTGCCGTTTTCAATGGTATTGATCCTTCGGCAACACTCGCTGCCGGTACGAAGCTCATCGTTCCGGGCGGTAACTTGGCACCAGTAACAACGAAGAAGTCTTCGTCAGGCTCAGTCGCAAAGATTTCATCCAGTGCTTCTGCGCTCCCCTCCATATCCGGTTACTACAGCAATCCGCTTCCGGGTGGTCGCCTCACGCAGGGCATCCACGGGTATAACGGCATCGACATCGGCGCACCCTCTGGGACTCCAGTCTATGCATCTGCTGCCGGCACGGTAATCGTTGCTCGCGGCGGCGGCGGTTATAACGGTGGCTATGGAAACTACATCGTTATTTCACATCCAAACGGTACGCAGACGCTCTACGCGCACCTTTCTTCCCTTGCGGTTGCTGGTGGCGCTGTTGAAGCAGGCGAAGTCATTGGGTACGTCGGTAACACCGGACGTTCAACCGGCTTCCACCTCCACTTTGAAGTACGCGGTGCGAAGAATCCGTTCGCTCGTTAATTTCAGCTACGCATCATCGTGCGTCATAGATACTACAAGTCCGGTTCGGCTCCTGCGGCCGACCCGGACTGTATCGCACCGGTGACGTAACTACTACGACTGCGTAGGAGAAACGGCTGGCATCTCCTGTGTTCCTGAAAGAACGCGGTAGGCGTGAATACTTGCGAACATCGCGATAGGCCCGACAACGAGGAGTCCCAAGAAGAGCGGAATCATACCGATAATCGTGAGTCCCAAGAGTGCAAGACCAAGGAGGAAGAGTTTCCAGCGGTTCCCTTTGGTAAGTCGGGCGCTTTCTTTGAGAGCCTTGATAGGGTTCATACCCTTCTCAACCACCAAGAAACCAGCGAACGAGAACATGAGGGCGAAGATGATACCCGGCACCACGAGGAGAATGAGACCGACAAAAACGATAAGGAACAAAAGAATCGAAACACCGAGGTAGTTCCAGAACGGAGCGGGATTCCAGAAGTCAGAGAACTTTGCGGCTGCAGCGTTATCGTGTGCCTTCAGGTAGAGCGTAAGGAAGCCCATATAGAAGAGCATCCCGGCAATAGCGGAGATAAGGATACCGGCGAGATCAAGTGCGTCCTGAATTCCGGAGAGAACCGTCTGTACGATTGCGTAGATGACAATGGTCCCAACGAAGAACCACGGACGAGACTTGAAGGTTTTCCAACCAAATGAGATGCAGTCGCTAACAGAGAGTGTAGTAGGCATAGAAAGTAATTAGCTAAGGTGCGCCTTGCAGGTGCGTGCAGCAGGGTCTGCAGTAAGGCGATCCGCTTCAATCTCTTCACCCGAGACTTCGCAGACACCGTACGTCCCCTTCTCGATGCGCTCGAGCGCAGCAACGACATCGTTGTAGCGAATCTCGAGATCTTTTAAGATTGCCGTGTTTGCTTCAAAGCCCTCGATAAGATCAGCAGCATCATTTGGATCAGACTCCTGTCCGGATTCTGGTGGAACAGCTTCCCAGTCTGCAGGATTTGATGGATTCTTACGTCCAACAGTGCCGAGTTCTGCTTCAAGCTTCGTTTTCTCTTCCTCAAGTCGTGCTTTGTATGCGGTGGTATCAATCATGATAGGAAAACTCTAGCACCCTCATGCCTATTGCGCACGCGTTGCCGAGAGACGAGAGACGAGCTCCTCAAAGGCCGCCTCGTTTCGAGCGATGATGAGTGTTTCCTTATCGCGATACCCATAAAGCAGGATAGTTCTCCCCGAGGCATCTTTTAACGTGCGTACGTCATGGTTTGCAATCGTGTAGTCCGTGAATTCAAGAAGTGGCGCAGGAGCCGGAGGCGTGGTTGTTGCTGCCGTTGTCGTTGCAACCTGGACCGGAGCGAGTGCCTCGTAGGGTGGGTAGAAGACCCGAAGATCATCTGCCATCGTCTTCTCCCAGACGAGCATGCCAGCAAAGGTTCGCTCAAAGGAAGCAACGCGCAGGATGAGGAAGGGCCGCGTCTCGCCAGAAGCCTTAACAACCCCGACCGTACTTGCAGGCTCGGTGTTGCGAAGGAGAATATCTGGAGCAGTAAGTCCAAGGGCCCGCACGAGCGCACCACCTGCGGCAGGCTCCTCCAGTGTTCTTCCTTCTGGTGTGGTTGAAGCGTAGGTGAGGTAGGCAATCGCAACACCACCCTCGCGAAGCTCGAGTGCAGAGAGGTCGGCAAGACGTTCCTGGAGTTCACTTCCCACGCCCTCGATGCGTACATGGTCGTCTGCGAATATAAGCGAAGGAACGAAGGTTTCAATCGGGACTCCGGGTCGGTGTGTAATGAAGTAGTATGCGAAATACACGCTCGCAGCACCCGCAAGTATAAGAAGTGCCCCCGCAACAATAGGAAGCCACGCTGACTTCTTTTTAACGGTGAGCGCCTCAGGAGCACCCATACGTGCAGCATCTTGCTCTGCAGCAAGAACCGAAAGCGGTGTCGCACCCTGTTGCTTTGCATGCTCAGCGAAGTCTGAAGTGTAGGTGTGAAGCGGTGTTGGACGTGCGGGAGGAATTGGCTTCAAGACTGCCGGAATACCAGAGGGCGCACGTTCTGGAACTGAAGGTGTTGCAAGAGCTTTCTCACGAAGCCGCGCAAGAATCTCATCTCGTGAAGGTGCTGGTGCGGGAGGAGGCACTACTTGTACCGGTTCTTTTGCTACAACGGGCGCCACCTTAGGAGGCGCACTTTGTGGCGCTGGTACATTCGGTACGTTTTTAGGAAGCGGCTTTCCGGTAAGTGCAGCAACATCCATCGCGAACGTACGAATATGCGTACCGTCGCCTTGAGGTGCCCCTGTGTCTGTAGTAGGTGCGTCGCTCACGATAGAACCATTGTACACGCCCGAAGCGGCGTCCGAGAGCGGTTAACGCCCGCGGTACCCGATCAAGAAGCGGCGTGGATCTTCACACATGTCGGTGAAGGCATGCGCAGCTTCCTTAAGCTTTGCTGAGGAGGATTTCCCGAAGGAGATGACCTCGACCTGGCAACCTTCGTTCATATCTAGGTACTCAATGAGGGGAACGAAGTCGCCGTCGCCTGAAGCGATAATGACGGTGTCGAGCTTGGAGGCGAGTTTTACCGCATCAATGGCGATACCCACATCCCAGTCGGCTTTCTTAGCACCATCGGCGAAGATCTGGAGGTCTTTGACCTTCGTCTCGATGCCGATTTTAGTAAGTGCGTCGAAAAAGCCCGATTCCTCACCGCTTTCCGTCTTAATGACGTAGGCAATGGCTCGGACGAGAATACGCTCCCCTACCGCCTCAGCGAGGACGTTCGCGAAGTTAACGCGGGATTTATACAGGTGTTTCGCACTGTGATAAAGGTTCTGCGTGTCTATGAATACGCCCACACGCTGAGCTTTGTGTTTAATGACTGGCATAAAAATGCTTGGTGAAAACTTATTAAAAGTAGGCAAAATGCCTCACTTGCATGCTACCACCCGTAAAACGCACGAATCCGGGTTCTCCCCGGATTCCTTACTTCTTGAGACCGAGCTTTTTGACAACCGCGTTGTAGCGGCGCTTGTCGTTCTTCTCGAGGTAGCGGAGGTGCGAACGACGGTTAGCGACCATCTGGAGAAGTCCGCGGCGGGAGTGGAAATCCTTGGCGTTTTTCTTGAGATGCTTGGTCAACTCGTCGATCTGACGGGTAAGAATAGCGACCTGGACATCCGGAGAGCCAGTGTCAGCGTCGTGGCGGGCCGAGTCTTTAACAACGGCCGTCTTTACGCGTTTGGTTAGCATGTCCGTGGATAGTACCACACCTTGATAAAAAGCGCAAGTATTGTGTGGTGAGGCCCTCATAGAGCGAGCCCGCCGGGAGTATCTGCTCCAAGCGGGCTCTGAAGGCGAGGTCGGGCGGGAATCTAGGCGAGATGTTCGCCGTTTGGTCCGTACGCGACGAAATATTCTTCGATTTCGAGGTTACGGTCCCGATTGCCGTCCAGCACTCGTCTCACGGCCTCAATTACACTCGAGAATCCTCCCTGAGGCCAGATCCCTTCACGTAAGGGGTCTACGAGGAAGACCATCGCCGCCGTGTCCGGCGGGGCTTTCAGTTCGATGTTCCGCGGCATGCGAACACCCTCCCTTCTAGCTTCCTCATAGTAAGCACAGACGCGCCTCAGGGCAAGGATATTGTGCGAAGCGGTATACTAGGGATACATGGATGCCCTTGTCCTCAAACGTCAGTTCCTCGAGTACATAGAAATAGAGCGCGGCCGTGCCGTGAAGACCATAGAGAATTATGACCACTATCTCGACCGTTTCTTCACGTGGGGCGGCATCAAAGACACGAAGGATATAACTGAGGAGAAGATTCGGGAGTTTCGTTTGTGGCTCAATCGCCAGCCCGGGACGGCTGGAGCCTTGAAGCGTCGCACGCAAAACTACTATCTCATCGCCATACGTGCGTTTTTGAAGTTTCTCAGGAAACGCGAGATTCCTTCTATCTCCCCTGAACGGGTTGAGCTTGCGAAACTTCCGGAACGCTCCCTCGACCTCATTACCTCAGATGAACTTGATCGACTTCTCTCCTCTGCTCAAGGAACCGACGAACGTCAGCTGCGTGATCGCGCGATACTCGAGATGCTTTTTTCGACTGGTCTTCGTGTTTCTGAACTCTGCTCACTTAACTCAGACATTGATCTTTCGCGTGATGAACTTTCCGTGCGCGGTAAAGGAGACAAGGTGCGTGTCGTCTTCCTCTCCCCCGCTGCAAAGGATGCGGTGAAAGCATATCTCAAAGGACGCAAGGATATGGAAGAAGCACTCTTTGTAAACGGAGGGAAGAAACCAAGCCGTCTCACACCACGCGCAGTGCAGTTGCTTATCAAAACGTATGCTGCAAAAGCAGGCATCACGAAAAAAGTGACACCGCACGTATTACGTCACTCATTTGCAACTGACCTTCTCTCCAACGGAGCAGATATTAGAAGCGTGCAGGCACTTCTTGGACATGCATCCATCAACACAACGCAGATTTACACGCACGTTACCGACTCGCACTTGCGAGAGGTGCATAAGAAGTTTCACTCGAAACGGTAGGACTAAACGTTCACTACGTTTGCAGGAACGCCCTTCGCGTACGATTCGATATTTGTGACGACTATCTCGGCGAGGTTTTCAAGAGCTTCTTTTGTGAAGAATCCAGAATGAGGAGT
Source organism: uncultured Candidatus Saccharibacteria bacterium (assembly GCA_964349285.1). Classification (GTDB taxonomy): domain Bacteria; phylum Patescibacteriota; class Minisyncoccia; order Phycocordibacterales; family Phycocordibacteraceae; genus C7867-001. Next base: position 24,001 of record CAYGFQ010000001.1, on the reverse strand, counting down.
GAGGGTGGTATTGGGAGCTGTAAGTAAGGGGTTTGCAGAAGAATAGTCGACAAGGAAATCACTCCCAAACCCACCAAGCCTTCCCGAGGTGAGTGCTTCTGCTACCGCATGTTCGTCAATAAATGCACCACGTGCAGTGTTAACGAGTATTGCATGCGGTCGCATTCGTGCGAGATTTTCCTTACCCATGAGATTGTGTTGGTCTTCTGTGAGCGCGAGATGTAGTGAGACCACGTCACTTTCTTCAAGAAGTTTCTCAAGTGGCACTACCTCAACTCCCGAGACTTCCTTTGCACTACGGTTGTAACCAAGAACACGCATGCCCATGCCTTGTGCAATCTCTGCAACACGTATGCCTATCTGACCAAGTCCGATGACTCCCCATGTTTTTCCGCGCAAATCAAAACCCTGGAACACTTGATGTGTTTCATTTGCCGGGTCTACCTGAAAAGGTTTCGCACGAACCATGCTATCTCCTTGAATCATGTGTCGGGTGGTCGCAAGAGCAAGCCCAAGAGTGAACTCCGCTACAGCATCAGTTGAAAACCCGGGAATGTTTGCCACGTGAATACCGCACGCCTTTGCCGCTGCGATGTCTGTTCTATCAAATCCGGTCGAATTAAGGGTGAGGTATTTGAGTTCAGGTGCGTTTTCAAATACTTTCCGGGATAGAGGAGTGTCCCACTGATCAGCGACAGCAATCTGAACCCCAGCGAGTCGCTCAATAGCTGCTTCCTCGCTTGTGGTGCTTTTATACTCCACCACCTCCCCAATTGCGCGAAGACGCTCAAGGTGAGAAGGACCAAGCCACGAGTATCCAAGTATGGCGATTTTCATATGAGCCATTCTACTTTTACGTTGCAGATTCACCTAAGAACCGGTTGAGTCTAAACGCCGAAAGATTAATCTTACTCTGTCCATCTATTACTACCTGTGAGAGCGCTTCCCCTACCGCAGCGGAGTGTTTGAAACCATGGCCTGAGCATGGAGAAGCGAGGATGACCGATGAAAACTCTGGGTGTGTATCAATAACAAATCCCGAATCAGGTGTGTTGGTATACAGGCAAGCAACTGCTTTAAGGCAGCGGTCACTTAAGCCCGGGAAATACGGCGCGACGAAGTTCTCGTACATAGCCCGCTTTTCTTCCTCGCTCACCTCGCGAACAACAGAGTCTGCGGTCGTTTGTGTCTCGTACTGTTCGCTCGCCATCTTCACACCGCCCCGAGAGCCATCTATTGCTGGGAACCCATAGAGCCCTTGAGTGTTCCCTTGGAGTTCCCATATATAAATTGGGCAATGCTCCGGGAGAAAGGGCTCAATGGACTCCTTCACATCAAACCAGTACATCACCTGGCGGATGACGCTGAAGAGATGCCCGTATTTCTTATCAATGAGGTTGGGGAGCCAGGGGCCGGCACAGACAATGAGTTTTTCTGCTGTGTACTCACCCTTGTCGGTTGTTACGTGAACTATAGTTCCTTCTTGCGTAAAGGTGAGCACGCGTTCATTGCGGTGAAGCTCTGCACCGTGTTTCTCGGCAAGTGCGAGTTGCACACGCACACAGTTCTCAGGTCGCAAGAAACCAGCCTTGTGTTCAAAGTACCCCATCTCGTTATCACGAACATTGAACTGCGGAAATCGCTTTCGGATTTCGTCTGCCGTTAGAATCTCATGCCCAATATCGAATCTTTTTGCAGCAGCGACCGTGTTCTCAAAGAAGTTCTCGACATGATTCGAGACAGTCACTGCCCCGCTTGAGATAATGAGTCCACCTGCTGTATTTGTCAGAAGAGTTTCTCCCGTCTCACGCTCAAGCTCGTCCCAAATTTCATGGGAACGAAGTGCGAGCGGTACGTATGCTTCCCCTTCCCCGATGGCTTGCCGCGTGATGCGCGACTCCCCGTGCGTTGAGCCGAGAGTGTGGGGTGGCGAGAACTGATCAATGCCAAGAACGCGATTACCGCGTTTTGCGAGCTGGTATGTCGTTGCGCTCCCGACAGCGCCAAGACCAAGCACGATGGTGTCATAGTGTGTTCCCATACCTATTTCACCGGCACGTGTGTCTCGATTGCCGTCGGGAACTCAAGCCCCGGTGCGTTTACAAAGAAGACGACGGCCCAACGCGCAGCATCTTCTGAAACGGTGTCGCCTGATGCCTGCACGACGTCATGCCAGGCTGGAAGAATACGACCATTTGTGAGGCGATGGAGTTGCGGTGCCGGCATGAAAAGTGCAGTCCTGTCTTTATGCACAACGGGAGTCAAGGACGCATCATCTTTTCCAATACGAAGGCCAGGTGCACTTTCGGCAAGAGCAAGGGTGCAGCCACCGCGATCGTAGTGAGCACGAGCGAGGAATTGACCAAGACCACGACTGTCGTACTTGAGGAAGCGAAGAATTTGCTCGCGCGGCTTCCCTTCTGGAAAGAAGTTCTCGTAAAGGTTTGGAAACTCTGTAGAAAGTTCACGAATAACGTTCTTCACCGTTACACTGGCTTCTTCGTAAATCATTCCCGCTGCATCAAAGAATGCGCGTACTTTCGGATCGTGTGCAGCGTTAGCAAACACTTCTTCCGCTTCCGGATGGTAGTGGAAATATTCTTTGTGATCCTTGTACCCAATCTCCTGGTCCTTCTCCCCTTTCGTACGAATGTAACCCATGTCAGAGACTGCATCCGTTGGACGCTTAGCACAGAGCGCATCCTTCGTTTCTTGTGGGAGCGTAAGGAACTCAAAGAACGTAGCAACCGCCTCGCGTATCTCTACATTTGAAAGTCCGAAGGGAACTGGTGTATAGGAGGAGGTAGTCAAATCGCGAAGGAGGACATCCTTCGCGATCACCTGCGTACTCATGACAGGAGCCATGAGGCCATTCTACCCGACGATGGGAGCGATGAATATGAGACGGTCAGCAATGACGAGGCAGGAGAGAATGACTACGAGCAAAACGCACGCGGCCATCGCATGCTTCGTGTGATGATGCTTGAATTCCAAACGCGTTGTGAGAATCAGTGCGGCAAGAACGATGAGTGCGCAAACTATGTAAACAATGTGGAGCAGTGTCTGCGGAGATACAAGGAGGTGGGCTGCAGGCGGTGAGTAGTCAATCGCTTCTGCTTCGCTACCAAGAACTGCGGTTTCTTCCGAAGGGGCAACAGCAATTGCTGGTTCTTCAGGAACTTCAGGTATGGTCGGGAGCACGTCAGGTGCTTCAGCAACGCGAACCGGAGTAGCTGCCTGTGCACTACGCGGCGTACCAAACATCTGTACGACAAAGGTCGTCTTCTTGTCTTTATACGTTCCGACGGCCGTTGCGATACCGATATGCGTAAACTTGCCGTTCAAGATGTTTGCACGATGCTCAGGTGAGTTCATCCACGCCTCCTCGACGTTATCTGAGTCTGAGAAGTTAACGGCAAGGTTTTCGCCAGCGTACTGGTAGTCGTACCCAACCTGGTGAAACCAGTGCCATGGGTCAATGCCCTTTGGCGAGGTGTGCGCGAAGTACCCATTCTCGGCCATATCATTCGCCTTGGCTTTTGCTGCTTCGACCAAGAGTGGATCAACTGTGAGCGCTGGAAGCGACTCCTCTTCGCGGTCTTCGTTTGCAAGATCAACGAGTGTCGCAGAGACGACGGCTGCCATCTGGCTTGAGCCGAGGAAGGAGCTTGCATAGAGAGCGGCCCCAACGAGAATAGCGCCAAGCAGAAGGCTAAATACGAGCATCCCCGGCGCACTAAAGACGTGCCGAGCGGGGTGGTGCTGGTGGCTTTCAGGAGGCGTCGGGATTGACATGTCGCTATTCTACCATCATAACTTTATACAACAAGACCGCCCCGGAAGGGCGGTCTCGTCGTTATCGTCTGACTTCTCTAAGTTACGGAAGCTCAGGCATCGGTAGGTTCAAGGATGGGCAGAAGATGTTGTTGACCTGTCGCTGCGTCGTCTTGTAGACGTAGCCAGTTGCATCATCCTTATCCTGTATCGCCGAACCTTCAATCCCGAACCATGGCTGAAGCACCTCCTCCCAGTAGAGAAGCTGGAAGGCCTGGACTGCGCTGTGGGTCATAGGCCCGAAGACGCCAGTTACCGGAAGTCCCGAGCTCATGTGGTCGTTCAAGAAGCCCTGGAGCTCGCTCACCTCAGTTGCGTCGTTCACCTTTCCAAGACCGAGGAAGGTCGAGAGCAAAGGACCGCAAGATGCTTCGTCCGTTGCGCCGAGGACCTCACCATCGCCGTCGCCACCACCATCGTTGTTGCTCGTTCGTGACGTATTGCCGTCGCTTTCAGAGGAACCGTGGTTCACGAATGTACAGGTTACTTCCTCGTCCTCGTAGATCTGAATCTGATGACCGTTCAGGATTTCCGAGCCCTCAGACTCACCTTCGTACTCACAGGTGACGCTCTCAAGCGTCCATCCTTCAGGAACGTTCTCTGTGACTGAGTAGAGCCCAGGCTCAAGGGTAAGTTCTTCAGAACCCTCGCCGCCTTCCGTTGCAATCTCTACATTCGAGAAGTCCTCGTTACCTCCCACCTGGAAGGTGAAGACGCCTTCGACGCCGTTCGTTTCCTTCACGATGGTGAGCGTTCCAGTATCGCTTCCCTGATTTCCTTCACGGATATAGCGGTTCTGGATGGTGAAGGTTTCTGTCTCACCATTTACTGAGACCGCGCCACCGTCGACAACCGTCTCAGAGTCCCACGTTGCATAGTGCTCCCAACCATTCTGGAGGAGTTCACCTGCGGTGTAGGCACCGTACGGTACGTTCTCGAAGGTGACACAACCATTCTCACCCGTTACACCGGCATAGCCTTCGTAGAGTGAGACGGCAAGCGTTCCGCTGTTGTCGCCGTACCAGCCTGCGTTTGGCGTTGTGCCGGTACCGTCGAAGATGCGGAAGTTTGCTGAGCCGTCACCATCCTTGATAAAGGACTGTGCGTACTCGTGTGCACTTGAGTAAGGACCCCAGTTCGAGTTTGGATCGAAGGTCTCTTCAATCTGGAGCTCGAGGATGTCTGTCTGGTAACCGGTGTAGCCGTCCATCGGTGTTGTCCAGCCGTCCGTCGTTGAGTACTCAGCGTCGACTGCGTTTGCACCGCTCTGATTCGTCCAGATGCCAGATGCGTACGCAAGGTAGGAAAGTCCGTCCTCAAGTGAGGTGGAGCTATTGATACCAGCTGCGCTGTTGGTCGGGACAACCAAGTCTTCAACATGTGCACCACGAAGGGTGAGCGTCCAGTTCGAGAGCGGCGTGCCCTCGGTGTCCGTCTTACACATCGTCACACTCGAGAAGGGCTCCGGTGGGAGTTCGCATTCGTTCTCGTTCACCGTGAGCTTGTAGAGAAGACCAGCCGGATTGTTCTCCGGATCATTTGCCGTCTCATGGTCGATGTTCACAATCTCGAAGGTGATGGTGTTCTCACCGTTTATGAGCACTGCGGCTGGGACCGCACAGGTCGTGGTGGCCTCGTAGTTGTGCTCACCAGCATCTGCACAGACGCTCGTACCATTCACCTTAACTTCGTAGCCGTTGTCAGCAGCAAGCTCGAGGGTCGAGTCAAGCGGCGTACCAACGATGGTGAAGGTGCGAGTGAAGGTCTCATCCGTACCATTGAGAGCATCCTCAGCTGAGGTGCCCGAATCCTTCCAGATCCAGAGGGCATCGAACGTCGGTGCCCACGAGCTGTGGATGAACTCGCCTACCAAGGAAGCCGGACCACTCTCGTCGAGCGTGAGAAGCGTCTCTTCATCATCTGCATCGCTTGAGAGCAGGACGGTTGAGGCGTTTGGATCACACTGATCACCTGGGTTCGTCGGTGCGTTGAAGGCAACACAGAAGTAATCCTCCCCTTCTGCAACCGGATCTATCCAATCCCAGTTGTCGTAGTTCAAGACATCTGTTGAACAGTAGATCTCAGCTGAGATGTTCTCTGAAGTATTCGCTCCCGTGAATGGGATGAATCCTTCCTTGAGCACTTCGCGTACCCAGACCTTTCCACCAGCAGGAATCTCGGTCGTGAGTGAGCCATCACCAACTCCCTGACCAAAGAGGTACCACGGGCTTGGTGCCGGAGAGACGATGTTGTCTCCCGGGTTCGTGTTGTCATCAGCATCCGTGACCCACTGGAACTGCCAGTCTGTTTCAAGGCGGCAGCCAGGATGGGTTTCAAGGAAGTCAGCGGCAGTCGTTGCCGTGATGTCTGCACCGCCTGCGCCCCAGTTAGGAAGATCAGACTCGTTGTTACAGATGATCTTCGTTGCTGAGAGCGTTGCGGTCGGCTCTGGCTCTTCGCACATGAGGCTTGCGTTGTCGACGAAGGTGCCGAGAGAATCGCTCGGAGCACCTGCATCGCGGAAGCTCACCGTCGTCTCGTTCGCATCAGCGACGAAGCTGAAGGTGTGGGATGTCCATTCCGTCTGGTTTCCGGCAGTCGCGAGCGGACCAACCGTACCGAAGACGACATCATTTGCGAGCACCTCGACTTTGTTCTGTGCAGCGTCCGTCTGCGGACGTGGTGAGAAGTCGAAGGTGAGCGTGTAGGTTTCACCCGGGACCGTGTCGATGGTCTGGGAAATTGCTACCTGACCTGCTTCGTTGTTTGGTCCTTCTTTATGTCCGTTCCAATCAGAGTCGAGTTCAGTCCACTGATCTCCATCGCCCGTTGCAGACCAACCATTGAGGCCAGTCTCCTGGAGTTCAACGTTTGCAATCGGTGGAGCACCGATTGGATTGAGCCACTCGGCTGCCCAAGCGAGGTTTGGATATTCATCAATGTTGAAGATATCCCAGAGCGAACTACCCACTTCCGGAACCTCAAAGGTGCCGTTTGCAAGAAGTTCGACGCCTGGCTCACAGGTTGCTCCCGCTTCGCAGGAAACAATCTCAAGAGCAACGGCAACATCGTTGTAGTCTTCGTCACCTTCGGAGAACGGCAGGTCCTCAAAGGCAATTGCGTACTTGTTGTTGTCGACGTTGTACGAGACTGCATGCACTTCGCTACCAGCGTTCAGCGATGCATCCGTTGCGAAGTACGTGTACTCGACAGCATCCCAGTCAGCGATTGCGAAGACAATGTCGTTTACGTTTGCTACCGAGAAGGCAAGGCTGTTCGCGAAGGCAAGATCGGGAGCTCCACTGTAGGGCGCACCGACGGAGCCATCACGGAAGACTGGGGTGAAGTCACCACCATTCAAGTAGTAACCGAACACATGGCTGTGGCCTGAGTTCGAGTCTTCACTGATGTTCTCAACTGTGAAGTTGACCGTGTTTCCCGTACCAGCCCACTCCTCGAAGTTGTCTTGATCAAGGTCTGCGTCCGGTGCATCAACACCGTAAGCGTCGTCGAGAATAGTCTGGAGCGTGTCTTCTTCGACTGGCGTTTCTCCGAACACAATCGGATCACTGTCGTTTCCTTCAGGGAGGATACAGGAGTTGACCGGATCATCCTTTGGCTCGCCACAGTCGCTACCGTTAACGGTGAGCTTGTAGATGAGACCCGCGGGGTTGTTCTGAGGGTTGGATTCCCCTGGAGTTCCTTTGTTGAAGACTGTCACCTCAAGGGTGTTTGCTCCTGCGATAAGACCTGTGACTGGAATGCTCGTGGTGGGGTTGAAGGTATGCGGTGGATTCGGGTCGAACGTCCCGAGCTCGTCAGTACCCATCTGAGTCCCATTTACCTTTACTAGGTAGCCGTTGTCAGATGCAAGCACGAGGGTCGCGCTTGTCGGTGCTTCCTCAAGGTAGAACGTACGAGTGAAGACTTGTGTCTCGTCGATGGTAGGGTCTTGGACAGGGTTATCACCCCAGATCCACGTTGCGGCAGACTCGAGGGTGTGATCCCACGCTGAGTGTACGAAGGAGAGCGGATCTGCCGGGCTATCCGTTTCATCGTTCGTGTCAACGAGGGTGAGAGCATCGCTCACGATGATGCACTGTCCAGGAAGTTCAACTTCGTCTGGCACGCATACTTCGCTCTCGTTGAAATGGTAGCCGGTTGGGCAGCGATCTTCAACAGGATTGACGGTGATTTTTACCTCGGCGCTAACGCTGTTGAGGGCTCCATCGTCGGTGATGAACTTGAAGGAGTCTGGCCCGAAGTAATCATCGTCCGGTGTGTAGGTGAGATTCGGCTCGGTACCGGTGAGGTTTCCATGATTAGGGAGAATGACGACTTCATATGTGATGGAGTCACCATCAGGATCACTTCCGGAGAGGGTGATGTTAACCGGAGTATCTTCGTCGGTTACAACGTTCTGTGGGTCTGCGAGCGGGGCGCGGTTTGGAAGGTTGTAAGTGACGGTGTTGTCAGTTGATGACGAGGCAGCATTGTCGTTACCTGCTATGTCTTCAGCAACTCCTGAAGGAATAGTTGCAACGACGGTCCCATCTCCACTCATGCCGCTCACTTTGATGGTGTATATGTCATCTCCATCATTGCCGACCACGTCGACGCTGGTCGGAAGTGCAGTACCTGAGATAATGACATCCCCATCTTCAAAACCAAAAACTGGCTCATTGAAGTCAGCCGTGAAGAGGATAGGAGTATCTCCCGTAGGGTCTGCCTGGGTATCTGCCTGATTGATTGTTACGGTCGGTGAGCCAGGAACGTCGTAGTCGCCTCCAATCAGAACACTGTCGACACGAAAGTATTCGCTCGCAGGTTGATCATGGAAGCCGCGGAAGCCACCCGTGCTGTTATCTTCCGCAGCGTTCCTGAAGCGGATAAACCATGAAGAATCGTTGTTTAGGAGCGCAGGCAATTCAATTTCCTGTACTGAACTCCAATCCTCCTCCGCCTCTAGTTCGTGCGTTGCTCCTGGAAGCTGTGTCCAGCCGCTTGAGTCAGAGTTACAGGTCTGGTCGGTGTTACCGTTACTGGTGGAGCGGTACTCAACAACTCCGTAATCCTCGTTATTCTCAGCATCGGAATCTCCATTCCAACGGTACTCCAAGGTGAGGTTGTAATAGTTGGACGAGTTTACCTGGCGACAAATCCACTCTCCTTTGTGATTCTGAGAGTCGTAACCAATCTTCGCGAAGCGACCGTTGGTTTCGTCGCCCGGACTTCGGACGTCTGCGCCGGAGTTGCCTCCTACTTTTGCAAGCGTTATTGAGTCGTCGTCATCCCCTTCTTCGTTCCAGTCGAGGATATTGGCGAGGTCATTAAAACTATTGCTGCCAACCCCAAAGGTATCGGAAACAATAGTTGTTGCACTCGTCGTCTGAGGCCATGCAAACGATCCGCCAAGAAGTGCGAGTGCAAGCAGGAAAGCCACACTCCGTCGCGGAGCATGTCTTGTCCATGCAGAAATAATATTCATATGTAATTAGTTGTTACCTGCGACGCCATCACACGTCGCTGCACATTCCGAACTTAATAAGAGAAACATTGCCCCGCCGCATACCCATGCAGATAGAAGTGCAACAAAAACCTCTAGCCGGGGTGAAAAGTTGAGACCCGTGACTGGGAGTTCCTGGACTCTCCCGCACAAGGTACGAGCTATCTTCAATCCTATGCTTCGCCCCGGGCCTGTCAATATTCTGGAAAGCCACCCTATCCACAGGATGTCCCCTGGTAGACTAGGGGGATGAAAATTGTCTCCTGGAACGTGAACGGGCTACGCTCCCTTGGAAAGGATGAGTCTGCACTTTGGAAAGCATTCCTAAAAGGTACGAAGCCAGATATCTTCTGTCTCCAGGAGACCAAGGCTTCCCCGGAGCAGCTTCCGGAAGACCTTCGGGAGGTACCCGGATTCTCCTCATTCTTCGCCTCTTCTAAGGTGAAGAAGGGATATAGCGGGGTCGCTATATACACCAAAATAGAGCCTATTTCCTTGCTTTATGGGCTAGGGGTCCCGGAATTCGATGATGAGGGCCGTTTCCTTGCAGCTGAATACGAGGACTTCTGGCTTATAAACTGCTACTTCCCTAACGGTGGACAGGGCCCTCACCGGATTGACTACAAACTCCGCTTTTATGACGCTTTCCTTACCTTCTGCGAGAAATTGAGGAAACAAAAGCCAGTCATTTTCTGTGGCGACGTAAATACGGCACATGAAGCTATTGATCTTGCGCGACCAGAAGCTAACGAAGAGAATACTGGCTTTCTTCCTGAAGAGCGCGCATGGATAGACGAAGTTATTGCAGCAGGCTATGTGGATGTCTGGCGGGACCGCAACCCGAATAGAGTCGCCTATTCATATTGGGACCTTTTCACGAGAGCTCGAGACCGTAACGTCGGTTGGCGCATCGACTACTTCTTCATCTCTCGTGAATTTCTGAAGAGCGTAAAGAAGGCAGAGATACACCCTGACATCTACGGCTCAGACCACTGCCCTATCTCCATAACCCTATAAAGGACATTATCCACACGTATGTCCTTTACGATGTCCTATAAAGGACTATGATTACTCTCAGAGCGAGGCACTCTGATGATTCAGTTCAATGATTGTCCTGCACAAAGGCTGTTCTTTGCGCGTTCTTTGATCCAAAGCGTCTTCGCAACGTCGCTCATCCTACGAAACCGGGGCGTATCCCCTGAAACTTAAGCGGGATAGAACGTTCCACGCGAAACAACGCAAGAGTTCACACCATAAAAGCCGCCAAGCCACTCTCCCGGGACCCGCCATCACATTGCCCCCTCCAATTTTCGGGTCCCCGCACGACAGCGGAAGAGGGTACAGTCACCCCTCGTACCGTCTCCTCTTCCGCTGTCGTGCCTCGGTTAGGCGGCTTTTTGTATTTCACATGAAACAGCCGCCCTATCTATATTCTAGGCCGTATTTCTGAGTTTCACGTGAAAACCCTAGGACACGTGGTGCTTTTCAAGGATTTTACGTACTTCAGCCTCCTCAGCCTCTCCCCTCCTCTTCTTTCCAGATTCTCCGAGCTTCTTTAGCTCTACTTCGGGGAGCGCCAAGAGCTCCACAGTTCGCTTATCTAGATATTCCTCAGTGTTGAGCTTAGGGTCCTCGAGAACCTCCTCAAGGAGGGCATTGAGGGTAAAACCTATGACGGGCCCAGGTTTCACGTGAAAGACGTCCATAAGGCGGTTGCCATCGGTCTTCAGCATACCGACGGAGATGGGGTCCCGCAGGGCCTCTTCCACCATGGCTTTGTACTTCCGGAAGCGGAACGGCTGTTCTTTAGGGCGCCCGGTGCCTATACGGTCACAAATGCGGAGGTTCAGAAGATCCCAGATATTCTCCTCGCCTACGTTCCGGATAGTCCTTCGGACGGCTGAAAGGGTTACCTGGTCAGGGTCTGAGAAGAACATATGCCAGCGAACAAGCTTCGCTACCCGCTCGATAGTTTCACGTGAAAACCGCATCTCCTCCATGGCTTTCTTTGCCACCCGGGACCCCACAACCTCATGGCCGTAGAACGTCCAATCCTTCTTCTCATCGGACCAGCGACGTGTTTCAGGCTTTGCTATGTCGTGGAACAAGCCTGCAAGGCGCATATCGAGGTCCCAGCCCTTATCAGCAGCATGCTGCATAGTCCGGAGGTTGTGCTCAAAGACGGTAAAGCTATGAGCCTGGTTTTGGTCTACACCAATACCTCGAAGGAGATCGGGAGCTATGTACTCGAGGATGCCCAGCTGATGTGAGAGAACCAGAGCCATCATCGGTTGAGAGGACTCGAGAATACGGACGAATTCGTCCCGTATTCTTTCACGTGAAACATGGGATAGATTAGCCTTTTTAGCCTGTATTGCGGCCGCAGTTTCGGTATCAAGGGCAAATTCAAGCTCAGCCACCAGGCGAACTGCCCGCATAAGGCGAAGAGCGTCTTCCTCGAAGCGCTCGGAGGGGTTACCAACCGTTCGGAGGACCTTGAGCTCAATGTCCTTTTGTCCTTTATACGGATCGACGACTTGTCCTTTAGCCTCATCGAAGGCAATGGCGTTAATGGTGAAGTCCCGGCGAGCAAGGTCTTCCTCAAGGCTCTGTCCAAACTCAACTTTGTCCGGACGACGCTTATCAGAGTAGCCAGTCTCGGTGCGGTAGGGAGTTACTTCAATGACGGCAAGTGCAGGATCTTCAGATTCAGTCTTCACGCCAACCGTCCCGAAATCGTTCTCGTAGAAGGATTCAGGGAAGATGCGCTGAATATCCTCAGGCTTTGCATTTGTCGTTATATCCCAGTCTTTGGGGGTACGTTTTAGGAAGAGGTCCCGGACACAGCCACCCACAAGATAGGCCGCAAATCCTTCCTTTCGAAGGCCTTCAGCGACCACCTTTACTTCGTTCGGAACGGAGAACGTCATACGTGAAATACTAGTATGCGGGTAGCCTTTCTCCTAGCTCTCGCGTAGTATTTCTAACGTGGTTTCACTGCTCCTGTAGTGAAATGGATATCATAACTGCCTTCGAAGCAGTCGTTCCAGGTTCGAATCCTGGCGGGAGCACACGGTAGGGAATTGAAGTCGGGAAAATAATGTGCGAGTATGACGTAATTGCGGCCATGGTTTAGTGGTAAAACGGGTCCTTGCCAAGGACCAGTCGGGAGTTCGATTCTCCCTGGCCGCACTAGATGGAACTGAAGCTCTTCTTTACGGTTCTGGCTTTCTTCGTCGGACTGTATAGCTTCGTCCCGTATTACAAGGACATCCTGGCAGGGAAGACCAAGCCCCACGCCTATACCTGGCTCATCTGGACCATTACCCAGGGAGTAGCAACTGCTGGCATCTGGTACGGCGGGGGAGGGTTCTCCTCCTACAGCTGGATCATTATGACGGTCCTCGTCTTCGGCATCTTCCTGCTGTCTCTCAAATACGGGACCAAGAACATCACACTCTCAGATACGGTCGTCTTGCTCCTTGCGCTTGTCGCAATAGGTATCTGGGTCTTTCTCGATGAACCGATTGTCTCCGTCCTCATGGTGACTGCCATAGACCTTCTTGGGTATATCCCAAGCTACCGCAAGGTATATGAAGAGCCTGGCACGGAAACATCCCGAAGCTACGTACTCTTTGTGGTAGGTAACCTCATCGCAATAGCAGCCCTCGTCGAGTACAACCTGCTCACCCTTGCCTACGTTGTTGCCATCACCTTTGCCAATGCAGCCATGGTTTTACTCATCTTTTTACGGAAAAAGGCTCTTATGACACATGTGGACAAACCTGTTAACACTGGGGATAAAAGACAAAAGACAAAGATTTGGTAAAGAGGCGAGTCTGAGAAATAATGAGCAATGAGGCCGTATTCCTTAAGGCCGCTGTAAAAACGGTGTCGTATAGGTTTTGATGTGGTAGGGTATCTCAAACGGGCCGTAGTATACCGGTAGTACATCTGCTTTGGGAGCAGACAGACAGGGTTCGATTCCCTGCGGCCCGACTCGAAACAGTGCGTAAAAGAAAATTGCCGCTCCGCACGAGGCGAAGCGGCAACTTCTGATCAGCGCTCGGCCCGTTCAGGCGGCGTCGGTGCTCTCATCTTGGAGCGCCTTCGCCAGGTCGAGCAAGCGACGTCTTGGGCGCTCGCCAAGCTTGTAGTAAGCCCGGACGAGTTCCAACGTCTCCTTCTGGGAGAGGACGTCTGAAGCGATCAGGTCCCGGTCATTGGCCGGGGAGTCAGTTGTTGATTGTGCGACCGTCGCGATGCCCTCGAAGAAGTAGGTAACGGGGACATTCAGCGCAACTGCGAGCTCGTAGAGTCTGCTCGCCGTCACGCGGTTTGCCCCGCATTCGTACTTCTGGATTTGTTGGAACCGGATGCCGATCGACTCCGCGAGCTTTTGTTGTGAGAACCCGAGGAGCCGGCGTCGGCGCCGAAGGCGCTTCCCGACGTGTAGATCAATCGCATTGGCCATGACGTTGTTTCCTTCCGTTGTCTAGTCGTGGCAGGGAGACCGTACCATAGGGCACGGTTCGTGTCTAAGAAACCTAGTTTGCCTCTTGGATAGCTTCTTCGAGAACGTCGAGGAGGTCTGCTGCTTCGTCCTTGTAGCCTGCAATGAGAGAGGAGAGATTGCCACGCAGATAGGAATCAAGATCAGTGTCCATATCTTCACGGAAGCTTCTGCGGATGTGGTCCATAGTGAGTGCCTGGAGATCACGAAGCGAGAGGTCAGGGCGCACGGTGCGCGTGGTGATGAGTCCAATCAAGTCACGATCTTCGTTTATGACTGCACCACCGGAAGATCCTTCTTGTGCGGCGTAGCCTGCACGCACAGAGAAAATATCAACGGTGCTTCTTCCAAACGTAAAGACATCATTCACGGGTCCGAAACTTATGGTCGGATAGAGCGATGAGCGAACTTCAGAACTGGTGAGAAATTCTGCTGCGTAAGAACCAATACCAACTTCATCACCCTCGTCGATATCCGTACCAGGAGCTGCAAGCGGGATATAGGCAAAGCGAGAGGGAAGAGGGGCGCCGGTGAGGCTTCCGGTAATCGCAAGGAAAGCGAAGTCATCCTCGCCCGTTCCGGTAGGACGAGAGGAGAGGAAGGTACCGGGGTTTTCCTTTATCCAGTCGGGTGAAATAAAGATAAGTTCGGCAGTGTACGTATTTTTTGCAGGGCTTCCGGTGCGGATGTAGCAGTTACCCGTATTCTCTTCCGGGTAGTCGGTGAGAAGAAGGTTCTGTCCAACGTGTGCAACGGTCATGATGATGCCGCGCGGATCGACAATGACGCCTGAGCCAGAGCTTCCGCGAAGGCCACCACCTTGTATGCAGATGATGTTCACCAACGCGCCTTTGAAGAAGTTCTCCGTTGTTAGCTTGTCGTCGACATCTGGGGCTGTGGGTGGGGGAGTAACTTCCGTTGGTTCAGTTTGCGGGAGTACAGGAATGATGGGTGGCGTGACCGGAACCGGGATAGGAATGAAGGGGGTCGGTATCGTCGTTGTTGGAACGGGTTTAGGGATGCTCGTTGTCGCGGTGGGAGCGGGTGTCCGATCGCGCATGATTTCCGTAACGATTGCCTCAAACGGGGAGGGGACCGATTGTTCTGTCTCGACGGCTATGGAGACTTCTGGGGGTGGGGGAACCTCACCCCGAAACTCGTGGTATTGGCTTACAATTGTGGCCCAGAGGGTGAGGGCCATGGCGGCGGTCACCGAGAGGATGTGGTAGAACATTGCCACTACTCTACGCCCAGATCGCGCGAAAATACAGTGATATGGTATCCTCCCCACTAACGCGGGATTAGTTTAATGGTAGAACATCAGTTTTCCAAACTGAGAGCAGGAGTTCGATTCTCCTATCCCGCACCCTCTAGTGCTAGTTCAAGAGACTGAGGTGCCTAGCTGGTAAGGATGGCGCCCTTGTAAGCTATGATTGACAACATGAATTTATTTCACAAGTTTCTTTCCGTAGTCTATGTGCTGCTCGCGGTTTTCTGGGGTCTGTTTACGCTATTCGGAATGCAGCTCATTTCAATGGGAAACGGCAATCCGTACGAAGCTCTCATCATAGGCGTAGCTGCCATCGCCGTTCTTGTGCTAGGAGCCTTCGAAGGATGGCGGACGAGAGAGCGACGATCACTCTTACAAAAGAGTGTCCTCTATGTGCCTGGTGCACTCCTGTTCTTTTGGATCGTCTACACCTGGTTCGTTCCTGAAGAAATGAAACTCTACCTTCATTACTTCTTTCAGTAGCGCTGCATAATCCCACAGAACGCTAGACCGAGATGCTTCGTCTCCAGTCTGCAAAACGCGTCAAAGAACCCTCGAAGGGTCTCACTCTATCCAGTTCGAGACTGAGATGGGGCACCAAGAGAACGCACCCGGAGGAATTTCCTGCTTGCGAGGTAGAAGAGAAGAATGGCGAGGCCCTCCACAAGGAAGTCAGTCCACGCCCACGCGTACCCGTCCCAAAGATCAAGGACAAAGAAGGCGACACTAATACCCGCAAACCATACGACAGCATGCAGTGCGACCTTAGCTGCGTCTGGATATTCATAGCGCTCGCGAATGAATCGAGCTTGGTTATAGGACGCGAGGAGGAGGACGAGGAGGGAGACGAGTGAAACAGTAGTAATGCCAAGCGGTGTCTCTGCCCAGAGCGCAAAGGCATAAAAGACATTCTCACCGAGCGTGTAACCAACGATAAGAGACAAAAGCCACATCACGAGGCCTGCCAGGAAGGATGAGGTGAGGGCATGGAGAAATCCAACCCACACAAGGGGCGCAACGCGCTTGGGTTTCATAGGTCCATTCTATGTGTGAACCGCACCAAACACGCAAGCGTGTGGGGAAAACAAATATGCTCAGAAACTTCATATTTCCTGCATGCTATCCTTGATTACATAAGGCGCGAACGACGTGCCACTTAGCAAACTTAAGATAGTAACTCGTATGTTTACCAACACTCTGTATAGAAACCTGTGCGCGAGCGTGACTTCGGTAGCACTCGCACTTTCTGTGCTCGCAGCCTTCCCGCTGCAGAGCGCCCATGCGCAAAGTGCCTGTAGCTTTACCCGCGACCTCTACGTTGGCGTCTCTGCTGGCGAAGATGTGCGCTGCCTTCAGAAGTTCTTGAATGCTTCCGGCTTCACGATCGCCACAAGTGGTGTTGGGTCTCCCGGGAACGAGACTACAATTTTCGGAGTACTGACTCGACAAGCAGCAATCCGTTGGCAGACGGCGCAAGGTCTCTCGCCTGCAACCGGTACCTGGGGTCCGGGATCGCGCGGGAAGTACAACGCTCTTAAGGGCGGTACGGTAACCCCTGCAACGCCAGCAAGCCCGAGCGCTGTCTCAACTGATGAGACGCGTGCCCGTGTTGCACTCTCAGAAGCTATCTCTGCATATGAAGACGCGGTCAGCGAAGTCGGCAACGACGACGATGCCGAAGACTTCATGAGTGATGCAACCGACTCCTTGGTCGCTGCGTTCCGTGCCTTCTTGAACCGTAGTTACACGCAGGCCATAACGCTTGCGAATAACGCAAAGGGAAGTGCCGAGGATGCCATCGATGAAGTTGGTGGAAGCGACGACGACGACGAGGATGAGGACGAAGATAGCGATGAAGATATTGGCGAGAACGATGCACAAGATGCCATCGAAGACGCTGATCAGGCTATCGAAGACGCTGAGGAGGCAATAGACGACTCCAATGCTGATGACGAGGACATTGAAGAGGCAGAAGACCTTGTCGACGAAGCGCAGGATCTTGTCGAAGAGGCACAGGATGCCTTCGACGATGAAGATTGGGAAGATGCCTTCGATGCAGCTGATGAAGCTATCGAGCTTGCTGAAGAAGCCATTGATATCGTCGGCGGGGATGCTGATGCTGACGAAGAGGGTGCTGCAAACGCCATCAGCGACGCTGAAGATGCGTTTGATGACGCAGTGGAAGACGTGAACGATGCTGAAGATGATGGCGACGATGTCGACGACGCACAGGATCTTCTTGATGATGCTGAAGAGCTCATCGATGATGCGAATGCCGAGTTCGATGACGAAGATTGGGGCGATGCGATAGAACTCGCTGAAGAGGCGATGGATACTATCAACGACGCACTCGATACGCTCTAAGAGAAATCAAGACGTTTGAAGAAATAACCTACGCGAAAGTGTGGGTTATTTCTTTTGTGAAAGCGAACGTGCACCAACCCACGCAAGTTCGAATATCTTCTTCATCGCATCTGCAATCTCCTCGCTTTCGATAATAATGCCGAGCTTCTCACGGAAGGAGGCAATCATCAGCTTGTTGTCATATACATTAATCGCAGGATGTATACCATATGTTTGTGCAGGAACGAGTACTGAGTCGCGGTACTCCTCCTTGTTCGCATTTTGACGTTCAATACCCATATTCGTATCCGGAAATATAGCGCGCATAAAAATACCTTTCCGTTTACGTCGTTGGTAATATTCGGGGAAATAGTTAGGTATTGAGACGTGCTGGTCCTCTATAGACGTATAGGCAACAATCTTTCCTGACGTTGCCGTGAGAGAATCTTCAAACACGGCACGAATTCCCCCCATCCCTTCGTAAAATCGCACTTGAGGGCGATCACCGACCTTTTGTATTGATTTAAGTTCAAGAGCAAGTTCTTGTGCGCGTCGCCCTCTCTCTTCCGCCGCGCGCTCTTCTTCTTTGAAGAGCTGGACAAGTGCATCTGGAGACTCCGCAACGTATTCCTGCTTCGGTTCTTTGCCAGAGATAGTAACGAGCTTTTTAATAATGAGAGCGTCGAGGATAACGTATGCTGTTGCTCGGTTTACCGCTGCCTTCCGGGCAATTTGTGAGACAGTCGAGCGCCCTAAGGAAAGAAGGGAAAGGTAGATAGAAGCTTCTTTGGGAGACAGGCCGAGTGAGATAAGGGCCTGGCGGAGTCGATACGGGGTCATTTCCATCTACTAACCATAGATGAGGCAATAAATTGTGTCAATAATTTACAACAGATATGTATAATCATGCTTTTACCTTGTAAATAAAGCATATGCTACAGAGCAGTCTGTCACTCACTATAGACACAGTAAAAGGTACAAGCTATATTCCCTCCGTCATCATCTAACCAACCCAAAGGAGGATAGGATGACCGACAAAAAACGCCCGAGTATAAGGGCTTCCTGCTCCTTCTGCAGAAAATCACGCACCAAAGTCGCCTATCTGTTGGTCGCACACGGGTCAGCCATGTGTGACGAGTGCATAGTGCAGACGACCATACAGCTGAAGTATCAGAGGGACGTGTCCCCCTGGTCCGTGGGTAAATTTACCGCAGTACGGCTGGTACTCGAGCAGCTTGTTCGACAGATGCGAGTCGTATCGACTCGCGGACAGCACCGCGGTAAGGGTAAGCCTGGCTCGTATGTGGCAACCATTCTTCCCGCAAGGGTTGATAGGGGTGAGTGATTTCTGCAGCTGTCCCGGCCTCCATACCGGGGCAGCCCTCTTGTAGAAGGATTGAACGGCAAAGGCTGACTTTATAGTGTGTACCTGGTGTTCATAGCGCCTTTTGTGTACGGGAGTACCATTGGTGTATGGAACCGCTTGCAGCACGGCTGCGACCAAAGTCGATAGACGAGGTCGTGGGTCAAGAACACCTTGTGGGAGCAGGGAAGCCGCTTCGCGTTGCACTTGAGAAGAAGCATCTCTTTTCTTTTATTCTCTGGGGACCACCGGGAACGGGGAAGACGACCATCGCACGCATTTACGCGAAGGCACTCGATGCGGAGCTGCATGAACTCTCCGCTGTCTCAGCAGGCAAAGACGATATCCGAAAGATTGTTGATGATGCACGTGCCGGAAAGCTCCCGCTGGGGAAACCTAAACTCCTCTTTCTCGATGAGATTCACCGCTTTAATAAGAGTCAGCAAGATTTCTTGCTTCCGTTTGTCGAAAGCGGGGAACTCACACTCATCGGGGCGACAACGGAGAATCCCTCGTTTGAAGTTATTCCTGCGCTCCTCTCTCGGTGTCGCGTCTTCGTTCTTGAACCTCTATCTGAAGAAGCGCTTCGTGCCATTGTGAAGCGCTCGAAACTGAAGGTTGGTAAGGTCGCCTTCGACTGGCTCTTAGGCTACGCCAACGGAGACGGAAGACGTGCACTCACCATGCTTGAAGGGGCGCAGTCGCTCTATGGAGCGGTAACGCCCGAAACGTTATCGAAAGCACTTGAGTCTCCGCACCTGCGCTACGACAAGAAAGGCGAAGAGCACTACGACACCATTTCAGCGTTCATTAAGTCGATGCGTGCTAGTCAGCCTGATGCTGCTATGTATTACCTGGCGCGCATGGTGGAAGCAGGAGAAGACCCACTTTTCATAGCGCGTAGAATGGTTATCTTTGCTTCTGAAGATATAGGACTTGCTCAGCCAACTGCGCTCGTGGTAGCAAACGCGGTCTTCCGGGCGTGTGAGACCATTGGATACCCAGAGTGTGCCATTAACCTTGCACATGGTGTCGCGTACCTTGCAAACGCACAGAAAGACCGCTCTGCGTATGATGCACTTCGCGAAGCACAAGCAGATGTAGCAAAGTTTGGGAATCTCTCGGTGCCGAAGAACATCCGGAACGCTCCGACGAAGCTCATGAAAGACCTCGACTATGGAAAGGGATATGAGATGTACGACACTGAGAGCTATCTCCCCGAGAAACTGAAGAAAAAGAGATACTTTAAATAGAAACGGCGCCGGTTTCCCAGCGCCGCCGCTCAAAAGGTGAGCATTATTGTGCCGGCACGATTCCTTGCCGATCTCCAGCTTCGCCGATAAAGACGATGCCTTCGATGAGAGTACGGTGGGGATCTGCGACACTCAGGTGAGGAATGCGCGGCCCGAACGCGAAACGGTCCCCGGGACCAAGATACTTCTTGCCTTTCTCGCCCATGATGCGGCCTGCGCCGCTCAAGACGAATCCGAAGGTGTACCCCGCATGCGCGTGCAGCGGCTCCACCTCGTCAGACACCTCGATGCGCCCCGTCCGTACGACGATGCGTTTCTTCTGCCGGATGAGTTCGGCGGCGAAGTCGGTGATGTCCACTTCCTGGTCATAGAAGCAGCTTGAGTTCCCGGTTCCCATTTCCTGATGTTCGTGGCCGTCGCGATCTTGAAAAACAAGGATCATAACTATCCTCCTGTCAGGTGCGGAAACGATTTTCCGCACCTGAATAAGAGGGACGACAGCTGTCGCCCCGCTTGCGCTACTCCTCCTGAAGGGCGAGTAGTTGTGCCGCAAGACTTAAAGGTATGGGTCTGCCTAGCTTTTTCACGATGTCGATAAGAAGCAGAAGATGTTCCTCTGTGAGAAGGACCGTCTCCGGCATTGGTCGGTCAGCGGCGAGCTCCAAGCCGTTTTCAGGTAGTCCAACTGACCGTAGGCACCACGTCACATCAAGGTCGAGCGCTCGTGCAAGACGAACGATCGACCCTGCCCGGCCACGAATTGCCCGAAGGCTTTTCGCCGGGAAGTCGCTCAACTCGGCCTTGATGATCCGAGTTAGCGTGAGTGGTGCGATACGAATCTGTTTTGCTACCTCTATATACGGAGCGCCTGGATACTTCTCGCTGACTGCTTTCAACACCGCTTGTGCCAGGGTTTCAGGAGCAGGGTCTTGTTGTGTCATGTGCCGTACCTCCGGGGAGATGATTGCGGTTTTCAGGATATATGTCAAAATATGTCGGTCAAATGTTGACATTACTTCGACAACAGAATTAGACTCTTCGTTATGGACCGCTCGTTGCTTAAGGCCCTTGGCCTCCAAGATAAGGAGATAAGCCTCTATTCCGCCGTCATGAAGGCGGGAAGAATAACTCCAGCAGCTCTCGCAAAGGCTATTGGCGTGAAGCGTACTACCGGGTACAGCATGGCTCGGAATCTCGTCGAAAAAGGCCTTCTCGTTGAGGATGCGACGCGACGCCCACGCGTCTTTACCCTCGCTGGGCCGGAGGCCATCAAGGGAGCAATTGTGCTAGAGAAGAAGCGCTCGGATGAGCGTCAGGAGCTCCTCACACGCCTTTCCGCAGAGGTTTCGAAGCGTAACGCAGAAACTGCCTACCCGGTCCCGCAAGTGCGCTTTGTCGAAGAGGGGAAAATAGAAAAGTTCCTCTACGACCAACTTGCCGTATGGCATACGAGCATGACTGAGAAGGACGGGATATGGTGGGGATTCCAAGACCATACCCTTGTTGACGAATATTTCGAATGGATTAAGTGGACGTGGAAGTTCCCAGGAAAGAAATGGGAGGCAAAAATGCTCACGAATCGTTCGGTCACCGAAGTAAAACTTTCAGGCAGGTATCCGGCTCGGGGCGTGAAGTTTTGGGGAGAGGCTACCAGTTTCATATCGACGACGTGGATTATTGGAGACTACGTCGTAATGATCAATACGCGACAAAAGCCATATTACCTCGTCGAGATACACTCCGCCCTCCTAGCCCATGACCAACGAGAAGTCTTCCGGAATTTGTGGCCGCTGGTGCCCTGACGTATACTCCCATCTTATGAAAATCGGCATCATGGGAGCAAAAGGAAGCTTCTCCGAAGAAGCTGCTCGTAAATATATTGAGTCAGAGAAGATCCAAGACGCAGAGATTCTCTACCTGGTCTCGGCAGAGCGCGTCCTTAACACCCTTGAGGAAGGTGAGGCAGATCTCGGTATTTTCCCCATAGAAAACAGTAATGGCGGAATCGTTATTGAAGCGGTGCATGCTATGGCCCGACACCGGTTCGAGATTACCAAGTTGTTTGAGATAGACGTGCACCACAATCTCCTCGTTGCACCAGGTGTGACAGCGGGAGAGGTGACTGCCATCACTTCGCACGACCAAGCGCTGAAGCAGTGCCGCATGTATTTGAAGCGTAAGTGGCCGGGCGTCGATATTGCCGAGTATGCTGACACGGCAAAAGCCGCAGAGGACCTTGCAAGCGGAGTGCTTCCAAAGACGACAGCAGTCATCGCATCAAAAGCAGCTGCAGCCCTCTATGGCCTTGAGATTCTCGAAGAGAGTATCCAGGACCTGAAGTTCAACTACACAAGCTTCGTCGTTGCAAAACGGATTGAAGAATAAAGAAAAGACCCCGCACCTGCGGGGTCTTTTCTTAAAACACGTACTACTTAACCGCGTCCTTGAGTGCCTTTGCAGCGCGGAACTTCGGTGTGCGAGTAGCTGCGATGCGAATGGTCTCGCCGGTGCGAGGGTTACGTCCTGTGCGAGCCGGACGTGCCTTTGCAACAAAGATACCGAGTCCTGCGACCGAGACTTCATCACCGCCCTTGAGGCCGGAGACGACACAGTCAATAAAAGTCTCCACTGCGCGCTCTGCATCTGCCTTCGTGCCGCCCAGGACCTGCTGCACCTTGGAAACGATGTCTGCCTTGTTCATGTACGGTTAGTTAGTTGATAATCCCTCGGCCATAGGTGGGGCAGGGGATACGCAGAAAGTATAGAAACTGAGCCATTTTACGCAATAGGGGTTGCCAAATCGCGGGGATATTGAAAAATCCGCCACCAGGCGGACTCTTCAAGCACTTGTCAACGCACTCTAACGTGCGAATTCGACAACGCGGTTCTCTCGAATGACGTTCACCTTAATCTCTCCCGGGTATTTGAGCTCCTCTTGCACGCGTTTGACGATATCTCGCGCCAATTTGTGCATTGCAAGGTCAGATACCTTACCAGGATTCACAAAGATACGTATCTCGCGCCCTGCGGAGATGGCGTAGACCTTCTCGACACCCTCAAACCCCTTAGCAATACGCTCAAGATCGGTGAGGCGCTCAAGATAGCGCTCAACCGTGTCGCGACGTGCACCCGGGCGCCCTGCAGAGATAGCATCGGCAACCTGGACGATAATCGCCTCAGGCGTCTCATAGGGATACTCTTCGTGATGCGACTGCATTGCCTGGATGACCCGCACATCGACACCGAACTTCTCGAGGATACGGCGACCAATTTCAACATGCGTACCCTGCACTTCGTGGTCGACTGCTTTTCCGATGTCATGGAGCAGTGCCCCGGTGCGCGCAATGTGTGCGTCAGCACCAAGCTCCTCAGCGAGCATGCCAGAAATATGCGCCATCTCGAGTGAGTGCTGCAGCACGTTCTGGCCGTAGCTCGTGCGGAAGTGGAGACGTCCAAGAAGCGTGATGAGGCGTGGATCAAGACCGACGACACCAATTTCATAGGCCGCCTGCTCACCACGCTGCTTCACCGTTTCCTCTATCTCTGCTTTCGCTTTCTCGACTGCCTCTTCAATCTTCGCAGGCTGGATACGACCATCTGCAATCAGACGCTCGAGTGCATTCTTTGCAATGTGACGACGAAGCGGGTCGAAAGACGAGAGCGTAATCTTATCCGGAGCATCATCAATAATGACGTCGACACCCGTCGCACGCTCGAACGCTTTAATATTCCTACCTTCCTTGCCGATGATTTTGCCCTTCACCTCCTCCGAAGGGATTTGGATAGAGAGCGTTGTCACTTCAGCGTTAACGGCGTTTCCAAGGCGATGAATGACCGTCGTTAAAAGCTCACGTGCTTTTGCTTCAAGTCGCTCACGACCATGCGCCTCGAGTTTCTGAAGGCGCGTCAGGATTGATTC